>JANINR010000118.1 GCA_024508915.1 Lysobacteraceae bacterium | reverse complement strand
TGGCGGCGACCGTTGCCCGGCGCGCTGCGGTTGCTGCTCGCGCTCGCGCTGGCCGGCGCGGTGCTGGCGACGGCCCGCTTCCAGTTCGGGCGCGACACGGCCTGCGCGCTGCTCGCGGCGATGCTCGCGATCAAGCCCGCCGAGACCGCGGGCCTGCGCGATGCGCGCAGCCTGCTCGCCTTCGCGCTGTTCGCGCCGTTCGCGACCTTCCTGCTGGAACAAGGGCCGCTCGCCCTCGCGCTCGGCCTCGCGGGCGCCGCGCTCGCGCTGGCCGCGCTGCTGCGCCTCGCGGAAGCCGAATCCGGCGAAGCGCACCCGCTGCCGCCGCTGCGGCGCTTCGGCCGCATCGGCCGGCTCGCCGCGGTGGGACTGCCGCTCGCGCTGGCCGCGTTCTGGCTGTTCCCGCGCATGGCCGCGCCGCTGTGGGGCGTGCCGGAACGCGCCATGGCGCGGCCCGGGCTGTCGGACGACATGGCGCCGGGCGAGTGGATCGACCTGATGAACGACGACCGCACCGCGCTGCGCGTGCAGTTCTCCGGGCCGGCGCCGCCGACGTCGCGCATGTACTGGCGCGGCCCGGTGCTGTGGAACTACGACGGCCGGCGCTGGACGCAGTCGCGCTGGCTGCGCGACATCCCCGCGCCGCCGGTGACGCGCGGCCCTGCGCGCTGGGATTACGAGATCGAACTGGAGCCCACCGAAAACCGCCGGCTCGTCGCGCTCGAACTGCCCGAAGCCGCTCCGCCCGGCACGCAGCTCTCGCTCGACTACGGCCTGTATGCGGCGCGGCCGCTCACCACGCTCACGCGCTGGCGCATGCGCTCGGCGCCGCCCGTGGCGTTCCAGCCGCAGCTGGGCAACGTGTTGCGGCAGGCCGCGCTCGCGCTGCCGCCCGGCTTCGATCCGCGCACGATCGCGATGGCGCGGCAGTGGCGGGCCGACGCCGGCGCCCCGTCGCCCGCGAGCGACCTGGCGATCGCGGCGCGCGCGATGCGCATGTTCCACGACGGATTCGCGTACACGCTCGACACGCCGCTCGCGGGGCGCCACGCCGTCGACGAATTCCTGTTCGACACCCGCGCCGGCTTCTGCGAGCACTTCAGCTCGGCGTTCGTGGTGCTGATGCGGGCCGCAGGCGTGCCTGCGCGGGTCGTGACGGGCTACGCGGGCGGCTACCGCAATCCCATCGGCGGCTACTGGCTCGTGCGCAATTCCGACGCGCATGCATGGGCGGAGATCTGGGTGGCCGATCGCGGCTGGGTGCGGATGGACCCGACCGCGGCGGTCGCGCCCGAGCGCATCTACGACACGCTCGCCGACCGCGCGCCCGGCGCCGGCGCGCTCGGCGGCCTCGGCGGCATCACCCCCGTGCTCGACGTGGGCGACTGGCTGCGGCGCGGCTGGAACGACTTCGTGCTCGGCTTCGACGCGGAACGGCAGCGGCATCTCCTGCGGCCGCTCGGCCTCGACGACCTGCCGCCCTCGCGGCTGGCACTGGCCTTCGCCGCCGCGGTGCTGCTGGCGCTGGGCTGGATGGCCTGGTTCAGCGCGCGTTCGGCCCGCGGCCGCGACCCGGTGCTGCGCGCATGGCGACGGCTGGGCGAGCGCTATGCGCGCGCCGGGCTCGGTCGAGCGCCGCATGAAGCGGCCGGCCCCTGGTCCGAACGCATCGCGCCGCGCCTCGCCGACAGTGGCGCGGCGCTCCGCCCGCTCATCGTGCGTTTCGACAACTGGCGGTACGCTCCCCATCCAGGGGGCCGGTCCGTCGGCAGCGCACTCGCCAGCGCGCTGCGGCGCCACCGCCCCGCGATGTCCAACAGCAGCAGCCCCGCCCGCCGCGGGCCTGCGATCCGGAGACCGTCATGAACTTCGCCCGCCTCGCCCTCCCGCTGACCGCCGCGTGCCTGCTGGCGGCCTGCGCCACGCCCGCGCCGCTCAAGGGCAGCTACGCGCCGATCACCCCGCACGACGCCAGCGCGCGCGACCTCACCGGCACCGTCGTGCGCTGGGGCGGCCGCATCGTCTCGGTCCAGCCGCAGGCGCAGCGCACCTGCTTCGAGATGATCGCCACCCGCCTCCAGGACAGCGGCCGCCCGCGCAGCGAAGGCGACGACACCGGCGGGCGCTTCATCGCCTGCCGCGCCGGCTTCTACGACCCGGCCGTGTTCGAGAAGAACCGCGAAGTGACCTTCACCGGCCGCATCGAGGGCTACGAGACGCGCAAGATCGGCGAATACGACTACCGCTTCCCGCGCCTCGCGGCGGACGTGGTCTACCTCTGGCCGGAGCGCGCGAACGTCGTCAACGATCCCTACCCGCGCTACTGGGGCTGGGGCTACAACCGCGGCTGGGGCGTCGGCTGGGGTTGGGGCTGGGGCCCGTACTGGTAAGCGGCCTCAGCTCGCCGCGTCGAGCGCGTCGGCCAGGCGGCCGACGGCGACGACTTCCATGTCCTTGAACGGCTGACCCTTCGGCGCGTTCGCCTTCGGCACGATCGCGCGGCGGAAGCCGTGCGTCGCCGCCTCGCGCAGGCGCTCCTCGCCGTTGGGCACCGGACGGATCTCGCCCGACAGACCCACTTCCCCGAACGCGACCGTCTTCTCCGGCAGCGGCCGGTCGCGCAGCGACGACAGCACCGCGAGCAGCACCGGCAGGTCCGCCGCGGTTTCCTGCAGTCGGATGCCGCCGACCACGTTGACGAACACGTCCTGGTCGGAGACCCCGATGCCGCCGTGGCGATGCAGGACCGCGAGCAGCATCGCGAGCCGGTTCTGCTCCAGGCCGACCGCGACGCGGCGCGGGTTCGACAGGGGCGACGCATCCACCAGGGCCTGCACTTCCACCAGCAGCGGCCGCGTGCCCTCGCGCGTCACGGTGACGCAGCTGCCGGGCTGCTGCAGGCTGCCGCCGGACAGGAAGATCGCCGACGGATTCGGCACCTCCTTCAGGCCCTGCTCGCCCATCGCGAAGACGCCGAGCTCGTTGACCGCGCCGAAGCGGTTCTTGAATGCGCGCAGCACGCGGAAGCGCGAGCCGGATTCGCCTTCGAAGTACAGCACCGCGTCCACCATGTGCTCGAGCACGCGCGGGCCGGCGATGCCGCCCTCCTTGGTGACGTGGCCGACGAGGAACACCGCGGTCCCCGTCTCCTTCGCGTAGCGCACCAGCCGCGCCGCCGATTCGCGCACCTGGCTCACCGAGCCCGGCGCCGCCGTGAGCGACTCGGTCCACAGGGTCTGCACCGAATCGGCGACGATCATGCGCGGGCGCATGGCCGCGGCATGCTCGAGGATGCGCTCGACGCCGGTTTCGGCGAGCGCGTCCACGCCGTCGACGGCGAGGCCGAGCCGCGAGGCGCGGCCCGCGACCTGGCCCAGCGATTCCTCGCCGGTCACGTAGAGGCTCTTGAACCCCGGGCTGCCGGCGCCCGCCATCTTCGCGACCGCCTGCAGCAGCAGCGTCGACTTGCCGATGCCGGGGTCGCCGCCGACCAGCACCACCGCGCCTTCCACCAGCCCGCCGCCGAGCACGCGATCGAACTCGCCGATGCCGGTGGAGACGCGCGCGTCCTCCTGGTGGCGGACCTCCGACAGCGCGGTGACCCTGGGCGCGTCGACCTTGCCGGCCCAGCCCGCGCGCCGCGCCGGCGATTTCGCCGCGTCCGCGCCCGCGGGCTCCAGCACGATTTCCGCGAGCGTGTTCCAGGCGCCGCATTCGGCGCACTGGCCCTGCCATTTGTTGTGCTCGCCGCCGCATTCGCCGCAGACGTAGGCGGTCTTCGCCTTGCTCGTGGAGCGCGTTGACATGGAGCGTGTCGACATGGGTCTGGCGGCCATCGGCGTCGGTGGGTTCCGGTGCTTGCGACGCCGACACTCTATCCGGCCGGCGTCGCAGGCGCTGGGATCGCCGCGCGACTAGGCGCTTGCGGTCGCGCCCCCGGCCGGCGCCCCGGACGGCGCGGGCGCGGGCTCGACCCGCGACCATTCGACGTAGAGGTCGTAGAGCGCGCCCAGCAGCACGATCGCGCCGGCGAAGCGGAACCACGGCATCGCGACCGCATCGGCGCCGGGCAAGACGAACATCGCGAACGGGACGCGGTCGAGCAGCGTCGCCATCGGTGCCGCGTGCGCGAGCAGCATCATCCCCAGGCCGAGCCCGGCGAGGATGTCGAACCGGCGGCTCCAGCGGCGCCAGCCGCCCTGCACCGCCACCGCCAGCCAGACCGCGATGTAGGCGAGCAGCCAGCCGATGGTGGCCATGCGCTGCCAGCTGCGCGCGAACGCATCGGTCAGCGCGAGCCCGCCGCCCACGCCATGGCCGAAGGTCGCGATGTCCCAGAACGCCTGCGGCGCGACGTACATCGCCAGCGGGAACACGGCGAGGCCCGCGGCGGCGAGCAGCGCCTGCCAGCGCGGCGCGCGCGCGGGCTTGGGCTGCGGCCGCGGCTTCCAGCCGAAGCGGCCCTCCGGCCGGCGCCGGCGGAACCACGCGATCGCCATGAACACCAGGGCGAGGACGCCGAACAACTGCAGCGCCTCGTCGCCGGAGCGCTCGGCGGACATGCCGATCACCACCAGCACGACGAGGGTCCAGATCAGGAAGGCATGGTTGTCCTCCGGGTCGATCAGCGGCCGTCGCGGCTCGTAGCGCGCCGCCGCCTCCGCGGGCCTGCCGAAGCGGGCCAGGAGCGCCATCGCCATCGCGCGGTCCGGCGCACGGCCGGCCTCGGCGGCCGTGGCCGCCAGTTCCTCCTGGAGCAGCGCACGCAGCTCGAACGCCACGTCGTCGCGCCGCTTGCGCGGCAACTGGCGGGCGACGTCGCGCACCCAGGATTCGATCACATCGTTCGCGGTCTTCATTGCCCGTCGTCCCCCTGCAGGAATCCATCGATCGCCGCGGCCTGGGCGCGCCAGGCCGCGGACAGGTCCGCGAAGGCGCGTTCGCCTTCGGGACTCAGCCGGTAGTAGCGCCTCGGCGGCGCCGTGGTGGTGTCCCATTCGCTGAGGAGCAGCCCCTGGGACTCGAGCCGCCGCAGCAGCGGATAGAGCGTGCCCTCCTCGATCGGCAGCCCGCCTTCGGCCAGTGCCTGCCGCAGCGAGTAGCCGTACCGGCGCTCGCGCAGCCGGCTGAGCGTGGCCAGCACCAGCGCGCCGCGCCGGAGCTCGACCAGCCCGATGTCCTTGCCGTCCTTCGCCACCATGCGCAACCCCTTTACTGTTTAGCGCACAGTACAGGGTGCTACATACTATGTCAAGCACAGTAGCAACCGGCACCGGCGGCGCCGAAACGACGACGCCCCGGCCATGGCTGGCCGGGGCGTCGGGACTCGCGAACTGGTGCCGGAAACAGGAGTCGAACCTGCGACCTACGCATTACGAATGCGCCGCTCTACCAACTGAGCTATTCCGGCGGAGGGGTGTGCCGGCGGCCAGGCCGCGGCAGGAGGCGGATTCTAGCCGATGCGGCGCCTAGTCCACCAGTTGCAGGCGCAGCTCGCGCGGCAGCGCGAACACCATGTCCTCGGGCTTGCCGTCGAGTTCGCGCACCACGCCGGCGCCGAGCTGCTGCAGGCGCTCGATCACGCCGCGGACCAGGACCTCGGGCGCGGAGGCGCCGGCGGTCACGCCGACATGCCGCCGGCCGGCGACCCACGCCGGATCGATCTCCGACGCGCCGTCCACCAGGTGCGCTTCCACGCCTTCGCGCTCGGCGAGTTCGCGCAGGCGATTGGAGTTGGAGCTGTTGGGCGAGCCGACCACCAGCACCAGGTCGCACTGCTGCGCGAGTTCGCGCACCGCGTCCTGGCGGTTCTGGGTGGCGTAGCAGATGTCGTCGTTGCGCGGGCCCTGGATCGCGGGGAAGCGCGCGCGCAGCGCGGCGATGATGCCGCGCGTGTCGTCCACCGACAGCGTCGTCTGCGTGGTGAACGCGACGTTGTCGGGCTGCGCGATGGCCAGCGTCGCGACGTCGTCGAGGTCCTCGACCAGGTAGATCGTCCCGGCCGCCGTGCCGCCCGGGCCACCGGTCGACCCGCCTTCGCGGCTCCACTGCCCCATCGTGCCCTCGACCTCCGGATGCCCGGCATGCCCGATCAGCACCATGTCGCGACCGGCGCGGCACTGGCGCGCGACCTCCATGTGCACCTTCGTCACCAGCGGGCAGGTCGCGTCGAACACCTTCAGCCCGCGGCGGTCGGCCTCGGCGCGGACCGCCTGCGAGACCCCGTGCGCGCTGAAGATGACGGTCGCGCCGTCCGGCACTTCGTCGAGTTCCTCGACGAACACCGCGCCGCGATGCTTCAGCTCGTCCACCACGTAGCGGTTGTGCACGACCTCGTGGCGCACGTAGATCGGCGCGCCCAGCGTCTCCAGCGCGCGCTTGACGATCTCGATGGCGCGGTCGACGCCCGCGCAGAAACCGCGGGGATTGGCGAGGACGATGTCCATGGCGCCCATTTTACGCCTTGCGCGGCTGGAACAGGCTGGTCGCGATCAGGATCGCCGCGGCGACGAAGATCGCCGAATCGGCCACGTTGAACGACGGCCAGTAGTGCCCGCGCCAGTGCCACTGGATGAAGTCCACCACGTGGCCGTGCTGCAGCCGGTCGAGCAGGTTGCCGATCGCGCCACCGATCACCAGCGAGAACGGCAGCGCCGTCCTCCAGTCGTTGCGCGGCGTGCGCGCCAGCCACCAGGCCAGCACGGCGCTGATCGCGACCGCGAAGCCGGAGAACAGGTACTGCTGCCAGCCGCCGGCGTCGCCGAGCAGGCTGAACGCCGCGCCGGTGTTGTAGGTGCGATACCAGTTCCACACGCCCTCGATCACGGTGACCGGCTGGAACTCGGGCAGGCTGCGCAGCACCCACAACTTGGTGAGCTGGTCCAGGACCAGTACCAGCAGCGACACGCCGAGCCAGGACAGCGCGTTCGGCTTCGGCTTCGCGGTTTCCTGCACGGCCATCAGAACCACCTCCGGGTTTCGCCCGGGCCCGGGCCGATGTTCGAGACGCAACGGCCGCAGATCTCCGGGTGATCCGAGTCGCTGCCGACGTCGCCGCGGTGCTGCCAGCAGCGCACGCACTTCGGCTTGTCCGTGCGCGCGGCCTCCACCGCGATCTCGCGCGCTTCGTCGTCGGCGACGATGCGCACGTCGCCGCTGATCAGCAGGAAGCGCAGCTCGTCGACGAACGGCGCCAGCCAGTTCTGGTCGGCGACGCCGCAGCGCAGCGACAGCTCGGCCTCGAGTGCGGCGCCGATCGTGCCGGCGGCGCGCATCGGCTCCAGCACCTTGGCGACGTCGTCGCGCAGCGCCAGCAGCCGGTCGAAATCCTCGGCCGACAGCGCGGCGTCGGCCGGCAGCGGCTGCAGCCCTTCGTACCAGGTCGCGAATAGCACGTTGCCTGCGCGCGCGGTTTCGCCCTGCGCCGGCGGCAGGTACGACCACATCTCGTCGGCGGTGAACGACAGGATGGGGGCGATCCAGCGCACCATCGCCTCGGCGATCGCGTGCATCGCCGTCTGCGCGCTGCGACGGCCGAGAGAATCCTCCTGCATCGTGTACAGGCGGTCCTTGGTCACGTCCAGGTACAGCGCGCCGAGGTCGACGCTGCAGAAGTTGGACAGCGACTGCACGATCTCCGCGAAGTCGTAGCGCTCGTACGCGGCCTTGATCTTCTCCTGCAGCAGGAACGCGCGATGCACGATCCAGCGGTCGAGCGCGACCATGTCCGCGGGCGCGACCGCGTGCCCGGACGGGTCGAAGCCGTGCAGGTTGCCGAGCAGGAAGCGCGCGGTGTTGCGGATGCGGCGGTACGCGTCGGCGGTGCGCTTGAGGATCTCCTGCGACAGCGACATCTCGTTGCGGTAGTCGGTCGACAGGATCCACAGCCGCAGGATGTCGGCGCCGAGCGTCTTGATGATCTCCTGCGGCTCGATGCCGTTGCCGAGCGACTTCGACATCTTCCGGCCCTGTGCGTCCACGGTGAAGCCGTGGGTCAGGCACTGCCGGTACGGCGCGGCGCCGTCCATCGCGACGCCGGTGAGCAGCGAGGACTGGAACCAGCCGCGATGCTGGTCGGAGCCTTCGAGGTACAGCTCGGCTGGCTTGTGCAACCGGTCCTCCGGCCGCTTCGCCAGCACGCAGGCATGCGTCACGCCGGAATCGAACCAGACGTCGAGGATGTCCGTGACCTTCTCGTAGCGCGGCGCGTCGGCGCCGAGCAGCGTCGCCGGATCGAGCGCGTACCAGGCGTCGACGCCGTCCTTCTCGACCAGGTCGGCGACGCGGCGCATCAGCGCCGGCGTGTCGGGATGCGGCTCGCCGGTCTCGCGCTCGAAGAACAGCGCGATCGGCACGCCCCAGGTGCGCTGGCGGCTGATCGTCCAGTCCGGACGCCCTTCGATCATGCCCGCGATGCGCGCCTCGCCCCATTCCGGGATCCAGCCGACCGTGCGGATCGCGGCCAGCGCGTCGCGGCGCAGGCCGGCCTGCTCCATCGAGATGAACCATTGCGGGGTGGCGCGGAAGATCACCGGCGTGCGGTGGCGCCAGCAATGCGGGTACGCATGCGTGATCGCGACGTGCGCGAGCAGCCGGCCGTTGTCGCGCAGCACGCCGACGATCGCGTCGTTGGCCTTCCACACGTGCATGCCGGCGAGCGCCACGCCGTCGGCGGGCGGCGTCGACGGGAGGTACACGCCGCGCCCGTCGACCGGGTTGAGCTCGGCGGCGGAATGGCGATCGACCAGGCCGTAGCGCTGGCCGACGACGAAGTCCTCCTGGCCGTGGCCGGGCGCGGTGTGCACCGCGCCGGTGCCGTCTTCGGCGGACACGTGCTCGCCCAGGATCACCGGGATGTCGCGCCCTTCGTAGAACGGGTGCCGCAGGTGCTGGCCTTCGAGTTCCGCGCCCTTCGCGCGGCCCAGCACGGCGACGTCGTCGACGCCGTAGCGCTTCAGCGCGGCGGCGGCGAGCGCCTCGGCGAGCACCAGCAGGCGGCGCGCGCCGTCGGCGCGGCGCGGGCCTTCCACCAGCACGTAGTCGAGTTCCGGGCCGAGGCTCACCGCCAGGCTCGCCGGCAGGGTCCACGGCGTGGTTGTCCAGATCGCGATCGCGACCTCGTCGCCGTCGGCGACGGCCGCGCCGAACGCCGCGGCCAGCGACTCCGGCCGCTTCGCCGCGTAGGCGACGTCGATCGCCGGCGACTGCTTGTCGTGGTACTCGATCTCCGCCTCGGCCAGCGCAGAGCCGCAGTCGAAGCACCAGTACACTGGCTTGACGCCGCGCGCGAGGTGCCCGCGCTCGACGATCCTCGCCAGCGAGCGCAGCATTTCGGCTTCGTAGCCGAAGTCCATCGTCTTGTACGGGCGGTCCCAGTCGGCGACGACGCCCAGGCGCTTGAAGTCCTCGCGCTGCAGGTCGATCTGCGACTGCGCGTACTCGCGGCACTTCGCGCGGAACTGCGCCGCGTCGAGCACGCCGTCGCCCAGCTTGCTGCCGACCTTGCCGAACTTCTTCTCGACGGCCAGCTCGATCGGCAGGCCGTGGCAGTCCCAGCCCGGCACGTAGGGCGCGTCGTAGCCGGCGAGCAGGCGCGACTTCACCACCGCGTCCTTCAGCACCTTGTTGACGGCGTGGCCGAGGTGGATCGGCCCGTTCGCGTACGGCGGGCCGTCGTGGAAGACCCAGGTCTCGCGGCCCTTCGCCTGCGCCCGGATCCGTGCATACAGCCCCTCGCCTTCCCAGCGCGCGAGCGCGACCGGTTCGCGCTTCGGCAGGTCGCCGCGCATCGGGAAATCGGTGGCCGGCAGGTGGATCGTGGCCTTGTAGCGGTTGCTGTCCTGGTCGCTCACGTGGTTCCGCTGGTGTCTGTCGTCTGGTGGAGGATAGCCCGGGCCTGCGCCGCGTCGCGATGCATCTGCGCCACCAGCGCCGGCAGGCCGTCGAAGCGTTCCTCGTCGCGCAGCCGGGCGACGAATTCCACGCGGATGCGGCGCCCGTACAGGTCGCCGGCGAAGTCGAACAAGTGCGCCTCGAGCAGCGGCTCGCGGCCGTCGACCGTCGGCCGGGTGCCGAAGCTCGAGACCGAGGGCCACGGGGCGGGCCCGACGCCGTGCACGAGCGTCGCGTAGATGCCCGACAGCGCCGGCGTCCTGCCGCCGAAGCGCAGGTTCGCGGTCGGATAGCCGAGCGTGCGGCCGAGCTGCGCGCCGCGCACGACGTGGCCGCCGATCGCGTACGGGCGGCCGAGCAGGCGCGCCGCGGCGCCGAAGTCGCCCGTGCGCAGCGCCTCGCGGATGCGGGTGCTGGAGACGCGCTCGCCGTCCAGCACCACCGGTTCGATCGCGGCGGCGTCGAAGCCGAGGGCGCGGCCGAGCCGCTGCAGCGTATGGAGGTCGCCGCCGCGCTTGTGTCCGAAGCGGAAGTCCGGCCCGACCCACACCTCGCGCACGCCGAGCCGTTCCGACAGCAGCGTGCGCACGAACGCCTCGGCGGGCATCGCGGCGAGCGGCGCATCGAAGCGCAGGAGGCCGATGCAGTCCGCGCCGAGCTGCCTCAGCCCGGCCAGCTTCGCGCCGGGCAGCATCAGCCGCGGCGGCGGCGGGTGCGCGAACACCTCGCGCGGCAGCGGCTCGAAGCCCACCGCGGCCATCGGCAGGCCCAGCGCGCGCGCGCGCTCGCCGGCGCGGCGCAGCAGCGCCTGGTGGCCCAGGTGCAGGCCGTCGAAGGCGCCGATGCAGGCCACGCTGCCTTGCGGGCACAAGGGCCCGCCCCGGACGTCGCGGAAAGGATGCGTCATGCGTATCGGGCCAGTATATCGGGCACGCCGGCGGCTCAGTGCCCGCGCAGTTCGCGCAGGCGCCAGCCCATCGCGACGAGGGTCGCGCCGTAAGCGGCCACGCCCGCCGCCACCAGTCCGAGCAGCCAGGCGATGCGCTGCGCCACGGGCGCCGTCGTGAAGTCCGGCGCCCAGTACAGCCCGGCGAGCACCGTCGCGCACAGCGCCGTGCACGCCAGGACCAGCCGCAGGGTGAAGCGAGCCCATCCCGGCGCCGGCTGGTACACGCCGTCGCGGCGCAGCCAGCGCCACAGCAGGCCCAGGTTCACGTAACTGGCGAGCGCGCTGGCGATGCCGAGCGCCAGGTGCAGGCCCGGCGTCGCCGCGAGCGCGGCGAGCACGCCGCCCGCGCGCGCCGACTCGGGCACCATCGCGACGTACAGGACCGCGAGCAGCGCGAAGTTCAGCACCATGTTGGCGACCAGCGCGCTGACGCCGGCGCGCACCGGCGTGCGCGTGTCCTGGCGCGAGTAGAACGCGGGCAGCACCACCTTGACCAGCGCGAACGCCGGGAGCCCGAAGCTGAGCCCGAGCACCGACAGCGCGGCCATGCGCGTATCGAACGCGGTGAAGCGCCCGTGCTGGAACAGCGTGGCGACCAGCGGCTCGGCCAGCAGCATCAGCCCGAACATCGCCGGCACCGCGATCAGCAGCGTGTTGCGCAAGCCCCAGTCGAGCGCGGCGGAGAAACCCGCTCGGTCGGCGTTGACGTGGTGGCGCGACAGGGCCGGCAGGATCACCGTGCCGAGCGCGATCGCGAACAGGCCCAGCGGCAACTCCAGGAAGCGGTCGGCCTGCGACAGCCAGGTCTGCGAACCCACGAACAGGAACGAGGCCAGCACGGTGTCCAGCAGCAGGTTGATCTGCGCCACGGACGACCCGAACAGCGTCGGCACCATCAGCTTCATCACCCGGCGCACGTCCGGATGGCGCCAGCCCCAGGCCGGCAGCGCCAGCAGGTCGAGGCCACGCAGCGCCGGCAGCTGGAACAGCAGCTGCAGCACGCCGGCCACCAGCACCGCCCAGCCCATCGCCAGGATCGGCACCTGCAGCCGCGGCGCCAGCCACAGCGCGCCGGCGATCATGCACAGGTTGAGGATCACCGGCGTCAGCGCCGGCAGGCCGAAGCGGCCGAAGCTGTTGAGGGCGCCGCCCGCGAGCGCCGTCAGCGACACGAACAGCAGGAACGGGAAGGTCAGCCGCAGCAGGTGCACCACCAGCCCGAATCGAGCCGGCTCGTCGATCGCGCCGGGGTTGAACAGCATCGCCACCTGCGGGGTGAAGATCAGCCCGAGCGCGGTCACCACCAGCAGGACGCCGCCCAGGGTGCCGGAGACGTTGGCGACCAGCGCCTTGAGGTCGGCGTGCGGCCGGGTCTCCTTCACCTCGGTGAAGACCGGCACGAAGGCGGTCGAGAACGAGCCCTCCGCGAACAGCCGGCGCAGGAAGTTCGGGATGCGGAAGGCCACCCAGAAGGCATCCGTGGCCGCGTTGGCGCCGAAGGCGTAGTTGATGGCCTGGTCGCGGACCAGGCCGAGGATCCGGGACACGAAGGTCATGCTGCTGAACGAGAGCAGCCCCCGCAGCATCCCGTGGCCGCGCGCGCCGCTCACCGGCCGGCTCCCGCCGCGGCGGCCCCTGCCCCGGCCCGGCCCCGGAAAGCCCTGCGGCCGTTGACGCAAGTCCATGAATCGCCCATACTTTCCTGTCTGCCCGGGCCGAAACCCGCGGCCGCGCCAATCAACCGACCCTTCATTACACCCAGTTTCCAGGATTCCCCGTGGCCAACATCAAGTCCGCCAAGAAGCGCTCCAAGCAGACCGTCGTGCGCAACGCCCGCAATGCGGCCCAGCGCTCGCAGCTGCGCACCGCCGTCAAGAAGGTGCTGAAGGCGCTCGACGCCAACGATGCCGCCGGCGCCAAGGCCGCCTACGACGTCGCCCAGCCGATCCTCGACCGCTTCAGCGCGCGCGGCCTGATCCACCGCAACAAGGCCGCCCGCCACAAGAGCCGCCTCACCGCGCGCATCAAGGCGCTGCAGGCCGCCTGATTCCGTCCGGCCTGCGTCCTGCAGGCTTGCCTCCGGCCGGCGCGCCTCGCGCGCACGGCACGCGAAAAACCCGGCCTGCGCCGGGTTTTTTGTTGCCTGCGCGGCGGGCTCAGGCACCGGCACCGCCCTGGTCGCGTGCGACGCCGGCATCGCCGGCGCCGGCCGCGCGCGCGTCGTCGAGCGCCTCCGCGCGTTGGCGGTCGAAGAACGCCTGCACGTCCAGCACCACCGGCCAGGTGCCCTCGCGGCCGATCGCCGAGACGAGGTACCAGGGCGTGTCCCAGCCGAGCTCGGCGACGATCTTTTCCGCCGCCGCGCGCGATTCGTCCTCGAACGCGAGGTCGGCCTTGTTCAACAGCAGCCAGCGCGGCTTGCGCAGCAACTCCGGATCGTGGCGCCCGAGTTCGCGCTCGATCGCGCGGACCTGCTCCACCGGCGACGGCAACGCATCGCCGTAGACCTCGTACCCCTCCAGCGCCGGCGACAGGTCGACCAGGTGCAGGAGCAGCCGCGTGCGCTGCAGGTGGCGCAGGAACTGCGTGCCCAGGCCCGCGCCGTCGGCCGCGCCCTCGATCAGGCCGGGCACGTCGGCGATGACGAAGCTGCGGTGCGGCTCGACGCTCACGACGCCGAGGTTGGGATAGAGCGTCGTGAACGGATAGTCCGCGACCTTCGGCGTGGCCGCCGACACGGCGCGGATGAACGTGCTCTTGCCCGCGTTCGGGAAGCCGAGCAGGCCCACGTCCGCGAGCAGCTTGAGCTCGAGCTTCAGCACGCGGCTCTCGCCCTCGCCGCCAGGCGTGGACTGCCGCGGCGAGCGGTTGATCGAGCTCTTGAAATGCATGTTGCCGAGGCCGCCGCGGCCGCCGCGCGCGACCAGCAGGCGCTCGCCGTGGCGGGTCAGGTCGCCGATGACCTCGTCGGTGTCGACGTTGGTGACGACGGTGCCGACCGGCACGGTGATGACCGAATCCTCGCCGCCCTTGCCGTACATCTGGCTGCCCATGCCGTTCTCGCCGCGCTGCGCGCGGAACGCGCGCTGGTGGCGAAAGTCGACGAGGGTGTTGAGGTTCTCGTCGGCCTGCAGCCAGACGTCGCCGCCCTTGCCGCCGTCGCCGCCGTCGGGGCCGCCGAGCGGGATGAACTTCTCGCGCCGGAAGCCGACGCAGCCATTGCCGCCGTTGCCGGCGGTGACGGTGATTTCGGCTTCGTCGACGAGTTTCATGGCGGCGTCAGTCTAATGGACGTGGCATGCGGGAGGCGGAAACGAAAAGCCCCGCCGAAGCGGGGCTCCTCGCAGCGCTTCGCGACGCGTCAGGCAGCGGTGACGATGCTGACGGTGCGGCGCTTCTTGGGGCCCTTGGTCGAGAACTCGACGGTGCCGTCGACGAGCGCGAACAGGGTGTGGTCGCGGCCGAGGCCGACGCCCGGGCCCGGGTGGAACTGGGTGCCGCGCTGGCGGACGATGATGTTGCCGGCCTCGATGGCCTGGCCGCCGTACATCTTCACGCCGAGGTACTTCGGGTTGGAGTCGCGGCCGTTGCGCGAGGAACCTACGCCCTTCTTGTGTGCCATGGCTGCTTCTCCTTACTTCTTCGCACCACCGGCGATGCCGGTGATTTGGATTTCGGTGTAGTGCTGGCGATGGCCCATCTGCTTGCGATGGTGCTTGCGCCGGCGGAACTTGACGATGCGGACCTTGTCGGCGCGGCCGTGGCCGACGACCTTCGCGGTGACGCTGGCGCCCTTGAGCGCGTCGCCGATCTTGATGCCGTCGGCGTCGCCGAGCATCAGCACGTTGTCGAACGTGATTTCCTTGCCGGCTTCGTGCTCGCCGAGCAGCTCGACGCGGAGCGTCTCGCCTTCCATCACGCGGTATTGCTTGCCGCCGGTGACCAGTACTGCGTACATGACTGTGTTTCCTGAGTTCTGCGGCCGTGTGCGGCCTGGGATCTTCTGTAGTTCTTCTTGTCCTGCCGGCCCCGGGGGGCCGGACAGAAGCGGAATTGTAGGGGTTTCAGTGGCTTGGAGCAACTCTCCACGAGGCGCCGGGCGAGGGGTCCCTGGCGCGAATGTCCTCCGGCACCGGCCTCCGGCCGGCGCCTTCCCCCTTTACTTCGCGCCAGGGACCCCTCACCCGGCGCTCCGGACATCCGGGGTCATCGGGGTCCGACCCCAAGCCGCCCGGATGCCGGGGGCGGGGTGGATGCCTCCAGGGGCGAAATAAAGGAGGAGGCAGCGGCCCGTCCAGGGCCGCGAACCGGGGGACATTCGCCGCTGGAGGCATGCGCCCCGCACCTCTCGCGGACCTGAATGCTTAGGGTCGCAGGGGCTGCGACGGCGGAGTGGCAGGCTGGCATACGCCCCCGTTTGCCCCCAGATCGGCGGCTCGCTACGCTCACCTGTTCGGTTCCCGTCCGGCTCCCCGCCGCCCGGCCCGGCCCCCACCCTGCAGCCAAGGCCAGACCCCCGATGGCGATGGATTTCATTCGCATCCGCGGCGCGCGGACCCACAACCTCAAGAACATCGACCTCGACCTGCCCCGCGACAAGCTCATCGTGATCACGGGGCTGTCGGGGTCGGGTAAGTCGTCGCTCGCCTTCGACACGATCTACGCCGAGGGCCAGCGCCGCTACGTCGAGTCGCTGTCGGCCTACGCGCGGCAGTTCCTGAGCGTGATGGAGAAGCCCGACGTCGACCACATCGAGGGCCTCTCGCCGGCGATCTCGATCGAGCAGAAGTCGACTTCGCACAACCCGCGCTCGACCGTCGGCACCATCACCGAGATCTACGACTACCTGCGCCTGCTGTTCGCGCGCGTCGGCATCCCGCGCTGCCCGGACCACGGCTACCCGCTCGAGGCGCAGACCGTCAGCCAGATGGTCGACCAGGTGCTGGCGATGCAGAAGGACCCGGCGAAGGCCGAGCAGCGCTGGATGCTGCTGGCGCCGGTGATCCGCGAGCGCAAGGGCGAGCACGCGCAGGTGTTCGAGCAGCTGCGCGCGCAGGGCTTCGTGCGCGTGCGCGTGGACGGGCAGCTGCACGAGATCGACGCGGTGCCGCCGCTCGCGCTGCGCCAGAAGCACACGATCGAGGCGGTGATCGACCGCTTCCGCGTGCGCGAGGACCTGCAGCAGCGCCTGGCCGAATCGTTCGAGACCGCGCTGCGCCTGGGCGAAGGCATGGCGATCGTGCAGTCGATCGGCGACGAGGCCGCGCCGCCGCTGCTGTTCTCATCGAAGTACAGCTGCCCGGTCTGCGACTACTCGCTGCCCGAACTCGAGCCGCGCCTGTTCTCCTTCAACTCGCCGGTCGGCGCCTGCCCGACCTGCGACGGCCTGGGCGTGTCGCAGTTCTTCGATCCGGCGCGCATCGTGGTGCACCCGGAGCTGTCGCTCGCCGCCGGCGCGGTGCGCGGCTGGGACCGCCGCAACGCCTACTACTTCCAGCTGATCCAGTCGCTGGCGAAGCATTATTCCTTCGGCGTGGACGTGCCCTGGCAGGAGCTCGACGAGTACGTGCGCGAGGCGGTGCTCTTCGGCAGCCGCGGCGAGCTGATCGACTTCACCTACCTCACCGACGCCGGCGGCCGGACCCGCCGGCGCCACAAGTTCGAGGGCATCGTCCCGAACCTCGAGCGCCGCTACCGCGAGACGGAATCGTCGGCCGTGCGCGAGGAGCTGGCCAAGTACATCAGCGAGCGCCCCTGCACCGATTGCGGCGGCGCGCGCCTGAACCGCAGCGCGCGCAACGTGTTCGTCGGCACGACCCCGCTGCCCGAGATCGTGGTGATGCCGATCGACACGGCGGTCGCGTTCTTCGACCGGCTCGAGCTGCCCGGCTGGCGCGGCGAGATCGCGGTCAAGATCGTGAAGGAGATCCGCGAGCGGCTGAGCTTCCTCGTCGACGTCGGCCTCGACTACCTGACGCTGGAACGCAAGGCCGACACGCTGTCCGGCGGCGAAGCCCAGCGCATCCGCCTGGCGTCGCAGATCGGCGCGGGCCTGGTGGGCGTGATGTACGTGCTCGACGAACCGTCGATCGGCCTGCACCAGCGCGACAACGAGCGGCTGCTCGGCACCCTCACCCGCCTGCGCGACCTCGGCAACACGGTGATCGTGGTCGAGCACGACGAGGACGCGATCCGCCTGGCCGACCACGTCGTCGACATCGGTCCCGGCGCGGGCGTCCATGGCGGCGAAGTCGTCGCCGAGGGAAGCTTCGCGCAGATGCTGAAGTCGCCGCGCTCGGTGACGGGACAGTTCCTGTCCGGCAAGCGCCGCATCGAGATCCCGTCGAAGCGCAACAAGCCCAACCGCAAGATGATGCTGCAGCTGCGCGGGGCGACCGGCAACAACCTCAAGGACGTGGACCTGGAAATCCCGGCGGGCCTGTTCACCGCGATCACCGGCGTGTCCGGCTCCGGCAAGTCCACGCTCATCAACGACACGCTGTACGCGCTCGCCGCGAACGAGATCAACGGGGCTTCGCACAAGCCGGCGCCGCATCGCTCGATCGAGGGCCTGGACCTGTTCGACAAGGTCGTGGAGATCGACCAGTCGCCGATCGGCCGGACGCCGCGCAGCAATCCGGCCACCTACACCGGCCTGTTCACGCCGCTGCGCGAACTGTTCGCGCAGGTGCCGGAGGCGCGCGCGCGCGGCTACGCGCCGGGGCGCTTCTCGTTCAACGTGCGCGGCGGGCGCTGCGAGGCGTGCCAGGGCGACGGCCTGATCAAGGTCGAGATGCACTTCCTGCCCGACGTTTACGTGCCCTGCGACGTCTGCCACGGCAAGCGCTACAACCGCGAGACGCTGGAGATCCTCTACAAGGGCTACAGCATCCACGACGTGCTGGAGATGACGGTCGAGGACGCGCTCGCGCTGTTCCAGCCGGTGCCGGCGCTGGCGCGCAAGCTCGAGACGCTGGTGGACGTGGGGCTGAGCTACATCAAGCTCGGCCAGAGCGCGACCACGCTCTCCGGCGGCGAGGCGCAGCGCGTGAAGCTGTCGAAGGAGCTGTCGCGGCGCGATACCGGCCGAACGCTATACATCCTCGACGAGCCGACCACCGGCCTGCACTTCCACGACATCGAGCACCTGCTGTCGGTGCTGCACAAGCTGCGCGACGACGGCAACACCATCGTCGTGATCGAGCACAACCTGGACGTGATCAAGACCGCCGACTGGGTCGTCGACCTCGGCCCGGAAGGCGGGCATCGCGGCGGCCAGGTCATCGCGCAGGGCACGCCGGAGGACGTGGCGAAGATGCCGCAGTCGCATACCGGGCGCTTCCTGGCGAAGACGCTGGGGACGGACGCCAGGCCCACGAAGAGGAAATCGGCCGCATGAACGACGCCCGCCACGACGCGCCGCCCGCCGTCCTGTTCCGCCACGCGATCGAGCCGCGCTGGCGCGACCTCGACGCGTTCGGCCACGTCAACAACTCGAACTTCCTCACCTACCTCGAGGAAGCGCGCATCCAGTGGTTCCGCACGCTCGGCCGCGAGTGGGTCACCGAGGCGATCGCGCCGCTGCTGGCCGCGGTGCACATCAACTACCGCATGCCGATCGAATACCCGTCCTCGATCGTGGTGGAGCTGTTCGCGGCGCGCATCGGCAACACCAGCATCACGATCGGCCACCGCATCGTGTCCGCGGACGGCGCGTCGCTGCATGCGGACGGCGACGTGGTGATGGTGTGGATCGACCGCGCCAGCGGCAAGCCGGTGGCGCTGCCGGCGGCGGTGCGCGAGGTGGCTGCCGGCGGGCGCTGACCCGTCAGGGCTTCACGATCGGCCTGGCTTCGAACGGCGCGGTGAACCGCCGGCCGTCTTCCAGCGCGAACTCGATGGCGACGCGGTCGCCCGCGTGCAACGGCTTCACCGGCTTCATCAGCATCAGGTGGAAGCCGCCGGGCTCGAGCACGGCGCTGGCTCCGGGGGCGAGTCGCAGCGCCGGAGTAGCACGCATGCGGCTGATGCCGCCCTCGACGCGGGTCTCGTGCAGGCTGGTCTCGGCGAACGCCGGGCTGTGCGCGCCGACGATCGCGAGCGCGCCCTTGCACGGGTTCGAGATGCGCGCGTAGCCGGCCATCATCGGCAGGTTAGCGGGCGGCATGCGGATCCATGCAGCCTCCACCTTCGGCAGGCAGTCCGCGGGCTGTCCCGCCGCCGGCGCCGCAGCGTGCGCGGGACCCGCCGCGACGGCAGCGGCCGCAGGCAGCGCCAGCACGGCGAGCGTCGCGAGGGATCGGGCGAAACGCGGGTGCGGCAGCGGGTTCATGCGCATAATTGTAGCTCCCCCCGAGCCGCGGAGCCGGCCATGAGCGACCTCGTCACGATCCTCGACCACGGTCCCGTGCGCGAACTGCGGTTGTCGCGCCCGCCGGTGAACGCGCTCGACCCCGCGCTGTCGCGCGCGATCTCCGACGGGGTGGCGCGCGCCGCCGCCGACGGCGTCCACGGCTTGGTGCTGTCGGGCGGCCCCAAGGTGTTCTCGGCGGGCCTCGACGTCCCGCACCTCGCCGCGCTCGGCGCCGATCGCGCCGCGCTGCGCGCGGCATGGGAAGCCTTCTTCGAGGCGGCGCGCGCGCTCGCCGCCGCGCCGATGCCGGTCGTCGCCGCGCTCGCCGGCCATGCGCCAGCGGGCGGCTGCGTGCTGGCCCTGTGCTGCGACTACCGGATCATGGCCAGCGGCCCCTTCTCCATCGGCCTCAACGAAACGCAGGTCGGCCTCGTCGCCCCCGAAGGCATCCAGCACCTGATGCGCCGCGTCGTCGGCCCGTACCGCGCCGAGCGGCTGCTGGTCGCGGGCGAACTCGTGCAGTCGGACGCGGCGCTCGCGATGGGCCTGGTCGACGAACTCGTGGACATCGACAGCGTGCCGGTGCGTGCGCTGGCCTGGCTGCAGCAACTGCTCGCGCTGCCGCGCGGGCCGATGCTGGAGACGCGCCGCATCGCGCGCGCGGACCTCGTGGCGGCGCTGGTGCCCGAACGGATCCAGCTCGACCGCTTCATCGAGGGCTGGTACTCCGACGACACCCAGGCCGCGCTGCGCGCGCTGCTCGCGCGCCTCGGCAAGTAAGCCGCGGGGAAGCGCGTCCCGTTCGCTTCGGGCGAGGGTCGCCGCGGAGTGCGCAGGCCCTTCCGGGGGCCGGCACAAGTACATCCCTGTAGCCTCTTCGTCGCCATCCATGGCTCCGACGCCCCCGGAAGGGCCTGCGCACTCCACGGCGACCACCCCAAGCGAGTCCCGCGTCTCCGGCCATGACATCCGCGCAGCGCTCGACGCTGCGCGTTGCGCTCGTGCTCTTCGCTCTTCAAGAAGCGGCGCGACGCGCTTGGGGTAGGCGGTGGACGCGTGCGGGGACTTTCGGGGGCGTCGGCGCCATGGATGGCGCCGAAGAGGCTACAGGGACGTATTCACGCCGTCCCCCGAAAGTCCCCGCACGCTTCCGCCGCCCAGCCCCGAAGCCCGCGGATCGCTCCGCCGCCCGGCCCCGAAGCGCACGAGCGCGTCAGTCGCCGGTGGCGACGGGCCGCCGAGGATCGCCGATCCAGCCGCTCCAGGAGCCGGTGAACAGCGCCGACCCGTGCAGGCCCGCATGCTCGAGCGCGAGCAGGTGGTGGCAGGCGGTGACGCCGCTGCCGCACATGGCGACGAGGCGCGTCGGATCGCGGCCGTCCAGTGCGGCCTCGAATTCGCGACGGAGCACGTCGGGCGCCTTGAAGCGCCCGTCGGCGAGGTTCGTCGCGTAGGGCCGGTTGCGCGCGCCGGGCACGTGGCCGGCGACGCGGTCGAGCGGCTCGGTCTCGCCGCGGAACCGCGGCGCGGCGCGCGCGTCGAGCAGCAAGTCGCCCGCGTCGAGCCGCGCCTGCACCGCGTCCGCATCGAGCAGGCGTGCATGGTCGAAGTCCACGGCCGCGTAATGCACGGGTACCGGGTGCGGCACCTGCGCGTCCACCGGCAACCCGAGCTGCGTCCAGCGCGCCCAGCCGCCGTCGAGCACGGCGACGCGCTCGTGTCCCAGCGCGCGCAGCATGAACCACAGGCGCGCGGCGAACGCGCCGTCGCCGTCGTCGTACGCGACCACCTGCGTGTCGCGCGCGATGCCCCAGGCCCCCAGCCGCGCGATGAAACCGGCGGCGTCGGGCCAGGGATGGCGGCCCTGCCCCTGCTTGCCGTGGTCCGACAGGTCGGTTTCGAGTTCGACGCGGATCGCGCCGGGGATGTGCGACTCCGCGTACAGCCGCGGCCCCGCGCTGCGATCGGCGAGCGACACGCGACAATCGGCGATCGCCAGGCCGGGTTCGCCGAGCCGTGGGGCCAGCGCTTCGGCCTGCACCAGGGTGGTCCATCCGTCCATCACGCACGCTCCAGGCGTTGCCGCAGGTTGAGCAGGATCGAAGCGGTCGCGCCCCAGATCCGCAGCCGCGGCTGCCCGCGGTCGGCGAACTCGAGCACCATGCGCTCGCTGCCCTGCCATTGCAGCGGCACGCGGCGCAGGTTGGCCTCGGCCATCAGGAAATCGAGCGGGACCTCGAAGACTTCGTCCACTTCGCGCGGATCGGGCCGCGGCCTGTAGTCGGGCGCGACCGCGGCGACCAAGGGCTGCACGAGGAAGCCGCTGACCGTCGCGAGCGGATCGAGCCAGCCCAGCGGCGACAGCTGCGGCGGTGCGAGGCCGATTTCCTCGACCGTCTCGCGGATGGCGGCCGCTTCGGCATCCCGGTCGCCGGGTTCGATGCGGCCGCCGGGGAAACTCACCTGGCCGCCGTGCAGGCGCAGCGCATCGGTACGTCGCGTGAGCAGCACCTGCATGCCCTGCTCGCGCGGCACCAGGCCGACCAGCACCGCGGCCGGCATCGCCGCCGGCTCCGGCAACAGCTGCGCGACTTCGTCGAGGTTCCAGGCCGGGCCACCCGGCATCGTCCCCAGCGGGTGCAGTGCGGCGGCGATGCGCCGCAGCGCGTCCGAGGGCAGCGTCGCCGGCAGGCCCATCAGCCTTCGCCGCGCGCGTCCAGGCGTTCCATCACGCGCAGGCGCGCCTCGTCGTCCATCGTCGACCACGCGGCGATTTCCGCAACGCTGCGCCCGCAGCCGGCGCACAGACCGTCCGGGCGCAGTTCGCACACGCCCACGCAGGGGCTGAGCACGACGCGTTGCCTGGGGAATCCGGCGGGGAACATGCGCCCAATATAGCAACGCCGGCACTGGGCCGGCGTTGCGTCTTCGCTGCGTGGCGCGTCGCTTACTTGACGCTGACCAGCTTGATCTCGAACTGCACCGCCACGTTCGGCGGGAACGGGCTGCGCGGATCATTGCCGAAGGCCTTCTCCGGCGGCAGCACCACTTCCCACTTCGAGCCCTGCGGCATCATCAGCAGCACCTCGCGGATCGCGGGCATCTCGATCTCGCTGAGCTTGGTGCCCGCCATCTTCTGCGCGGCCGGCGCCGGCGTCGGCTGCTGGCCCCACGGGTACGGGCCGGACACTTCCAGTTCGACGGTGCTGGCCTGGGTCGGCTTCGCGCCGTTGCCGGTCTCGATGACGCGGTACTGCACGCCGTCGGCGAGCGTCTTCACGCCGGCCTTGGCCTTGTTCTGGCCGAGGTAGGCGTCGCTCTTGGTCTTGTTCTCCACCGCGGCCTTGTCGAACGCGGCCTTGGCCTTGGCCTGCAGCCGCTGCTGCATCGCCTGGTAGGCCTCGCGCATCTGGTCGACGGGGACCGCCGGATCCTTGCGGGCGTAGCCGTCCTGCAGCGCCTTGGTCATGGTCGCCAGGTCGAGCGACTCGCCGCTCTCGACCGTCTCGCGGCCCAGCTGGTAGCCGAGGGCGTAGCTGAGCTTGCCCTTCGCGGAAGTGGTGTCCTGCGCGCTCGCCAGGCCGGTGGCGGCCAGGGTCAGTGCCGCGAGGGTGGTCGCGGCCAGCAGGCGCGTTTGCATAAAGCGCAACTTCATTCGGTGGAACCTCCGGGATGGGCACGCGCCCCATGGCCTGCATGGGGCGCGCTAGGATAACGGCCGCAGGGCTTAACTGCCACTGACGACCCCACTCCGACCCCGGCCGCGGCGCCGAGTTCCGCACCCGGCCCGTCCCTCCGCGAGATCATTCACGGCATGACCGACTCCGTCCTCCTGAGCACCGATCGCGGCCCCGTCCGCGTGCTCACCGTCAACCGCCCCGACAAGCTGAACGCGCTGGACCTGGCCACCCTGGACGCGCTCCAGACGGCCTTCGACGCCGCCGCGGCGGACCCGGGCGTCCGCGTGGTCGTGCTGACCGGGGCCGGCCCGAAGGCCTTCGTGGCCGGCGCGGACATCGCCCAGATGAATACCCTCACCCCGGCGCAGGGCCGCGATTTCGCCCTGCGGGGCCAGCGCATGATGCGCACCATCGAGACCCTGCCGAAGCCGGTGGTCGCGATGGTCAACGGTTTCGCGCTGGGCGGCGGCCTGGAACTGGCGATGTGCTGCCACCTCCGCATCGCGGCCGACAGCGCGAAACTCGGCCAGCCCGAGGTCAACCTCGGCCTGATCCCCGGTTTCGGCGGAACGCAGCGCCTGCTGCGCCTGGCCGGCCGCGCCGCCACGCTCGAACTGTGCCTGACGGGCGCGCCGATCGATGCGGCGCGCGCATTGCAGCTCGGCATCGTCAACCGCGTCGTGCCGGCGGCGGAACTCGAAGCGCAGGCGATGGCGCTGGCGGAGCAGCTCGCCGCATCGGCGCCGCTGGCGCTGCGCGGCGTGCTCGACTGCGTCAACTTCGGCGGCGAATGCGCCATCGGCGAGGGCCTGGCCTACGAGGCGACGCAGTTCGGGTTGATGTTCGCCACCGAGGACATGCGCGAAGGCACCGGCGCGTTCCTGGCGCGGCGCAAGCCGGAATTCAACGGCCGTTGAGCGGCGCGGCGTGCCCCTGCTGCGGCTGCGCGGCACCGGGCGCCACACGCGCCCACGCCATCGCGGCCGCCTTGCGCGACGACGATCTCGATGCCGCGATGACGCTCGGCCTGCTGGCGGCCGGTTCGACCTGCACGGCGTGCGCGCCCGCGTGCCGCGATCGGGTCGAGGCCGCGCGCTCCGCGCGGCAGCAGGCGCTCGCCGCCC
>JANINR010000117.1 GCA_024508915.1 Lysobacteraceae bacterium | reverse complement strand
CGGCGCGCCGGGCGGGCCGGCGCCGCGGCCGGGTGGGCGCCGCGCCGCCCGCACCCGTTCAGGATTGACAATCATTCTCATTCGCATGGACAATGGCGGCCAGCTCCCCACGGCCGCACCCGTCCGCCCATGTACGTCTGCCTCTGCAACGGCGTCACCGATCGCGAGATCCGCGAAGTCGCGGCCGCGGGCTGCCGCACGCTGCCCGAACTGACGATGCGCACCGGATGCGGCGCGACCTGCGGCAGCTGCCTCGACATGGCGCAGCAGGTCCTCGACGAAGTCCACGCCGCGCGCGCGCTCGACGTGCCGGTGCTGGCGCCGGACGACGCGTTGTCGCGCGCCGCCTGACGCGGGGCGGATGCACTCGATTCCCGTTCCGCCACGCCCGGCGCGAAGGCGCTAGCATGCGTCGCGTCCGCAGCACACGGAGCCACCCATGAAGGGCGACCCCAGGGTCATCGAGCATCTCAACAAGGCGCTCTACAACGAGCTGATCGCGATCAACCAGTACTTCCTGCACGCCAAGATGCTGAAGAACTGGGGCCTCAAGGAACTCGCCGAGCACGAGTACCACGAGTCCATCGACGAGATGAAGCATGCGGACAAGCTGTCCGAGCGCATCCTGTTCCTCGACGGACTTCCGAACTTCCAGAACCTGGGCAAGCTGCGCATCGGCGAGAACCCGGTCGAGCTGCTCAAGGCGGACCTCGCGCTGGAGATGGACGCGCTGCCGACGCTGCGCGAGGCCATCGCGTACTGCGAGCAGGTCGGCGACTACACCAGCCGCGAGCTGTTCGCCGACATCCTCGAATCCGAGGAAGAGCACATCGACTGGATCGAAACCCAGCTCGGCCTGATCGCGCGCCTGGGCGAGCAGAACTACCTGCAGGCCAAGATCGACGACTAGAGCCGGCGGCGCACCCAGCGCCACAGCCACCACACGCTGGCGGCGAGCAGGACGCTGGCGGCCACCGCGATGCCGAGGGCGAGGAACGGGTGCGCGAACGCCAGCGCCAGCCCGGTCACGACGACCGCGTCCTCGCCGAGCGACGCCGTCCAGTTGCTCACCGGTTCGGGCGAGACGTTCAGCGCCGCGCGCGTGCCCGCCTTCAGCAGGTGGCTGGCGAGCGCGGCGCCGGCCCCCGCCGCGAGCATGCCGGTTCCGAGGTGCCCGTCGGGCGAGACCGCGGCCGCCGCGAGGAACGCGCCCGCCGGCACGCGCAGCAGCGTGTGCAGCAGGTCCCAGGCCGAATCCACGCCCGGGATCTTGTCGGTGAAGAACTCCACCAGCGCGAGCGCGCCGGACACCCCGATCGCCCATGGCGACTGCGCGGCCTCCAGCGCGGGCGGCAGGTCGAGCCAGCCGAACCAGCCCGCGATGCCGATGCCGAACACCGTGAGGTAGACGCGCAATCCCGCGAGCCACGCGAGCAGGATGCCCGCAGCGAACAGCTGGGCGTGGGTCATGCAGGCGCTCCCTCCATCGACGCGGCCATGCTATACCGCCTGCCATGGACGCATCGCAGCCCCCGTCCGGCGACCGGGCCCCCGCGCCGCCGCCCGCCGCCGGCCAGCAGCAGGCGCCGCACGGCCACGGCCTCGCGTACGCACTGCTGGCCGTGTTCCTCGCCGCGCTGGCCTTCGGCGGCTGGGGGCTGTGGACGGTGTTCGCGCCGCGTCCGGACGATGCGCGCGCGCAGCTCGCAACCCAGCGCGACCGCATCGCCCGCCTCGAGCAGCAGGCGACCACGCTCGCGCGTTCCGACCAGGTCAGCCGCGAGGCGAACCGCGACCTGCAGCGGACGCTCGCCGAACGCGACGAGGAAATCGCCGGCCTGCGCGCCGACGTCGCGTTCTACGAGCGCTTCGTCGGCAGCACCGCGCAGCGCCACGGCCTCGCCGTGCACCAGCTGCGGATGACGCCGCAGCCGGGCGGCGCCTGGCATTTCGTCGCCACGCTGACGCAGAACCTCAGCCGCGGGGCCGTCAACGACGGGCGGCTCACGGTGGCGCTGGAAGGCAGCCGCAAGGGCCGCATGGAGAAACTCGACTGGGCGCAGCTGCGCCAGCAGCCGAACGCGCCCGGCGTCGAATACTCGTTCAAGTATTTCCAGCAGGTGCAGGGCGACGTGATCGTGCCGGCGGGCCTGCAGCCGGTGCGCGTCGTGGTGCGGCTGGCGCCGGCCCGCGGCGAGCCGGTCGAACAGTCGTTCACCTGGGCCGAGGCGACGGCCGACCCGGCGGGCTGAACCGGCCGGCCCCGCATCCGCCGCGCGGTTGATTCCCCGCACCGGCGGCCCCATCCTTTGCGCATGCAGATTCCCACCGCCGACGGCGCGGCGCCCGGCTACCAGTCGCTGCAGCGCCCGCTCGAGTTCACCCGCGCCGCGGCCGCCAAGGTCCGCGAGTTGATCGCCGGGGAAGGCAACCCGGCGCTGAAGCTGCGCGTCTACATCCAGGGCGGCGGCTGCTCGGGTTTCCAGTACGGCTTCGAGTTCGACGAGCAGCAGGGCGAGGACGACCTGGCGATCGCCACCGACGAGGTGACCCTGCTGGTGGATCCGCTGAGCCTGCAGTACCTGATGGGCGCGGAAGTCGACTACACCGAGAGCCTGCACGGCGCGCAGTTCACCATCCGCAATCCGAACGCGAAGAGCACCTGCGGCTGCGGCAGCAGCTTCACCGTGTGACGTCTCCCTTTTCCTTCATCGATGGCGCCCTGGACCGCGCCGACGCGCTGCGCGACGACGCGGACGCGCTGGCGGCGCTGTGGCCGCGCGCGCGCGTGCTCCTGCTCGACGACGACGGCCGCGCGCTCGCCGACGGGGATGGGCGGCTGTTCGCGCCGACCGGCGGGCAGCTCGGCG
>JANINR010000116.1 GCA_024508915.1 Lysobacteraceae bacterium | reverse complement strand
GCAGGCCCTTCCGGGGGCGTCGGAGCCATGGATGGCGACGAAGAGGCTACAGGGACGTACTTGTGCCGGCCCCCGGAAGGGCCTGCGCACTCCACGGCGACCCCTTCCGAAGGAGGAAAGTCCCCGCACGCTGCCGCTGGGACGTCCGTGAGAGAATGGAACGATGAGCGAGAAGGCGCATCGGGCAGGGCAGGTGGCGGTCGTCGGCCGGCCGAACGTCGGCAAGTCGACGCTGGTGAACGCCCTCGTCGGCGCCAAGGTCAGCATCGTCTCCAACCGTCCGCAGACGACCCGCCATCGCCTCCTGGGCATCGCCACCGTCGAGGGCGGCCAGCTGCTGCTCGTCGACACGCCCGGCATCCATCGCGAGCAGGGCAAGGCGTCGTCGTCGGCGATGCACCGGATGATGAACCGCGCCGCGCGCGGTGCGCTGGAAGGCGTGGACGCGGCGCTGCTCGTCGTCGAGGCCGGCCGCTGGGACGACGAGGACACGCTCGCCTACCAGGCGCTGCGCGCGGCGAAGGTGCCGGTGGTGCTGGTCGTCAACCAGGTCGACCGCTTCAAGGACAAGAGCGCGCTGCTGCCCTTCCTGGGCGCGGCGACGGAGGGCCGCGAGTTCGCGGCCGTGCATCCGGTCTCCGCGCTCAAGCGCAAGGGCCTCGAGCCGCTGGTGGAATCGCTGCTGGCGCTGCTGCCCGAGCAGCCGCCGCTGTACGCCGAGGACGAGATCACCGACAAGAGCCAGCGCTTCCTCGCCGGCGAACTGGTGCGGGAACAGCTGATGCGCCAGCTCGGCGCGGAGCTGCCGTACGCCACCACGGTGGAGATCGAACAGTTCGCCGAGGAACCGGGCAAGCACGGCCCGCTGCTGCGCATCGGCGCGGTGGTGTGGGTCGAGCGCGACGGGCAGAAGGCGATCGTGATCGGCAAGGGCGGCGCGCGCCTGCGCGAGATCGGCAGCCGCGCGCGCGAGCAGATGGAGCGGCTGTTCGGCGCGAAGGTGTTCCTGCAGACCTGGGTGCGCGTGCGCGAAGGCTGGTCCGACGACGAGGCCGCGCTGCGGACCTTCGGCTACGGCGACTGAGATGCGCATCGCCGGCGAGCCCGCGTTCGTCCTGCACGCGCGGCCCTGGCGCGAAACGAGCCTGCTGGTGGAGGCGCTGACGGCGAACCACGGCCGCGTCGGGCTAGTCGCGCGCGGCGTGCGCAGCGCGCGGCGGCAACCGCTGCGCGCCGCGTTGCAGCCGCTGCAACACGTGCGCCTGGATGCGGTCCAGCAGGGCGAACTGGCGCAACTGCGCAGCGCCGAGGCACTCGACGCGGCGCCGATGCTGGCGGGCGAGGCGGCGCTGGCCGCGTTCTACGTCAACGAGCTGGTGCTGCGCCTGGCGCCGCGCAACGATCCGCAGCACGAATTGTTCGACGCCTACGCCGCGATGCGCGTCCGCCTCGGCGACGCGGCGGCACCGCTCGCGTGGACGTTGCGCCGCTTCGAGGCGGCGCTGCTCGATGCGCTCGGCGTCGGCATGGACTTCGCCACCGATGCCGACGGGCAGCCGATCGATCCGGCCGCGCGCTACCGGCTCGATCCGGAGCAGGGGCCGCGCCGGCTGCTGAGCGACCGCGGCCGCGCCGACCGCAGCGATGCGGCGACCGGGCTCGCGCTGCTGGCGCTCGCCGCCGACGGCGAGCCGGCGCCCGGCACCGACGATCTCGCAGGCCTGCGCCGCGCGCTGCGTCCCGTGCTGCTGCACCACCTCGGCGGGCGACCATTGCGCTCGTGGGACCTGATCGGCGCGCTCGGCCGTGTCGGCGCGGAGGCGCCCGGCCCCTAGGCGAGCGCGCCGCCGGCCAGCGCCAGCACCGCGTCGACGCACGCGCCGAAGCGACGCAGCGCGTCGAGCGACTCCGGTTCCGACTGCAGCGCGCGCACCGCCTCACCGAGGGCGCCCGCGCCGACGAATCCGCAGCTCGCGCGCAGCCGGTGCATCACCCCGCGGGCAGCCGCGACGTCGCCAGCGGCGATCGCCTCCTCGATCGCCGCGCGCTGCACCGGCAACTCCGCATGGAACAGCGCGCGCAGCATCGCCCGGCGCGCCGCGGCGTCGATGCGCGGCGACGGCGCCGGGACGCCGCGGGATCCCGGTGGCGCCTGCAGAGCCGCGCGCACCGCGGCGTGCAGCGCGGCAACGCCCAGCGGCTTGTGCAGCACGCCGTCGAACCCCGCCGCACGCAACGCTGCCACGCAGGCCGGTTCGCGCGACGCCGTATGCGCCAGTGCCGGCGTCGCGGGCGCGAGCAGCCGCAATGCCGCAAGCAGTGCCGCGCCCCCGGCGTCGGGCAGGCGCGCATCCACCAGCCAGAGCGCGAATCCGTCGCTCGACGCCGCGATCGCCAGTGCCTCGCCGGCACCCGGCGCCGCGGCGACCCGCGCCGGCAGCGCCGCGAGCGCGCCCGCCAGGAAGGCGCGGCTGGTCGCGTCGTCCTCGACCAGCAGGATCCGCGGCGCGCAGGCGTCCATTGCTCCACGTTTCATCGCACGGCCACTCCGGCTCGGTATGCTCGCGTCCATGTCCAGGCCGATCCTAGTCCTGCTGCTCGCACTGGCCTGGCCGGCGGCTACCTGCGCGCGCGCGGCGGACGCGCCGCGCGTCGCGCAACTGCGCGTCGCCAAGGCGACGACCGGCATCGCCACCCTGCGCGACGTGCGCGTGCGGCTGGCGTGGCGCACCGGCGACGCGCACGGCGACCTGCAGGTGCAGGTCGGCCAACTGGACGCGCCGGACCTCGGCTACCGCTATCGTGACCTGCACTGGCAGTGCCCGTTGTCGCGCGCGGGCAGCGGCCGCGGCGCGTGGCGTTGCGAAGGCGCCGTGCGCAGCGGCCGCGCGCGCCCGCTGCGGCTGTCGA
>JANINR010000115.1 GCA_024508915.1 Lysobacteraceae bacterium | reverse complement strand
GGCTCGACGAAGCGGCGCGACTCGCTTGGGGTGGTCGCCGTGGAGTGCGCAGGCCCTTCCGGGGGCGTCGGAGCCATGGATGGCGACGAAGAGGCTACAGGGATGTACTTGTGCCGGCCCCCGGAAGGGCCTGCGCACTCCACGGCGACCCTCTCCCGGAGCGAACGGGAGACGCACTCCGCGGCGGCCCCCTCCCGAAGTGATCGCGAAAAAGCGGTCAGTCGAGGCGCGAGAGGCGCCAGGTGCGGTGGATGCGGAGGTTGCGGGCGAAATCGGGCGGGAGGGTGGCGGCGCTGATGTCCTCGCAGCGCGCGAACTGCGCGACCGCGTCGGCGTCGAGGCGGAAGCGGCGGAAGTTGTTCGAGAAGTAGAGCACGCCGCCCGGCGCCAGCCGCGCGACCGCCGCGCGCAGCAGGTCGACGTGCGAGCGCTGGATGTCGAAATCGCCGGCGCGCTTGGAGTTCGAGAACGTGGGCGGATCGCAGAACACCAGGTCGTACTGGCCGCGGTCGGCGCGCAGCCACTGCAGCGCGTCGGCCTGCACCAGCTGGTGGCGCGCGCCGCCGACGCCGTTCTCCTGCAGGTTGGCGGCGCACCACTCGAGGTAGGTGCCGGAGAGGTCGACGGTGGTCGTGGTGCGGGCGCGGCCGATGGCGGCGTGCACCGTCGCGGCGCCGGTGTAGCCGAACAGGTTGAGGAAGCGCGTGTCCTCCGCCTCCTGCGCCAGGCGCAGGCGCATCGGGCGATGGTCGAGGAACAGGCCGGTGTCGAGGTAGTCGAACAGGTTCACGCGCAGTCGCGCGTCGCCTTCGCGCACGACGAGGAACTCGCCGCGGCAATCGAAGCCGCCGGCGTACTTGCTGCCGCCCTTGCCGACGGCGCGCGTCTTCAGCGCGATGCGCTCGCGCGGCAATGCGAACACCTCGCGCGCGGCAGCGAGCAGGTCGCCGAGGCGACGGCGCGCGAGCGCCTCCGGGATGTCGGCGGGCGCGGCGTACTCCTGCACGTGCAGCCACAGGCGCGACGGATCGTCGGCTTCGGCGTAGACGTCGATGGCGGCGGCGTACTCCGGGATGTCGGCGTCGTAGGCGCGGAAGCACGACACGCCCTCGCGCTCGCGCCAGGCCTTGGTCGCGCGCAGGTTCCTGCGCAGGCGGTTGGCGACCATCGTCGCGCCTTCGGACAGCGCCACCGGAGCGTCCCTGCGCTCGCGCTGCGGCGGCGCGACGGGGTCGGCGACGAGCAGCGTGCAGTCGATCGCGCCGTTGAACACCTGGTAGGTCTTCGTGGCGCGCAGGCCGGTGGCGCGCGCGAGCGCTTCGTCGCCGCACAGCAGGCTGGCGCGCCAGCCGGGCGTCGCCCGCCGCAGCGCATCGCCCAGCGCGCGGTACAACGCGGGGTCGGCGGCGAGCCGCGCATCGTAGGGCGGGTTGCAGGCGACGAGGCCGCGCGGCTCGGGGCGCGGCGGCAGCGCGCGCACGTCGGCCGCTTCGAAGCCGATGACGTCGTCCACGCCCGCGGCGGCGGCGTTGCGCTTCGCCGCCTGGATCGCATGCGGATCCAGGTCGCTGCCGTGGAAGACGGGGCGCAGCGCGGCGCGGCCGGCTTCGGCGCGCGCGCGCGCTTCGGCGACGAGCGCCTGCCATCCGGCCGTGTCGAAGCCCCTCCAGCGCGTGGGCGGCGCGGTGCCGTGGCGCAGCAGCCCCGGCGCGACATCGGCGGCCATCAGCGCGCCTTCGATCAGCAGCGAGCCGCTGCCGCACATCGGGTCGAGCAGCGCGCCGCCCTCCGCGTACACCTGCGGCCAAGCGCCGCGCAGCAGCACGGCGGCGGCGAGCGTCTCCTTCATCGGCGCCTCGCCCTGCGCGATGCGCCAGCCGCGGCGGTGCATCGGGCCGCCGCCGAGGTCCACCGAGACGATCGCGCGGCCCTTGCGCACGACCAGGTTCAGGCGCACGTCCGGCGCCTCCACGTCGACGTCCGGGCGCGCGCCGCTGCGCTCGCGCAGCACGTCGACCACGGCGTCCTTGACGCGCTGCGCGGCGTAGCGCGCGTGGGTGATCGCGCTGCCGGACACGTGCGCGTCGACCGCGATCGTCATCGACGCGTCGAGGTGCGCCGCCCAGTCGATCGCGGCGGCGCCCGCGTACAGCGCGTGCTCGTCGGGGCAATCGAATTCGGCCAGCGGCCACAGCACGCGGCTCGCCAGCCGCGACCACAGCACCGCGCGCTGCGCGTCGGCGGCGCCGCCCTCGGCATTGGCACCGGCCACCGTGGCGGTGGCGCGGGCGCAGCCGAGCGCCTGCAGCTCGTCGGCGAGGAGGTACTCCAGGCCCTTGCCGCAGCTGGCGAAGAACTTCATGGGGGTCGGGATCCGGGGCGGCGATTCGGGCGCGATGCTAGCATCCGCGCGATGCCGACCGACGCCGCGCCCGCCATCCTCGAGGCTCCCCTGCCCTACGTCGCACGGCTCCAGTCGCGGCCGCTGGCGGACGTGACGCTGGTGGTGATCCATTGCACCGAGCTCCCCGACCTCGCCACCGCGCGCGACTACGGCGAGCGCGTGCTGTATCCCGGCTCGGGCACGGGCAACAGCGGCCACTATTACGTGGACCGCGACGGCACCGTGCAGCGCTGGGTGCCGGAAGACCGCATCGCGCACCACGTGCGCGGCCACAATCCGCATTCGATCGGCATCGAGCTCGTCAACCGCGGGCGCTGGCCGCGCTGGCTCGATGCCGCGCACCAGGCGATGGAGGAGCCCTATCCGGCCGCCCAGGTCGAGGCGCTGGTCACGCTGCTGCGGCGGCTGCAGGCGACGCTGCCGGCGCTGCGCGACATCGCCGGCCACGAGGACCTGGACCGAGTCGCGGTGGCCGCCACCGACGATCCCGCCGCGACCGTGCCGCGAAAGCGCGACCCGGGCCCGCTGTTCCCGTGGGACACGGTGCTCGCGGCGGTGCCCCTGCGCCGGATCGCCACGGCCGGGGCCCTATAATCCGCGGATGACTCCGCCCCCTTCGCAAGCCGCCGCAGCCGCGTCCCCCGTCGCCGAACTGATCGAGCTGCTGTCGCTGGAGCGGCTGGAGGACAACCTCTTCCGCGGCCAGAGCCGCGACATCGGCACCAAGTACGTGTTCGGCGGGCAGGTGCTGGGCCAGGCGCTGTCGGCCGCGCAGCAGACGATGCTGCAGCCGCGCGAGGCGCATTCGCTGCACGCGTACTTCCTGCGCGCCGGCGACATCGACGCACCGATCGTGTACCACGTCGACCGCACCCGCGACGGCGGCAGCTTCTCGGTGCGGCGCGTGACCGCGATCCAGCACGGCCAGGTGATCTTCTTCTGCGCGGCGTCGTTCCACGAGCACGAGGACGGCGGCGAGCACCAGCTGTCGATGCCGGAAGTGCCCAAGCCGGAGGACATCGAGCCCACGCCCGCGCTGGCGCCGGAGGTGTTCGAGAAGCTGCCGACGAAGGTGCAGCGCTGGCTGGACCGGATGGGCCCGTTCGAGTTCCGCCACGTCTATCCGCGCGACGAACTGAAGCCGCCGAAGCGGCCGCCGTTCCAGCAGGTGTGGTTCCGCCTGTCGCAGCGCGTCGGCGATGCGCCGGAACTGCACCGCGCGCTGCTCGCCTACGCCAGCGATTTCCACCTGCTCGGCACGACGACCTTCCCGCACGGCATCAGCTACTACCAGCCGAACGTGCAGATGGCCTCGCTCGACCACGCGATGTGGTTCCACCGGCCGTTCCGCGCGGACGACTGGCTGCTGTATTCGCTCGACAGCCCGACGGCGCAGGGCGGGCGCGGCCTCGCGCGCGGCCTGGTGTACGACCGCGACGGCCACCTGGTCGCGAGCACGGCGCAGGAAGGCCTGATCCGCGTCGTGTCGGACGCGGCCGCCGCCGCGCACGTCCCGGCGAAGGGCTGACGCGATGCGCCAGGTCTTCACCAGTCCCCGCCTCGAGAACGCCGAGCGCGTCGCGCAGCTGCTGCGCGACGCCGGCATCGAAGTGAAGCTGCAGCACGGACGTTCGTACCGCGGTGCGCTGCGCGGCAACTTCAGCTACCGCGACCATGCGCGGACCGAGCCGCAGCCCGCGGTGTGGGTCGTGAAGTCCGAGGACCAGCCGCGCGCGCGCGCGCTGCTGCGCGAGCACGGGCTGCTGGACAGCACGCGCGGCGACACCGGCTATCGGCTCCCGACCTTCCGCAGCGAGGAACCCGCCGCGCGCGACGATCCCGACCGGCGCCGCGCGTTCCGCCTGAAGCTCGGGCTGCTGCTGGCGATCGCCGCGGTGATCGGGCTCGCGTTCTTCTCGCAGTTGCACACGGGGTCGCAGGCGCCTGCCCGCGCCGTGCGCGCGCCGTCGGTGCCGGCGCTGCCGGCCGGCGTCTCGGCCACGCCGGATGCGCTCGCCGCGGCCGTGCTCGTGGGCGAACTGCCGAGCCACGCCGGCGAAGCGGTCTGCCTCTCGGTGGACGGGCACGATCCCTCGCCCGCGCTGCTGGCGGCGCTGCCCGCCTCGCCCGGGCCGGTGATCCCGTTGTCGCAATGCCCCGCGTCGGACGTCCCGCGCCTGGCGGTGGCCGACTATCGCGTGCATGCGGGCGCCGCCAATGGCGCCGGCAGCATCCATCTGTCGCGCACGCCCGAAGCGGGCGCGGAGCCCGTGGTGGACACGTACGAAGTGAACCTCGGCGCCAGCGGCTGGCGCGTCGTCGAACTGCTGTGACCGCGCGGCCCTTCGGCCGCGCGATCGTTGCACCCCTGCCGGAACGACGCCTCAGCGGCGACGCTGCGGCTGCAGTTCGTTGCGGCCGAGGAAACCGTCGCGGTTGTCGTCCATCCAGGCGAAGCGCGCGGCGAGCTTCGGCATCTTCTCGGCGACTTCGGTCCGGCTCAGCTTGCCGTCGCGGTTGAGGTCGGCGGCGGCGAAGCGCTGGTCGAACATCTTCTGCCGCGCGGCCATGCGCTGCGGGCGCATGCGCTCGTGCCAGCTGCGCAGCTCGGCGCGGACGATGTAGCCGTCGCGGTTGGCGTCGATCGCGGCGAAGTCCTTGCCCAGGCGCTCGGCCATGCGGCCGTGGCCGGCGAGCTCGGTGCGGGCGATGCGGCCGTCGTTGTTCGCGTCGAGGCGCGCGAGGCCCTGCATGCCGCGGCCGCGGCCGTGGCGCGCGCCGCGATCGGACTTGCCGCGATGCATGCCGGCGTGGTCGCCGTGCATGGCGCGGTCGCCGTGCATCGCATGCGGGGCGGGCGCCGCGGCGGGCGCGGCCTGCGGCGAGGACGCCTGCGCGAGCGCGGCGGTGGACGCCATGGCGGCAGCCACGGCCAGGGTCAACAGGGCAATGCGGTTCATGTGAGCTCCGGGACGGGCGGCACCGTTGCCGCCGATGCACGGATCAACGCCCCGGGCGCGCCGGGCGTTGACCTCGCGGTGGGCGCGTTCAGCCCGCGGACAGCGCCGGCGCCGCGCGGCGTGCCGGCCGACGCGCGGCGCTATGCTTCGCGCATGGGCGGCACTCCCGACAACGGCGGCGACCGGCGCGAAACCGGCCTGCGGGTGTTCCACACCGGCGAACACCCGTGCGGCTACTGGCCCGAGCGCACCGCGCGCGACCTGGTGCTGGATCCGCGCGACGAACGCCTGCCGCAGCTCTACCCGCTCGCACTGCGCTCCGGCTTCCGCCGCTCCGGCGACATCGTGTACCGCCCGCATTGCCGCGGCTGCCACGCCTGCGTGCCGGTGCGGATCGACGTCGCCGCGTTCGCGCCCGACCGCGGCCAGCGCCGCTGCCTCGCGCGCAACGCCGACGTCGTCGCGCGCGTCGTGCCGGCCGAACGCAGCGACGAACACCTCGCGCTGTATCGCCGCTATCTCGGCGCGCGCCATCGCGGCGGCGGCATGGACGACCACGGCGCGGTGGAGTTCGACCAGTTCCTCGTCGGCTCGTGGTCGCAGGGCCGCTTCCTGGAGCTGCGCGAGCGCGACTCGCACCGGCTGCTCGGCGTGGCGGTGACCGACCTCGCCGGCGACGACGCGCTCTCGGCCGTGTACACGTTCTTCGACCCCGCCGAAGCGAAGCGCAGCCTCGGCACGCTGGCGATCCTGCGACAGCTCGAATGGGCGCGGCGCGACGGGCGCGCGTGGCTGTACCTCGGCTACTGGATCGAGGGCCACCGCAAGATGGACTACAAGCGGCGCTACGCCGCGCTGGAAGCCTTCGACGGCCGCGAGTGGCGGCCGCTCGCGGACGGCGGCTAGCCGGTCACGCCCGAGTCGGGCGTCGCGATCGGCGACGGCGTGAGCCGCGGACCGAAGCCGAAGCTGCCGTCGTTCTGGCTCGACACGATCATCCGCACCATCGAGCCCGGCACCATCAGCTCGAGCTGCACCGTCTTGCCCTCGGCGGTGACGCCCTGCAGCGTCATCTCGATCAGCGCGCCGCCGGTGTCGATCTCCTTGCAGACGATGTGCGGGCCGGCCGGGCTCTCGCTGAGATAGGGCTTGATCGCCTCGCCCAGGGCTTCCAGCGCCTGGGGGAAGAAGAAGACCGCGTAACCGTTGCTCTCGTTCATGGCCGCAGTGTACCCGGCCGGCGCCGCAGCCCCGCGTCAACGGGCCGTCGCCCGTGCGATCCTGTCCGGATGCGCCAGGGGCCCCCGCCGTCGAAGCTCGTCCGTTCCGCAGTGGCCGGGCTGCTGCTGTCCGCGCTCGCCGCCGCCTGCACGGCGCCGCCGCCGTTCGCGCAGCTGTCCGGCCTCATCCTCGACGCGAAGCTCGCCGAGGTCAGCGGCATCGCCGCCTCGCACCGCCACGAGGACGTGCTGTGGGTGGCCAACGACGGCGGCAACGCGGCGCGCCTGTACGCCATCAACCGGCGCGGCGCGAAGCTGGCGACGTACCGCGTGCTCGGCGCGGAGAACACCGACTGGGAAGACCTCGCCAGCTTCCGGCTCGACGGCCGCGACTGGCTGCTCGTCGCCGACACCGGCGACAACGGCGGGCTGCGCCGCACGCTGCAGCTGCACGTCTTCGCCGAGCCGGAACGCATCGGCGACGGCGTGCTGCGGCCGGCGTGGACGATCGTGTTCCGCTGGCCCGACGGCGCGCGCGACTGCGAGGCGGTCGCGGTGGACGCGGCGCGCGGCGAGGTGCTGCTGGTGTCGAAGAAGCGGCAGCCGCCGGAACTGTTCTCCCTGCCGCTGCGCCCGCCGCGCGGCGGCGGCACGCTCGTCGCGCGCCCGCGGGCGAAGCTCGCCGGCGTGCCGCAGGGCGACAAGGACGAGGTCGCGGCCAACCCCGAACTCGCGCGCATCCGCAGCCAGGTGACCGCGGCCGACATCGCGCCCGACGGCCGCCGCTTCGGCGTGCTGACCTACCGCGACGTGCTGCTGTACGAGCGGCGCGGCGCCGAGGACTGGGCCGCCGCCCTGTCGCGCCGGCCCGAGATCCACGCCCTGCCCCTGCTGCCGCAGGCGGAGGCGCTGGCGTGGAGCGCCGACGGCCTGGGCCTGTACGCCACGGGCGAGTTCAGCCCGGCACCCTTGCTCTACCTCAACCCCCGCCGCTGACCCTTGGTCGCGCCGGCGCCGGCCGCCCCCTCTTGCGCATCTGATATCAATTTGATATCAATATCCCACGGCCATCCCGGCCGCCCAGGACCCGCGCCATGAAAGAGAACCCCATCCGCTCCCTCCCCGGCATTCCGTACCTGCTCGGCATGCTCGTCCTGATCGCGCTCGCGGTCTGGATGTTCGTCGCCGGCCTCGGCCCGGACCCCGACAACGGCATCCGTTCCGGCTGGATGCTGGTCGCCGCCATCGCGGTCTCGGTGGTCGCGCTGTTCACGCTGGTCGGGCTGTACATGGTCGAACCCAACCAGGCGGCCGTCGTCAGCCTGTTCGGCAAGTACGTCGGCACCGTGAAGGATCCCGGCCTGCGCTGGAACAACCCCTTCTACGGCAAGCGCAAGGTTTCGCTGCGCGTGCGCAACTTCGAGAGCGGCAAGCTCAAGGTCAACGAGCTGGAAGGCTCGCCGATCGAGATCGCCGCCGTGATCGTGTGGCAGGTGCTCGACTCGGCCGAGGCGGTCTACAACGTCGACGACTACGAGAGCTTCGTCCACATCCAGTCCGAATCCGCGCTGCGCACGATGGCCACGAGCTATCCGTACGACCAGCACGAGGAGGGCCAGGTCGCGCTGCGCAGCCATGCCACCGAGATCAGCCAGCACCTGCGCGACGAGCTCGCCGAGCGCCTGGCCGACGCCGGCGTGCAGGTGATCGACGCGCGCATCAGCCACCTCGCCTATGCGCCGGAAATCGCCCAGGCGATGCTGCAGCGCCAGCAGGCGAACGCGATCATCGCCGCGCGCACGCGCATCGTCGCCGGCGCGGTCGGCATGGTCGAGATGGCGCTGGCCGAGCTCGAGAAGAACGGCGTGGTGAACCTCGACGAGGAGCGCAAGGCGCAGATGGTCAGCAACCTGCTGGTCGTGCTCTGCGGCGAGCGCGGCACGCAGCCGATCGTCAACGCCGGCACGCTTTACTGAGCCCGACATGGCGGAGAAGAAGGCCTATCCGCTGCGCATCAACGCCGAAGTCCTCGCGGCGGCGCAGCGCTGGGCCGACGACGAGCTCCGCAGCCTCAACGCGCAGATCGAGTACGTGCTGCGCGACGCGTTGCGCAAGGCCGGGCGGCTGAAGGCGCCCGGCGACGACGCGGCCCTGATCGAAGGAGAAGACGATGGCCAGTGACCGCTGGAGTTACCAGGTGGTGGAGATCAAGGCGAACTGGAAGGGCGCCACGCGCGATGCCGCGCAGGAGAAGCTGGCGCAGCTCGGCCTGCAGGGCTGGGAGCTGGTGTCGGTGGTCCAGCCGCAGCGGTTCGCGCCGCTGCAGCTCTATCTCAAGAAAGCGATGCCATGAACGCGACGACTGCGGCCGCGCCTTCGGTGCCTTCGGCGGCGTGGAAGCCCGACCTGAAGGCCGCCGCGACCTGGGGGCTGCTCGCCGGGTTGTCGGCGGTGGCGGTGCTGCCCTACCTGCGGCGGCTGACGCCGGAGGCCTTCGCGAAAACCTCGCTGTCGTTCCCGATGCTGGCGACGCTGCAGGGCGCGCAGGCGTTCGTGCTGCTCGGCCTGCTGTCGCTGTTCGGGCTGCGCATGGGGCACCGCGTCGGGCTGGGCAGCCCGTTGCTGCAGGGCTTCTTCGGCGCGCCGCGCACGGCGCCGGCGGATGCGCTGCGGCCGTGGCACACGCTGCTGCTCGGCGTCGCCGCCGCGCTCGCGATCATCGGCGCGAGCCTGCTGCTGGATCCGATGCTGCCGGCGCGGCTGCATCCGGCCGCGGCGCCCGCCGCCGCGACATCGGCGCTGGAAGGCTTCCTCGCCTCGTTCTACGGCGGCATCGCCGAGGAACTGCAGCTGCGCCTGTTCCTGATGACGCTACTGGTGTGGATGCTCACCCTCGCCGGCCGCCATCGGCCGAAGCCGGCGCTGTTCTGGCTGGCGATCGTCATCGCCGCCATCGCCTTCGGCGCGGGCCACCTGCCCGCCGCCGAGAAGGTGTGGGGGCTGTCGGGCATCGTCGTGTTCCGCACCTTCGCGCTCAACGCGATCGGCGGGCTGGTGTTCGGCTGGCTGTACTGGAAGCGCGGCATCGAGATGGCGATGCTCGGCCATTTCGGCGCCGACATCGTGCTGCACGTGCTGGCGCCGCTGGCGTCGGCGACGGTGGCGTGAGCGACACGACAACGACGACAGGACGATCGAAGACATGAAGACCACGGACCTCGCATTGCTCGCGGCGATCCTCGCGGCGAGCCCCGCGTTCGCGAACGCGCAGCAGGCGCCCTCGCCCGCCGCGGTGCCCGCTGCGCCCGCTGCGCCCGCCGCCACGCCCGATGCCCTCGCGATCTCGATCGCGCAGGCGCTGCTCGACCATCTCGATGCCGGCGACTACGCCGCCGCCGAAGCCATGTTCGGCGCGCGCATGGCCGCCGCCGTGCCGGCGGAGCGGCTGCAGGCCGTGTGGTCGTCGCTCGCGGCGCAGGCCGGCGCCCCCGCCGGCCGCGGCGAGCCGAGCGTGCAGGCGCAGGGCGAGCTGCAGGTGGTGACGATCCCGCTGCACCACGCGAACGCCGAATTGCTGGCGGTGGCCGCGGTGGGCACCGACGGGAAGGTCGAAGGCTTCCGCGTGCAGCCCGCGCCCGCCGCGGTGGCGACGGCGCCCGCGGTCACCGCCGACGCCGCGTTCGAGGAGCGCGACATGGCGGTGGGCGACGGCGAGCGCGCGCTGCCCGGCACCCTGGCGATACCGAAGGGCGCCGCGCCGGCGCACGGCTGGCCCGCGATCGTGCTCGTGCACGGCTCCGGCGCGCAGGATCGCGACGAGACCATCGGCCCGAACCGGCCCTTCCTCGACATCGCGCGCGGCCTCGCCGCGCAGGGCATCGCGGTGCTGCGCTACGACAAGCGCAGCAAGGCGCGGCCGCAGGACTACGCGGGCGGCGACATCACCGTCGACAGCGAGATCACCGACGACGCCGTCGCGGCGGTGCGTGCGCTGCGCACGCTGCCGGGCATCGACCCTGCGCGCGTGTTCGTGCTCGGCCACAGCCAGGGCGCGACCGTGGCGCCGCGCATCGCCGCGCAGGCCATCGCGGCGGACGCGACGGTGGCGGGGCTGGTGCTGTTCGCGGCGCCGTCGCGCAAGCTGCTCGACATCGTGCTGGAACAGCAACGCCGCCTCGCGGTGCTCGATGACGGGCACACGAGCGACGACGAGGCCGCGGCGATCGGGAAGCTGCAACAGCAGATCGCGAAGCTCCGCGCCGGCGAGGATCTGCCCGCGGATGCGCTGCCGCTGCGGCAGCCCGCGGTCTACTGGCGCAGCACCGACGCCGTCGATCCGGTCGCCGAGGCGAAGGCGATCGCGCTGCCGATGCTGGTGCTGCAGGGCGCGCGCGACATCCAGGTGGTCGACGCCGACTGGCAGGGCTGGAAGGCCGGCTTCCACGCCGATCCGCGCACGACCTTCAAGCTGTACCCGGCGCTGAACCACCTCGGCATCGCCGGCAAAGGCGACGGCAACCTGGCCGAGTATTCGACGCCCGGCCACGTCGATGCGCAGCTGGTCGCCGACATCGCGGCCTGGATCGGGGCGCACTGATGCGGGCCGCGGCCGCCGCCGATCCGCGGCTGCGGCTGGAACCGGCCGCGCCACGCACCTTTGTCGCGATGGCGGTGCTGATGGTCGCCGTGCCGCTGGTGCTGGAGATCGTCGTGTCGCCGATCGGCCGCGGCCTGCCCGTCGCGGGGCCCGTCGGACGTGTACTCGGCGTGGCGATCATGCTGGCGGTCACCGGCGCGGTGTACGCGGTGCTCGCGGGCCTGATGCGGCGCCATCGCGTGCGCGTGGACGCGGCGGGCATCGAGATCGCGACCACCTTCTACCGGCGCCGCCTGGAGTGGTCCGAGCTGCGGATGGACGCGGCGCGCGTGATCGCGATCGACGAACGCCCGGAGCTCAGGCCGGTGCTGAAGTCGAACGGGTTCGCGGTGCCGGGCTTCCGCAGCGGCTGGTTCCGCTCGCGCGGCCTGCGGCGCCTGTTCGTCGCCACGGCGGGCGGCAAGAAGCTGCTGTGGCTGCCGACGACGCTGGGCTACGACGTGCTGCTGCAACCGCGGCAGCCAGCGGCGCTGCTCGAGGCGATCCAGGCGCAGGCCGCCGCGGCTTTGGCGACCGTGGCGCCGGGACGGCCCGCCCGCTAACCTGAGGGCATGCGCTCGGCCGACCTCCTCGTCAACACGCCCCGCATCGAAGCGTGGCCGGCGCGCCTCCTGCGCGCGCGCGGCAACGCCGATGCGCGCGTGCTCGCGCGCGCCGACCACGTGCTGCGGCGCAAGCGCGACGGGCAATACCTCGCGGTCGAGACCGGCGGCGAGCTGCAGCCACTGCGACCTGCGTTCCGCGCCGAACCCGGCATGGACGAGGCGATGCACGCGCTGCCGCGGGCGGCGGTCCACCGGCGCCCCGGGATCGACGCGGTGGCGACATTGCCGCTCGACCGGCTGCAGGAGCGCCTCGATGCGCTGGGCCTCGATGCCGGCGCCTATGCCGCGCGCACCGGGCTCGCGCTGGTGCCGGAGCCCGCATGGCTCGCGCTGGCGGGGTTCGACCGCTACGCACGGCCGCTGTGGCTGCGCAGCGACGCGGCGCGCGCCTGGCAGTCGATGCAGGCCGCCGCGTGGCGCGACGGCGTGGCGCTCGAGGCGATCTCGGGCTACCGCAGCCACGACTACCAGCTCGGCATCTTCGAACGGAAGCGGGCGCGCGGGCTTTCCGTGGACGAGATCCTGACCGTCAACGCCGCGCCCGGCTACAGCGAGCACCACGGCGGCACGGCGCTGGACATCGGCTTCCCCGGCGAGCCGCCGGCGGAGGAGACGTTCGAGGCCACGCCCGCCTTCGCCTGGCTGCAGGCCAACGCCGCCGGCCACGGCTTCGCGCTGAGCTATCCGCGCGGCAACCCGCACGGCATCGCCTTCGAGCCCTGGCACTGGGCCTACGCGCCCGCCTGATCGCGCCGGCCTAAACAGGCGCGCCGGGCGTAAAATCGGCGGATGAACGACACCGTCCGCCCCGCCTTCCACGGCTTCGAGCAGATCCCGCTGCGCGAGTACGCCGAGCGCGCCTACCTCGACTACTCGATGTACGTGGTCCTCGACCGCGCCCTGCCCTTCCTCGGCGACGGGCTCAAGCCGGTGCAGCGCCGCATCATCTACGCGATGAGCGAGCTCGGCCTGGCGGCGACCGCGAAGCCGAAGAAGTCCGCGCGCACCGTCGGCGACGTGATCGGCAAGTACCATCCGCACGGCGACAGCGCGTGCTACGAGGCGCTGGTGCTGATGGCGCAGCCGTTCTCGTACCGCTATCCGCTGATCGACGGCCAGGGCAACTTCGGCTCCAGCGACGACCCGAAGTCGTTCGCGGCGATGCGCTATACCGAATCCAAGCTGACGCCGATCGCCGAAGTGCTGCTCGGCGAGCTCGGCCAGGGCACCGTCGACTGGAACCCGAACTTCGACGGCACGCTCGAGGAGCCGGCGTTCATGCCGGCGCGGCTGCCGCACCTGCTGCTCAACGGCACCACCGGCATCGCGGTCGGCATGGCCACCGACGTGCCGCCGCACAACCTCAACGAAGTCGTCAGCGCCTGCGTGCGCCTGCTCGACGATCCCGACGCGACCGTGCGCGACCTGTGCGAGCACGTGCGCGGCCCGGACTATCCGACGAAGGCGGAGATCATCACGGCGTCTTCGGATCTCGTGGCGATGTACGAGACCGGCATGGGCAGCGTCCGCGCCCGCGCCACGTTTGCGAAGGAACACGCGAACATCGTCGTCACCGCGCTGCCCTACCAGGTCTCGCCGTCGAAGGTGATCGAGCAGATCGCGCAGCAGATGCGCGCGAAGAAGCTGCCGTGGCTGGAGGACATCCGCGACGAGTCCGACCACGCCAACCCGACCCGCATCGTGCTGATCCCGCGCTCCAACCGCGTGGACGCCGAGCAGCTGATGGGCCACCTGTTCGCGACCACCGACCTGGAGAAGAGCTACCGGGTCAACATGAACGTCATCGGGCTGGACGGCAAGCCGCAGGTGAAGGACCTGCGCATGCTGCTCACCGAATGGCTGACGTTCCGCACCGACACCGTCGTGCGCCGCCTGCGCCATCGCCTGGAGAAGGTCGAGCGCCGGCTGCACCTGCTCGAAGGCCTGCTGGTCGCATTCCTCAACCTCGACGAAGTGATCCGCATCATCCGCACCGAGGACGAACCCAAGCCGGTGCTGATGGCCCGGTTCGGCCTCGACGACGAGCAGACCGACTACATCCTCGACACCAAGCTGCGCCAGCTCGCGCGCCTGGAGGAGATGAAGATCCGCGGCGAGCAGGACGCGCTCGACGCCGAGCGCGACCGCATCATCGCCACGCTCGACAGCAAGGCCAAGCTGAAGAAGCTGGTGAAGGACGAGCTGCTCGCCGACGCGAAGAAGTTCGGCGACGCGCGCATGTCGCCGCTGGTCGCACGCGACGCCGCGCAGGCCATCGACGAGGCCGAGCTGGTGCCGAGCGAGCCGGTGACCGTGGTGCTGAGCGAGAAGGGCTGGGTGCGCGCGGCGAAGGGCCACGACGTCGATGCCGCCGCGCTGTCGTATCGCGAAGGCGATTCGTTGCTCGCCGCGGTGCGCGGGCGCAGCACGCAGCAGGTCGCGTTCATCGACTCCACCGGCCGGAGCTACTCGACTGCCGCGCACACGCTGCCCTCGGCGCGCGGCAACGGCGAACCGCTGACCGGCCGCTTCTCACCCGCCGCCGGCGCCACGTTCCAGGCCGTCGCCGCTGGCGACAACGACACCCGCTTCGTGCTGGCGTCCTCGCACGGCTACGGCTTCGTCACCCGCTTCGAGAACCTCATCGGCCGCCAGAAGGCCGGCAAGGCCCTGCAGTCGCTGACGCCCGGCGCGCGCGTGCTGCAGCCCGCCGTCGTCGCCGACGTCGCGACCGACCGCATCGTCGCCGTCACCGCCGCCGGCCACCTGCTCGCCTTCCCCGTGTCCGAGCTGCCGGAGCTCGACAAGGGCAAGGGCAACAAGATCATCGACATCCCCAAGGCCAAGCTCGGCACCGAGCGCGTCGTGGCCGTGGCCGCCGTCGGCCCCGGCCAGTCGCTGCTGGTCCGCAGCGGCCAGCGCACGATGACGCTGTCCTTCCGCGACCTCGAGGCCTACCTCGGCACGCGGGCGACGCGCGGGGGGCTGCTGCCGCGGGGCTGGCAGAAGGTCGACGGGCTGGCCGTGGAATAAGGAGCGCTGCGGATGGAACCGGACTTCTGGCTCGAACGCTGGCGCGAAGCGCGCACCGGATTCCACCAGGACGCCCCGACCCCGCTGCTGCTGAAGCACTGGCCGGCCGTCGGCGCCGAGCCCGGCAGCCGCGTGTTCGTGCCGCTGGCCGGCAAGTCGCTGGACATGGCGTGGTTCGCCTCGCAGGGATACCGCGTGCTGGGCGCCGAGCTGTCGCCGCTGGCGGTGGCCCAGTTCTTCGAGAGCCAGGGCGTCGAGCCTTCCGTGGAGGAGGCTGCCGACGGCGTCCATCACCTCGCCGGGCCGATCGAACTGGTGCAGGGCGATGTCTTCGCGCTCGACGCCGATGCCATCGCCAGTTGCATGGCGGTGTTCGACCGCGCCGCGCTCATCGCGCTGCCGCCGGAGATGCGGGAACGCTATGGCCGCGAAGTCTACGGCAAGCTGCCGTCCGGGTGCCGGGGGCTGCTGATCACCCTGGAATACCCGCAGCAGGAGAAGGCGGGGCCGCCGTTTTCGGTCAAGGAGGACGAGGTGCGGTCGCTGTTCGAGCGCGAGTGGCGGGTGACGCTGCTGGAGCGGCGGGACATCCTGGAGCAGCAGCCGAACTTCCAGGCAGAAGGCGTGACCGCGCTCGAGACCGCCATCTACCGGCTCGAGCGGCGCTGACCGCTTGGATCGTCGGTCTTCCTGGCGGCTGCGCCGGAGTGCACGCAACGCAGCGGACAGGTCGGCGACGCGTCGCACCGCGTCGATGGCGTCGCCCTCATCGTCCGGGTCGGGATGATCACGCCATCGCGGCCTCGTGAACCCCTGACACCGCGCGCCCTGACGGATCGGCGGCGGCCGCGAAGGCCGCATCCCACGCGAGCGCCGCCGGCGTCGAGCAGGCGATGGACTTGCCCCCGGGCACCGTGGCAGCGCATGCCTTTCCCGGGAAGTGGCGCTCGAACAGTTCGCGGTACCAGCAGGCTTCCTTCGTCGCAGGCGGATTGTGCGGGAAGCGCTCGGCGGCCTTGGCGAACGCGGCGTCGTCGACCTGCGTTTCGGCGTGGGCCTTGAGTCCATCGATCCAGCCATAGCCGACGCCATCGCTGAACTGCTCCTTCTGGCGCCACAGGATGCCGTCGGGCAGCGCGCCATCGAAGGCCTCGCGCAGCACGGTCTTCTCGATGCGTCGGCGACCGTCGGGACCGGCACCGCCCATCTTGTGCGCGGCGTCCATGCGCATCGCGGCATCGATGAAGTCGACATCCAGGAAGGGCACGCGCGCCTCCACGCCCCAGGCCATCATCGCCTTGTTCGCGCGCAGGCAGTCGTACAGGTGCAGCGCGTCGAGCTTGCGCACCAGCTCTTCGTGGAAGGCACGCGCGTCGGGCGCCTTGTGGAAGTAGAGGTAGCCACCGAACAGCTCGTCGCTGCCCTCGCCCGACAGCACCATCTTGACGCCCATCGCGCGAATCCGCCGCGCCAGCAGGTACATGGGCGTGGATGCGCGCACGGTGGTGACGTCATGGCTTTCGATGTGGCGGATCACCTCCGGGATGGCGTCGATGCCCTCCTCGAGCGTGTAGGTGAAGCCGTGGTGGACGGTGCCGAGAGCCTCGGCGGCCACCTGCGCCGCGGCGAGGTCCGGAGAGCCTTCGAGGCCGATGGCGAAGCTGTGGAGGCGCGGCCACCAGGCCTCGCCGCGGTCGTCGTCGTCCACGCGGCGGCGCGCGAAGCGTGCGGCACAGGCCGCGACCAGCGAAGAATCCAGGCCGCCGGACAACAACACGCCGTAGGGGACGTCGCCCATCAGCTGGCGATGGACCGCAGCCTCGAGCGCGGCACGCAAGCCTTCACGGTCCGCCGCGATGCCCTGCACGGCATCGTAGTCGCGCCAGGCGCGCCGGTACCACTGCACCGGCGCCTCGCCGGCGGCGCTGTCGTAGACGTGGCCGGGCGGGAACGCCGCGACGTCGGCACACAGCCGCGCGATCGCCTTCATCTCCGACGCCACCCACAGCCGGCCGTCGGCGTCGTGGCCCCAGTACAGCGGGCAGATGCCCATGTGGTCGCGCGCGATCAGGATCCGTCGCGCGTCGCCGTCCCACAGCGCGAACGCGAACATGCCGTTGAGCCGCGCGAGCCACGCTGCGGGCGCGCCGCCGTCGCGATGCAGGGCGTTGAGCACTTCGCAGTCCGAGCCGGTGGTGAAGCGGTACGGGGTCGCGAGGCTGCGCTGCAGCTCACGGTGGTTGTAGATCTCGCCGTTCACCGCCAGCACCAGGCCGCCGTCGGTCGAGCGGATCGGCTGCGCGCCGCCGGCGGGGTCGACGATGGCGAGACGCTCGTGCACCAGCAACGCGGCAGGGTCGGCATGCACGCCGCTCCAGTCGGGGCCGCGATGGCGTTGCTTGGCGGAGAGCGATAGCGCCAGCGGGCGCAGCAAGGTCAAGTCTGCGCCGGGGCGCAGGTCGAAGACGGCGAGGATGGAGCACATGGCGGCGGTTTTCCTGGGTTCTTCGGGGCCTGGGGGTTTTCGGGCGCACAAACGACGAGGCCCGCACTTCGCAGTGCGGGCCTCGGTTCGATGAGCGTGTGAGTGACGCGCGCGCTAATCGCCGACCCGCGGGGGGTTGGCGTTATTGCGGTTGTTGTTGCGGGCAAAGGCGCGGGTCATGGCCGCAGTCTGCCCGAGGCGACCCGCGCCGCGCAATCCCCCGGCGAGGGTCAGGCCGCGGACAGCAGTCGCGCCAGGAGCGCCACGTGCAGCGCCGGCAGGGCCTCCAGCTCCGCCATCGCCACGCACTCGTCCACCTTGTGGATCGTCGCGTTGACCGGGCCGACCTCGATGCACTGCGCGCCCAGCGGGGCGATGAAGCGCGCGTCGGAGGTGCCGCCGCCGGTACTCTCCTCCGGCGCCGCGCCGGCGAATGTCTCGAGCACCTCCCGCGCGGTCGCGCGCAGCGGGCCTTCCGGGGTGTAGAAGGGCTCGCCGCCTCGATGCCACGCCAACTGGTACTCAAGCCCATGCGCGCGCAGCACGGCCTCGCACTCGGCCTCCAACCGCTCGGCGCTCCAGTTGGGGTTGTAGCGCAGGTTGAACAGCACCTGCAGCTCGCCGGGAACGACGTTGTTGGCGCCGGTGCCGGCGTGGAGGTTGCTGATCTGCAGCGAGGTCGACGGGAAGCTCTCGTAGCCGTCGTCCCAGCGGCGCGCGGCGAGCTCGGCGAGCGCGGGCAGCGCCTGGTGGATGGGGTTGCGGGCCTTCTCGGGATAGGCGACGTGGCCTTGGATACCGCGCACGGTGAGCGTGGCGGACAGGGTGCCGCGGCGGCCGACGCGCATGAGGTCGCCGAGGCGCTCCTTCGACGAGGGTTCGCCGGTGATGCACCAGTCGATGCGCTGGCCGCGCTCGCGCAGCACCTCGGCGACGCGGCGCACGCCGTCGATGGCGTCGCCCTCCTCGTCCGAGGTCAGCAGCAGCGCGGCGGTGCCGGGATGATCGGGGTGCGCGGCGACGAAGCGCTCGAGCGCGACCACGAACGCGGCGACGCTGCCCTTCATGTCGGCGGCGCCGCGGCCGTACAGCATACCGTCGCGCACTTCGGGCACGAACGGGTCGCTGGTCCAGGCCTCGCGCGGGCCGGGCGGGACGACGTCGGTGTGGCCGAGCAGCAGGAGCACGGGCTCGCTGCCGTCGTTGGCGCCGTGCGTGGCCCAGAGGTTGTCGACGGCGCCGAAGCGCAGGTGCTCGCAGGCGAAGCCGGCGCGGCGCAGGCGCTCGGCGATCAGCGCCTGGCAGCCGGCGTCGTCGGGCGTCACCGACGGGCGCATGATCAGTTCCTTCGCCAGCGCCAATACTTCGGAAGTCATCGCTGCCCTGCCCTCGCGCCGAACGTGGTTACTTGCCGACGCCGAAGCGCGCCTTGAAGCCGTTGTCGCTGAAACCCTGCGTGACCACGCCGTCGTCGGTCACCACCACCGGCCGCCGGATCAGCTGCGGATACTCGCGCAGCAGCAGCCGCCATTCCGCGTCAGAACCAGGCGCCTTGCGAAGCGGGGACAGGTTGCGCCAGGTCGAGGACTTGTTGACCATCAGGTCCCAGCCACCGACGTGCTCCTTCCATTCGGCCAGCATCGCAGGCGACGGCGGCTGCTCGCGGTAGTCGACGAAGGTGTGCGCGATGCCGAAGCGGTCGAGCCACTTGCGCGCCTTGCGGCAGGTGTCGCAGTTGGCCAGACCGTAGAGCGTGACCGCCCCGGCCGGCGCGGCCGCGGCCGGCGAAGGCGAACCGCCAGGCTTCACGACCGACAGCGTCATTCCGCCAGCCCCCGCAGCAACTCATTCACCGATGTCTTCGCCCGCGTCTTCGCGTCCACCTTCTTCACGATCACCGCGCAGTACAGCGAATGCGACCCGTCCTTCGACGGCAGCTGCCCCGACACGACGACGCTGTACGGCGGCACCCGCCCGTAGCTGATCTCGCCCGTCGCCCGGTCGTAGATACGCGTCGACTGGCCGAGGAACACGCCCATGCCGATGACGCTGTGGTGGCCGACGACGAAGCCCTCGACGACCTCCGAGCGCGCGCCGATGAAGCAGTGGTCCTCGATGATCGTCGGCTGCGCCTGCAGCGGCTCGAGCACGCCGCCGATGCCGGCGCCGCCGGACAGGTGGCAGTGCTTGCCGACCTGCGCACAGGAGCCGACCGTCGCCCAGGTGTCGACCATCGTACCGGCGCCGACCCAGGCGCCGATGTTGACGAAGCTCGGCATCAGCACCACGTCCTTGCCGATGAACGCGCCGCGGCGCGCGATCGCGCCGGGCACGACGCGCGCGCCTAGCTTGCGGAACTTCGATTCGTCGAAGTCGGCGAAGCGCGCCGGGATCTTGTCCCAGAACGGGGCGGGGTCGGCCTCGACCAGCTCCATCTCCTGGGTGCGGAAGTACAGCAGCACCGCCTTCTTCAGCCATTCGTTGACGGTCCAGCCGCCCTTGCCGTCGGGCTCGGCGACGCGGAACTCGCCGCTCTCCAGGCCTTCGATCACGCGCTCGACGGTGGGCCGCGTCGAGCCGTCGATCTCGTCCATGGTCAGCATCGTGCGCCGTTCCCAGGCGCTCTCGACCATGAACTTCAGCTCTTCCAGGCCGGGCCCCTGCGGGACGGCCTTCTTGCGCGCGACCTTCTTCGCCGCCTTCTTCGCGGGCTTCCGCTTCTTCGCGCCGCCGGATGTTTCGTCGCTCATGCGTCTTGTGCTCCTTCGAGGCAGGCGCGCAGCGCATCGCGCAACGCCTGCCGGTCCATGTCGCCGGCCAGCGGCCGGTCGTGTTCGTCGCTGATCAGGAAGACGTCCTCGGCGCGCTCGCCGAAGGTGGCGATGCGCGCGTCGTGGACGCGCAGGCGCTGGCCGCGCAGCACGCGGCTCACGTCGGCCAGCAGCCCGGGCCGGTCGGTGGCGACCAGGCTGAGCACGGTGCGGCGGCCGTCGGCGCTGGTGTCGAAGCCGACCTGCGGCACGAGGCGGAAATGCCGCAGGTGCCGCGGCTGGGTGCGGCGCGCGGGCCGGATCGCATCGAGGTCCGGCGCCTCCAGCGCCGCGCCGAGCCGCCACTCGACCTCGCCGGCGCCGACGGCGCGCTGGCCTTCGGCGGGCAGCACCTCGAAGCTGTCGAACACCAGGCCGTCGCGCCCGACCAGCAGGCGCGCCTGCTGGATGGCGAGGCCGAGCCGGTCGAGCGTGGCCACGATCGCGGCGAACAGGCCATCGCGGTCGGGCGAATGCACGAACACCTCGAGCGCGCCCGCATGCTGCACCAGCGGCCGCGCGCGCACGACGGTCGCGCCGGGCGCGGCATCGCGCAGGGCGAGCGCCTGCCAGGCGATGTTGCCGGGGCGGCCGCGCAGGAAGCCGGTGTCCGGCATGCGCGCGAACAGGGCGTCGATCGTCGCGTCGTCGAGGCCTTCGGCCTGCAGCGCCTCGCGCGCGGCGGCGCGCACTTCGCCCATGCGCTCCTCGGCCGCGAGCGGATGCTCCAGCCCGCGGCGCAGCGCCAGGCGCGTGGCGGTGTACAGGTCGGCCAGCAGCCGGTCCTTCCACGCGTTCCACAGCTTGGGCGAGGTGCCGGCGATGTCGGCGCAGGTGAGCAGGTACAGCAGGTCCAGGCGCTCGCGATCCGCGACCAGGGTGGCGAAGCGGTGGATCACCTCCGGGTCGGCGATGTCCTGCTTCTGCGCGGTCACCGACATCAGCAGGTGCTTCTGCACCAGCCACTCGACGAGCGACGTGTCGCCTTCGGACAGTCCGTGCGCGAGGCAGAACGCACGCGCATCGACGGCGCCGAGCTCGGAATGGTCGCCGCCGCGGCCCTTGGCGATGTCGTGGAACAGCCCGGCGAGCAGCAGCAGCTCCGGCTTGCGCAGGCGCGGCCGCACTTCATGCGCGATGGCGAAGCGCGGGTCCGGTTCCGCCGCGGCGAAGCCGGCGATGTTGCGCAGCACCGCGAGCGTGTGCTGGTCGACGGTGTAGACATGGAACAGGTCGAACTGCATGCGCCCGGACACGCGCGCGAACGCGGGAATCCAGCGCCCGAGCACGCCGAGCCGCGCCATGCGCGCCAGCGTCTCCTCCGGCTGCGGCCCGCGCAGCAGCGCCATGAACGCGGCGCGCGTCGCCACATCGGCCTCGGGGTATGCCGGCAGTCGCGGCAGCGACTCGGCCAGCGCGCGCGCACTGCGCGAATGCAGGCCGCGCAGCGCCGGATGCGCCGCCCACGCCGCGAACAGCGCGAACACCTCGCCCGCGTCGCGCGGCCACGCCGCATCGGCCGCGTGCAGGTAGCCGCGCCGCGACTCGAACATCGCATCCAGCGGCTCCGGCGTCGCCTCGCCCTCGATCTGCTCCTCGAAGCGCTGCAGCAGCCGCTCGTTGATCCGCAGCACCAGCGCGGCGCTGCGGTAGAAGCCCTGCATCATCTGCTCGACCGCGAGGCTGCCCGGCGCGTCGGCGAAGCCGAGCCGCGAGGCCAGCGCCTTCTGGTGGTCGAAGCGCAGCCGCTCCTCGCGCTTGCCGGCGACCAGGTGCAGGCCGAAGCGCAGCCGCGACAGCGCGCGGCGCTCGCGTTCGAGCGTGGCGAACTCGTCGGCGCCGAGCTGGCCCAGCGCGATCAGCGGCTCGAGCCCGCGCGCGCCGAGCACGCGCAGCGCCATCCAGCGCAGCGTCTGCACGTCGCGCAGGCCGCCGGGGCCTTCCTTCAGGTTGGGCTCGAGGTTGTCGCTGGTGTCGCCGAAGCGCGCGTGGCGCTCGCGCTGTTCCTCGCGCTTGGCGGCGAAGTACTCGCGCGGCGGCCAGGCCAGCGCGGGCTCGATCGCCGCGGCGAGCGCGGCCGCGTCATCGCCCGAGGCGCACAGCGGCCGCGCTTCCAGCAACGCGGTCATGACGGTGATGTCGGCGCGCGCGGCTTCGGTGCATTGCGCGATCGAGCGCACCGCGTGGCCCGCCGGCAGGCCCGCATCCCACAGCAGCGCGAACAGCCGCGACAGCGCCTCGTGCCAGCGCGCCTGCGCGTCGGCATCCGCCAGCACCAGCACGTCGATGTCCGACTGCGGGAACAGTTCGCCGCGCCCGTAGCCGCCGACGGCGAACAACGCCAGCGGTGCATCAGGCGAAATGCATTGCGCCCAGGCCTCGCGCACCAGCGCATCGACCTCGCGCGTGCGCGCAATCAGCAGCGCATCGATGTCCTCGCCGCGATCGAAGCGCGCCGCGAGCGCGGCATCCGACGCGGCGAGCGAGGCGCGCGCCGCGGCGCTCCAGTCCGCGGCGGGCGCCGTGCTCACAGGTCGTTGTCGTCGCCGGGCAGGCGCGTGAGGATCTCGACGCCGTCGGCGGTGACCGCCACGGTGTGCTCCCACTGCGCGGACAGCTTGCGGTCCTTGGTGACGACGGTCCAGCCGTCGGGCAGCACCTTCGCGCGGCGGTCGCCCTCGTTGATCATCGGCTCGATCGTGAAGGTCATGCCCTCGCGCAGCACCAGGCCCTGCCCCGGCCGGCCGTAGTGCAGTACCTGCGGCTCGTCGTGGTAGACCTGCCCGATGCCGTGGCCGCAGTACTCGCGCACCACCGAGAAGCGCTGCGCCTCGGCGTACTCCTGGATCGCGTGGCCGACGTCGCCGAGCGTCGCGCCGGGCTTCACCGCGCGGATGCCGCGGAACATCGCCTCGCGCGTCACCTCGACCAGGCGCCGGGCCATCACCGACGGCTCGCCGACGTAGTACATGCGGCTGGTGTCTCCGTGCCAGCCGTCCTTGATCACGGTGACGTCGATGTTGACGATGTCGCCGTCCTTCAGGACCTTCCCCTCGCTGGGGATCCCGTGGCAGATGACGTTGTTGACCGAGGTGCAGACGGTGGCCGGGTAGCCGCGGTAGCCGACGTTGGCCGGGATCGCGCCCTGCACGTTCACGATGTGGTCGTGGCAGATCCGGTCCAGTTCGGCCGTGGTCACGCCCGGCTTCACGTGGGGGGCGACCACCTGCAGCACCTCGGCGGCCAGGCGGCCGGCGACGCGCATCTTCTCGATCTCGGCGGGGGTCTTGGTGGCGATGGTCATCCGCCAATTATCGCCCATTCCGGGGCCGGGCCGACCCCCGGCTACCCGCCCGGGACCCCCGAAGTTGCCCCTAACCGGCTGAAGCGGCTACAATTCCGCGGCTGACCCGGCCCCCAGGCCAGGCAGGCCGCCCACGCCGGGCGTCACCGGCGAATACACACCCGTCCGCCACAGCCCATGCCGGGGTGCTTCCGCGAGGAAGTTCGGCCATGGAAGCGGACGGGGAGGCCCAACCCCGGAATCCATGGTTCGCCCGCAAGGCGCGCCACCGCCCACCACATGCCGGGCGGCGGATTCCCCATCGAGAGAGCAAGCAATGCCCCAGATCACCATGCGCCAGATGCTGGAAGCCGGCGTCCACTTCGGCCACCAGACCCGCTACTGGAACCCGAAGATGGCCCCGTACATCTTCGGCGCCCGCGGCAAGATCCACATCATCAACCTCGAGAAGACCGTGCCGCTGTTCGGCGACGCGATGAACTTCATCTCGGGCATCGCGCAGAAGCGCGGCATGATCCTGTTCGTCGGCACCAAGCGCTCCGCGCGCGACGCCGTGAAGGAAGAGGCCGAGCGCTGCGGCATGCCGTACATGACCCAGCGCTGGCTGGGCGGCACGCTGACCAACTTCGCGACCGTCAAGAAGTCGGTGTCGCGCCTGAAGGAGCTGGAAGCCGGCGAGACCGACGGCACCTTCCAGAAGCTGGTCAAGCACGAAGTGCTGGGCCTGCGCCGCGAGCGCGACAAGCTGCTGGCCTCGCTGGGCGGCATCAAGGAAATGAACCGCCTGCCCGACGCCCTGTTCGTGATCGACATCGGCCACGAGGACATCGCGATCAAGGAAGCCAAGAAGCTCGGCATCCCGGTCATCGCGGTGGTCGACACCAACTACGA
>JANINR010000114.1 GCA_024508915.1 Lysobacteraceae bacterium | reverse complement strand
CGGCGCCATGGATGGCGCCGAAGAGCCTACAGGGACGTATTCACGGCGTCCCCCGGAAGTCCCCGCACGCTTCCGCCGCCCAGCCCCGAAGGTCCTAGGCGGGGTCAGCGGCCGAGGCCGCGCGCGGGCTGCTCGGCGTGCGCGGGCGAACTGCCGAAGCCGCCTTCGGCCTGCGCCGCGAGGTAGGTGAACACCGCGTAGGCCGCGACGTTCTGCCGCAGCACCTGCGGATCGATCTTGTCGAGCGTGTCGTCCGGCGTGTGGTGCAGGTCGAAGTAGCCGGTCGCATCGTGGCCCAGCCACGCCCAGGACGCGCCCATCGCGGCGAAGGGGCCGATGTCCGACTCAGGGCTGCCCTCTCCGGGGCGCCATTCGACGCCGAGCGGCGCGAGCGCGCTCGCGATCTGCTGCACGGCCTGCTTCGCCCCGTCGTCGATGTTGCCCGCGTCGAAGCCGTAGATGCGGCCCGCGCCGAGGTCGCTTTCCGACACCAGTGCATGCTTCGCCAGTTCCGCGGCGTGCGTTTCGGCATAGGCGCGGCCGCCGTAGAGTCCCTGCTCCTCGTTCGCGAAGGCGACGACGCGGATCGTGCGCGCCGGGCGCTCGGGCAGGCCGGCGATGAGCTTCGCGGCCGCCATCGAGATGCCGACGCCGGCGGCGTCGTCGATCGCGCCGGTGCCCTCGTCCCACGAGTCCAGGTGGCCGCCGATGAGCACGATCTCGTCCGGGCGGGTCGCGCCGGTGAATTCGCCGATCACGTTCTGCGAGGTGTATTCGCCGTCCCAGCCGCAGTCGAGCAACAGGCGCACGCGCGTCGACGGATCGATCGCGGCGAGGCGCGCGAGCTGGTCGGCGTCGGGATTGGACAGCGCGGCCATCGGGATCGGCGCCAGGCCTTCGGCGTAGCGGCTGATGCCGGTGTGGGCGACGCGGTGCGTGTCGGTGCCGGCCGAACGCATCAGGAACGCGGCCGCGCCGGCGCGGATGGCGGCCGAGGGACCGGCGCCGCGGATGCGCGAACCCATGCCGTAGCCGCGGCCGTCCTGCGCGCGTTCCATGCGATGGTCGACGAACGCGATCTTGCCGGCGAGCGAACCCGGTGCCGCCTTTTCCAGCGACGCCAGGTCGGGGAAGCGCACGACCTGCGCCTCCACCGTGCCGCCGACGCTGCCGCCGAGCGCGGCCACCACCAGCTTCTGCGAATGCGGGCCGAGCACTTCGGCGGATTCGCCACGGCGCTCCCACTTCGGGAAGGTCACGGGCTCCGTCCAGACCTTGTCGAAACCGAGCTCGCGGAACTTGGCCTTCGCCCATTCCACCGCGCGCGCGTCGCCTTCGCTGCCGGCCAGGCGCGGGCCGACTTCGGTGGTGAGCGATTCGGTCACCTTCCAGCCGGTGTCGTCGGCCAGCGCGATCGTGCGCAGCTTCGCCGCGGTGTCGAGCGCCGACGGCGGGATCCGGGTGGTCGGCTGTGCCGCGGCGGCGGGCAGGGACACGAGCAGGGCGAGCAGCAGCGGCGCGAGGCGCATGGCGGGCTCCGGTGGGAACGGGGAAGCCGCCAGCCTAGCAGCCGGGCCGGACGCCCCGTTGTGCCTCAAGTCATGCCGGGGGCGTCAGCGCCGCAGCGAATCGCGGATCTCGCGCAGCAGCAGCACTTCCTCGGCCGGCGCCGCCGGCGCGGCGTCGGCGGGCTTGCGCACGCGGTTGTACGCCTTGAGGAACAGGAAGATCACGAACGCGATCAGCAGGAAGTCGATCGCGGTCTGGAGGAAGGCGCCCCAGGCGATGGCGACCTCGGCGACCGGCTGGCCGGCCGCATCGACCGAAACAGGCTTGAGCACGTACTTCCAGTCCGACACGCTGACCCCGCCCAGGGCGACGCCGACCAGCGGCATGACGATGCCGTCGACCAGTGCGGAGACGATCTTGCCGAACGCGGCGCCGATCACCACGCCGACCGCCAGGTCGACGACGTTGCCGCGGGCGATGAATTCCCTGAACTCGCTGGCCATGCCCATCGCGTTGTCCTCCCGGTGCGACTGCGCCGCCAGCCTAACCGGAACCCGCGGGCGGCGCGATGGCCCCCTCGAAGGCGACGACGCCGTCCAGGCTGGCGCGGAAGCGGTCGCCCACGGCCAGCGGGCCGACCCCGGCGGGCGTGCCCATGAACACCAGGTCGCCCGCGCGCAGCCGATACAGCTTCGACAGTTCGACCAGGATGTCCGGCACGTCCCAGATGAGGTCGCGCAGCGCGCCGTGCTGGCGGCGCTCGCCGTTGACCTCGAGGGTGAGGGTGCGGGACGCGAGATCGCCGGCGTCCGCCATCGGGACCAGCGCGCTCATCGGCGCCGACGCGTCGAAGGCCTTGCCGATGTCCCAGGGCAGGCCGCGCGCCTTCGCGTCGGCCTGCAGGTCGCGGCGGGTCAGGTCGAGGCCGACGCCGCAGCTTTCGACCAGGTCCGCCGCCGCGGCGCGCGTGAGCTCGCCATGCGGCGCGTCGCGGCCGAGGCCGACGACCAGCTCCACCTCGTGGTGCAGTTCGCGCGTGCCCGGCGGGTAGGGCACCACGCCGTCGAGGACGATCGCGTCGGCGGGCTTGAGGAAGAAGACGGGACGCCCGCGCGCTTCCGGATCGGCCGGCGCGGCACCCATCTCGCGCGCGTGGTCGGCGAAATTGCGGCCGACGCAGTAGATGCGGTGGACCGGCCGCATGCGGCGCTCAGCGCGCGCTGTCGGCGGTCGCGCCCGCGACGGGGGCGACCTCGATCGCCGCGGCGTCGACCACGGTGTACTGGCCCTCGACCACGCGCCCGCGCCGCGCTCCGGCGGCCGCGCCGCTGCGCGGACGCACCAGCCGCGCGACCAGGCCGATCGCCAGCATCGCGGCACCGACGAACACGCTCGCGACGACCAGCACGGCCAGCAGCGCCAGGCCCATCAGGCCCATCAGCAGCCGCAGCAGCGGATGACGCCGGTGGCGCGGCGGCCACTGCGTCGCGCGGAAGAAGGCGTGGCGGTCGAAACGGAAATGCAGTGCGGACATCGGCGGCAACGCTCGTGACACAATCCGGACATCGCCGGGGGACCGGCAGTATCCGGCGAGGCGCAGTCGGGATTGTGAGAAGTTCGTTAAACGAAGGCGACACGATCCGCGAACCCGCGCTGCTGCTGGTGTCCGCGATCGAGGACGGCGGCTTCGCGGAGGCGGAGGCCGTCGTCGGCGGCTCGGCCGAATCGCTGATCCTGCATCGCGACGGCGCGGCGGTGCGCGCCTGGCTCAACGTCTGCCCGCACCAGGGGCGCCGGCTGGACTGGGCGCCGGGGAAGTTCCTCACGTCGAAGGACGGCCTGCTGGTGTGCGCCGTGCACGGTGCGAGCTTCGAACTGCAGGGCGGCGCATGCGTCGCGGGCCCGTGCCGCGGCGACGCGCTGCATCCGGTCGCGGTCGTGGTGCGCCACGGCGCGGTGTTCCTCGCGGAGTGAACGGCGCCTCGCGGCGCCGGGCCTTGGCGCTCAGAACAGCACGTTCACCATCGCCACGATGATCGCCGTGTACGCGAGCGTCAGCGGCCCGCCCACGCGCCACATGTCGCGCGGCGTGTAGCCCGCCGGGCCGGTGATCATCGACACGGACGGGTTCGAGGCGGTGATGAAGTTGTTCGACGCCGACAACGCCACGATCAGCGCGAAGGCGGTCGGGTTGCCGCCGACGGCCAGCGCCAGGTTGATCGCCAGCGGCACCATCACGATCGTCGCGCCCACGTGGCTGATCACCAGCGAGAACGCGGTGGTGAGCAGCCCGAGCACCAGTTCGATCGACCACGCCGGCAGTCCCTGCGGCAGCCGCTCGATGCTGTGCCCCGCGACCCAGGCCGCTGCGCCGCTGCTGTCCATCGCCCATCCGAGCGGGATCAGGCACGCCATCAGGAACACGGTCTTCCAGCTGATCGCGGCGTAGGCCTCGTCCATCTTCAGCACGCCGGTGACCAGCATGCCGGCCACGCCGGTCATCAGCGCGATCGAGGTCGGGATCCGCGACGACAGCGCCAGCAGCATGCTGATCGCGAAGATGACCATCGCGATCTTGAACTTGTGCGGCCGCTGCTCGCCCTTCGGATAGTCGGTGACGACCACGAAATCGCGGCTCTTCGCCGCGTCGGCCAGGTCGGTCCAGATGCTGTGCAGCACCAGCATGTCGCCCGCGCGCAGCGGCAGCGTGCGCACGTCGGTGTTGTGCACTTCCTTGTCGCGGTTGATCGCCAGCAGGCTGATGCCCTGCTGCTTGCGCAGCCGCAGGTCCGCCGCGGTCTTGCCGATGAACTTCGACGTCGGCGGGATCACCGCCTCGGAGATGCCGGCGCGGCTCGGGTTGAACAGGTCGCCGAACTCGCGCAGCCGCGTCGACAGGCGCAGGAAGTGGTTCTGGGCGAAGTCGGCGACCTGCTGGCGCGGGCCCATCGCGCCGAGCACGCTGCCGACCCAGATGCGGCTGTCGCCGGGCGGCGACAGCCGCGACTCGTTGCCGGTCTTCAGCGCGAGCAGCAGCGGCGCGCCGTGCAGCCGCTCGGCCTCGCCCAGCGCCATGCCGACCAGCGGGCTGTCGGCGCCGACGGTGAGCTCGAACACCTCGCCGTCGATGCCGTAGGTGTTGGCGAAGTAGCTCTGCGTGCGCGCCGGGGTCACGCCCTTGTCGGTGTCGTCGCGCAGCTGCTTCCCGCCCCAGAAGTGGAAGTACAGCAGGCAGGCGGCCAGCAGCGCGAGGCCGATCGGCAGCGGCGCGAACATCTTCAGCGGCACGAGCGTGGCCGCGCCCGACGGCAGGTTGGCGTTGGCCGAGACGAGCAGGTCGTTGAGCAGGATCAGCGGCGAGTTGCCGACCATGGTCAGGCCGCCGCCCATGATGATCGCCGCGGCGATCGGCATCAGCAGGCGCGACAGCGGCACGCCGGTGCGCGCGGACAGGCGCGAGGCGATCGGCAGGTAAAGCGCCGTGACCGAGGTGTTCTGCATGATCGCGGAATTGAGGCCGGCGACCGCCTGCGCGTACAGCAGCAGCCGGTGCTCCACGCCGTGCGCGCGGCGCAGCAGCCAGCCCGCGAGGCGGTTGAGCGCACCGGTGCGGTCGAGGCCGGCGCCGAGGATCATCGTCGCGATGACGTTGATCACCGCGTCGGAGGAGAAGCCGCTGAAGATGTCCTCGGGGGCGACCAGGCCGGTGAGGCCCAGCAGCACCAGCACCACGAGCGCGACGACGTCGGCGCGGATGCGCTCGAACAGGAACATCACCATCGTGAAGCCCACCAGCCCGAGCACGAGCTTCATGTCGGTGGTGAGCGCCAGCGCGGTATCCAATGTGCCTGTCCTGGTTCCTGTCCGGAGCGGCTCGGTGCGGCCTACGGTGGTGCGTCGTACAGCAGGTCCCAGACGCCGTGGCCGAGCTTCAGGCCGCGGGCCTCGAAATGGGTCTGCGGCCGCCACGGCGGCCGCGGCACCTGCCCGCGCGGCCCGGCCCGGTTGCGCAACCCGGGCTCGGCGTCGAGCACGTCCCACATCTGCTCCGCATAGTCGTGCCAATCGGTGGCGAGGTGCAAGCGCCCGCCCGGCGCCAGCTTGCGGACCAGCAGCGCGACGAATCCGGGCTGGACGAGCCGGCGCTTGTGGTGGCGCTTCTTGTGCCACGGATCCGGGAAATAGATGCGGACTTCGTCGAGGCTCGCGTCGGCGATCTCGTTGGCCAGCACCTCCACGGCATCGTGGTGGTAGACGCGGACGTTCCGCAGCCCGTCGGCGTCGAGGCCGTTGAGCAGGCGGCCGACGCCGGGCGCGTGGACCTCGATGCCGATGAAGTCGCGGGCGGGATCCGCGGCGGCGCCGAAGCGCAGGGCCTCGCCGTTGCCGAAGCCGATCTCCAGCACCCGCGGCGCGCTGCGACCGAATTCTGCGTCGAAGTCGCGCGGCGCGGCGCGGCCTTCCCGGGGGCGAAAGTCCAGCCCGAACCGCGGCCACAGCGCATCGAAGGCCCGCTGCTGCGCCGGCGTGAACCGCCCCTGGCGCAACACGAAGCTGCGCACCGCGCGGTGGCCGGGCTCGATCGTGAAGGGCTTGCGCCCGGGGGCGCGCACCGTGCCCGTCATCCGCCGACCAGGCCGTCGACGGGCGAGGAGGCGCTGGCGTAGCGCTTGCGCGGGATGCGGCCGGCGAGGAAGGCGTCGCGGCCGGCCTCGACCGCCAGCTTCATCGCGCGCGCCATGCGCACCGGATCCTTCGCCCCGGCGATGGCGGTGTTCATCAGCACGCCGTGGCAGCCGAGTTCCATCGCGACCGCCGCGTCGGACGCGGTGCCCACGCCCGCGTCGACGATGATCGGCACCGTCGCGTTCTCGACGATCTCCATCAGGTTGTAGCGGTTCTGCACGCCCAGGCCGGAGCCGATCGGCGCGGCCAGCGGCATCACCGCGACGCAGCCGATCTCCGCCAGCCGCCGGCACAGGATGGGATCGTCCGAGGTGTAGACCATCACGTCGAAGCCGTCGGCGACGAGCGTCTCGGCGGCCGCCAGCGTCTGCACCACGTCCGGATACAGGGTGCGCTGGTCGCCGAGCACCTCGAGCTTCACCAGCGAATGCCCGTCGAGCAGCTCGCGCGCGAGCCGGCACGTGCGCACGGCTTCGTCGGCGGTGTAGCAGCCGGCGGTGTTCGGCAGGATCGTGTAGCGGTCGGGCGGGAGCACGTCGAGCAGGTTCGGCTCGCCCGGATCCTGCCCGATGTTCACGCGGCGGATCGCCACGGTGACGATTTCAGCGGCCGCGGCCTCGGTGGCGCGGCGGGTCTCGTCGAGGTCGCGGTACTTGCCGGTGCCGGTGAGGAGGCGGGAACGGTAGGGCTTGCCGGCGATGACGAGGGCGTCGTCGCCGGGCGCGGGGGCAGGGTGGGTCATCCCGCGATTTTAGCGCGCGTCAGCCGCCGCCGAGCGCCTGCACGATCTCGATGCGGTCGCCCGCGGCCAGCACGTGGCCGGCGTGGGCGCTGCGCGGAACGATTTCGCCGTTGACCTCGACCGCGACCCGGCGTTCGCCGTGGCCCGCGTCGAGCAGGAGCCCGGCCACGGTGCAGCCGGAGGGGACGGTGCGCGGAGCGCCGTTCAGGACGATTTCCATGCCACCCATTGTCGCCGCCTTGCGCTCCCGGCTCCAGCCGTGGAAGGATTTCGCCATCCGCCGGCGTATCGCGCGCCGCGGACCACCTCCGGAGCCCACCATGACGCTGTCCCGCAAGCCCCTCCGCTCCCTCCTGGCCCTCGCGCTGGCCGCCGCCGCCCTCCCGGCCGCCGCCCAGCAGCAGGCTCCCTTCTCGCAGACGGTGTTCTTCGGCGACAGCCTGAGCGACAGCGGCCACTTCCGCCCGGCGCTGATCCAGCTGCTCGGCCCGAACGGCGCGCTGATCGGCCGCTTCACCACCAACCCGGGCCTGGTCTGGTCGGAATACCTGGCGGCCGAGTACGGCACCGACGCCACCAGCGACAACCAGGGCGGCAGCAACTACGCCGTCGGCGGCGCGCTCGTCGCCACGAACACCGCAGGCGGCCTCGGCGCGATCCCGTCGCTGAAGTCGCAGGTCACCGCCTACCTGGCGGCGAACGGCGGCAAGGCCGACCCGAACGCGCTGTACAGCGTGTGGGGCGGCGCCAACGACATGTTCTCGATCGCCAACCCGGCCACCGCGCCGGCGGTGATCGGCGCGGCGGTCACCAACGAGGTCGGCATCGTCGGCACGCTGAAGGCGGCCGGCGCGCAGTACGTGCTCGTCGCGAACCTGCCCGACCTCGGCCTCACGCCCGCCGCGCGCGCCAACGGCCCGGCGTACCAGGCGCAGGCCACGGCGCTGGGCACCGCGTACAACGACGCGCTGTTCGGCGGGCTCGCGAGCGCCGGCCTGTCGGTGATCCCGGTGGACACCTTCCACTTCCTGCGCGAAGTGGTCGCCGACCCGTCGGCGTACGGCTTCTCCAACGTGACGACGCCGGGCTGCCTCGCGCAGCCGGCGCCGGCGGGGGATTCGTCGCTCTTCTGCAATCCCGCGTCGTACCGCAACCCGGGCGTGGCGAACAGCTACCTCTTCGCCGACGGCATCCATCCGAGCGCGGCCGCGCACGCGATGATCGCGCAGCTCGCCGAGGCGATGATCGAAGGCCCGCGGCAGATCGCGGTGCTCCCGCACGTCGAGTCGATCGTCGGCCGCGCGCGCGCCGGCCGCGTCGATGCGCGCCTGGCGTCGCCGGCGGACGGCGAGGGCATGCGCTGGTGGTTCGACGTGCGCGGCGACGCGCAGCGCTACGGCCAGGGCGACCATTACGACGGCATCGGCCCGGCGCTCACCGTCGGCGTCGACTGGCGCAGCGGCGGCTTCACCTATGGCGGCTTCGCCGGCTACGGCCGCCAGGGCATGGACTGGGGCCTGAACCGCGGCAGCTTCGACCAGACCGACGCCACGCTCGGTGCCTACGCCGGCTGGCGCAGCGGCGCGCTGTGGGTCAACGGGCAGGCCAGCTACACGCAGGTCGGCTACGACATCGACCGCAACGTGCGGATCGGCCAGAACATGCGCGTGCACAGCGGCTCGCCCGACGGCAGCAACACCAGCCTCGGCGCCAGCGCGGGCTGGGACTTCGGCGACGGCGCGTTCCGCCACGGCCCGGTGCTGTCGGTGCTGTCGCAGCAGATCGACGTCGACGGCTATGCCGAATCGGACGCCGCGCTGTCCAGCGCGCTCGCGTACCCCGACCAGTCGTTCGATTCGCTGATCGGCAGCGCCGGCTGGCAGTTCAGCTGGAGCCCGACCGATCGCATCCATCCCTACGGCCGCGTGACCTGGGACCGCGAGTTCGAGGACGCGCCGGCGCAGGCCTTCGCCAGCGCGCAGTCGATTCCCGGCTCGCTGCAATACGCGGTGCCCGGCGTCGCCTTCGACGACCGCTACGGCACCCTGCTGCTGGGTGCGCGCACGACCCTCATGGGCCTGGACGCGAACGTCGGCACCAGCCTGACCTTCGGCCAGGCCGGCGGCAACGACGCCACGGTCTTCGTCAGCGTCGGCAACCGCTTCTGATCGCGGCGCCGCGGGCCGGATTCCGCTAGAATCCGGCCCCTGCGGCGGCCCGTCGGGCCGCCGCCACGCGGGTGTAGTTCAATGGTAGAACTGCAGCTTCCCAAGCTGCTAACGTGGGTTCGATTCCCATCACCCGCTCCACTCCAGCCCTGCTTCAACCTCGAACGATGAAGCTGGCGATCCTCTCCCGCAACGCCAAGCTCTATTCGACCCGGCGCCTGGTCGAGGCGGCGCGCGAGCGCGGCCACAGCGTGCGCGTGCTCGATCCGCTGCGCTGCTACATGCGCATCGACTGCGGCGGCTTCGCGATGCGCTACAAGGGCCGGCCGATCGCCGGCTACGGCGCGGTCATCCCGCGCATCGGCGCGTCGGTCACGCGCTACGGCACCGCGGTGCTGCACCAGTTCGAGCTGATGGGCAGCTACACGCCGAACCCGTCCGACGCGATCGCGCGGGCGCGCGACAAGCTGCGCGCGCACCAGTTGCTGGCCGCGCACGGCATCGGCCTGCCGGCGACGGTGTTCGGCGACAACCCCGACGACACCACCGACCTGCTGGCGATGCTCGGCCCCCCGCCGCACGTGATCAAGCTCAACGAGGGCACCCAGGGCGCGGGGGTGATGCTGACCGAGAAGCCGTCCGCCTCGCGGGGCGTGGTCGAGGCGCTGCGCGGGCTGTACGCGAACTTCATCGTCCAGGAATTCATCGCCGAGGCGAAGGGCGCGGACCTGCGCTGCTTCGTCGTCGGCGACAAGGTCGTGGCGGCGATGCGCCGGCAGGCGCCGCCTGGCGACTTCCGATCGAACCTGCATCGCGGCGGCACCGCGCAGCCGGTGCGCGCGAGCGCGGCGGAGCAGGCCGCCGCGGTCCGGGCGGCCGCAGTGCTCGGGCTGGGCGTGGCGGGCGTCGACCTGATCCGCTCGAAGCGTGGTCCGCTCGTCCTCGAGGTCAATGCCTCGCCAGGCCTGGAAGGCATCGAGGAGTCGAGCGGCGCCGACATCGCCGGCCGGATCATCGATTTCGTGGTCGCAGGCCGCCCGGTACCGGCCGGCCGTCGCAAAGTGGCCTGAGACGCTGTCGGGGAACCCCGTTTCACAAATTCTTAACGCGGCTTTTAACGGCTGTTTAATCGCCCGCCCGGTAGCCTGACCCCTGCCGCAGACCTGCCTGCTCCCGGCGACATTCCTCGTCAGGTGCCGCCGTCGACTCCGCAGATTTCCGGTAATCGGGGCAATGCTTTGGCCCAGGCACGGCTCGCCGCGCCTGGGCCTCGTTTTGTTCACCGACCCGTGTGCAAGAATCGCTTGCACGCGCCTCCCACAGGATCACGAATGCGCATCCTCGTCATCGAAGACAACACCGACATCGCCGCCAACCTCGGCGATTACCTGGAGGACCGCGGCCACACCGTCGACTTCGCCGCCGACGGCGTGACCGGGCTCCACCTCGCGGTGGTCCACGATTTCGATGCGATCGTCCTCGACCTCAGCCTGCCCGGCCTGGACGGCCTGGAGGTCTGCCGCAAGCTGCGCAACGAGGCCCGCAAGCAGACGCCGGTGCTGATGCTCACCGCGCGCGATTCGCTCGACAACAAGCTGGCGGGGTTCGATTCCGGGGCCGACGACTACCTGATCAAGCCGTTCGCGCTGCAGGAGGTCGAGGTGCGCCTGAATGCGCTGGCGCGCCGCGGCCGCAGCGCGCAGACGCGGGTGCTGGAAGTGGCCGACCTGGAATACAACCTCGACACCCTCGAGGTGCGCCGTGGCGGCAAGCTGCTGCAGCTCAACCCCACCGCGCTCAAGATCCTGCAGGCGCTGATGGAAGCCTCGCCCGCGGTGGTCACGCGGCAGGAGCTGGAGACGCGCGTGTGGGGCGAGGAACTGCCGGACTCGGATTCGCTGCGCGTGCACATCCACGGCCTGCGCGCCGTGGTCGACAAGCCGTTCGACGTCGCGCTGATCCAGACCCGCCATGGCATCGGCTACCGGATCGCCGCTCCCGATGGCGGCAACTGACGGCGCCTCCGCGGGCGCGGAAGGCGCGCCCGCCAGGCGACGCAAGGTCCGCTACCGGCGGCGCCTGCGCAGCCGCATCGTCCTGTCCTACCTCCTGCTGGGCTTCGGCCTGACCCTCGCGCTCGCCGTCGCCACCAACTGGGCGCGCAGCCGCGTCGAGAACCAGCTGGTGGAAGACGTGATGAACAAGAACATCGACGAGGTGGCGCGCCGGTTCTACGCGAACCCCGGCGCGAAGCCCGAAGTCGCGTTCCAGCAGATGCGCGCCTACGCGTTCGCGCCCGACAGCGACCGCCTGCAGCGCGACTTCCCGGAGTGGGGCAGGCTGTCCGACGGCATCTACGGCATGAGCGGGCACAACGAGGACGGCTCGGCCTTCTTCTACAAGCTCGCGGTGCGCAAGACGCCGGATACGTGGTTCTTCGTCGCCTACGACATGACCCAGTCGGCGCGCGGCGAACGCCAGTTCAACAACGCCTTGATCGGCGTGGTCGTGGTGTTCACCGGCCTGTCGTTGCTGGTGGGGTGGTGGGCCGCATCGCGGGTGATGAGCCCGGTGTCGGAACTGGCGCAGCGCCTGCGCGAATCCGGGCGCAGCGCGCAGCCGGAGAAGCTCGCGTCGCATTTCCCCGACGACGAAGTGGGGGCGCTGGCCAAGGCGCTCGACGACTACGCCGCGCGGCTCACCGACGTGGTCAAGCGCGACCGCGAATTCAACGCCGACGTCAGCCACGAATTGCGCACGCCGCTCGCGGTGATCAAGGGCGCGGTCGAGCTGATGCTCTCGCGGCCGGACCTGGACGACAAGGCCGAGGCGCGCCTGCTGCGCATCCAGCGCGCGGAGCAGCAGTGCACGGACCTGATCAGCGCGCTGCTGCTGCTCTCGCGGAACGAGCGCGGGCACGGCCTCGCCGATGTCGGCAAGGTGGCCGAGCAGCTGCTGGACGCGCATCGCGCGCAGCTGCGCGGCAAGCCGCTGGAGCTTCGCCTCGAGGGGGAACAGGGGCTGCTGGTCGACGCGCCGGAAGCGGCGGTCTCGGTGGCGCTGGGCAACCTCATCGGCAACGCGGTCAAGTACACGCTCGCGGGCGACGTGGTCGTCCGCCTGTTGCCCGACGCGGTGGAAGTGGTGGATTCGGGCCCGGGCCTCACCGCGGAGGACGCCGCGCGCCTGTTCGAGCGCGGCTACCGCGGCGCGCATGCCGAGCACGCATCCAACGGCGGCGGCATCGGCCTGTCGATCGTGCGCCGGCTGTGCGAGCTCTACGGCTGGACCGTGCGCGTGGTGCCCGGCACCGAGCGCGGCGTGGTCGCCACGCTCGTCTTCAGCCGCTGACCGGCTCGAGCCATCCGTAAGTGTCCGGCGTGCGCCCGTCGAACAGGCCGAAGAACAGCTCCTGGAGCCGGCGCGTGACCGGGCCGGCCTTGCCGGCGCCGACCTGGCGCCCGTCGACGGAGCGGATCGGCGTGATTTCCGCCGCCGTGCCGCACATGAACAGCTCGTCGCACAGGTAGAGGTATTCGCGCGGGAGGTCGCGTTCGACCACGGTGATGCCGTTGTCGCGCGCGAGCGTGATGATCGTGTTGCGGGTGATGCCGTTGAGCAGCGCGGCGCTGACGGGGGTGGTGTGCAGCGCCCCGTCGAACACGAGGAACAGGTTCTCGCCGGCGCCTTCGCTGAGCAGGCCGGTGGAGGCGAGGGCGATGCCTTCGCCGAAGCCCAGGCGCCGCGCCTCGCGCGCGATCAACTGGCCGGACAGGTAATTGCCGCCGGCCTTCGCGCCGGCCGGGATGGTGTTGGGCGCGAACCGCTGCCAGCTCGACACGCAGGCATCGATGCCCTGTTCGAGCACGCCGTCGCCCAGGTAGGCGCCCATCTGCCAGGCGGCGACGGCGACGTCCACCGGCGTCTCCGCCGACAGGCCGAAGCCGCCGAGGCCGCGGTAGGCGACGGGGCGCAGGTAGCCCGACTTCAGGCCGTTCCGCTGCAGCACCTCGCGGCACGCGGCGTTGACCTGCTCCAGCGTGTAGGGAACCTGCATGTCGTAGATCCGCGCCGACGCGAACAGGCGCCGGTTGTGGTCGGTCAGGCGGAAGATCGCCGGGCCCTGCGGCGTGTCGTACGCGCGGATGCCCTCGAAGACCGACGAGCCGTAGTGCAGCGCGTGCGACATGACGTGGGTGGTCGCCTCGGCCCAGGGCTTGATCGCGCCGTTCTGCCAGATCCATTGCGGGTATTGCATCGGTCGCGGTCCTGTTCGGCGCCTGCCGGAAACCGGCATTTTACGGCATGCCTCAGAACGTGACCCACCAGCAACCGAGCTCGCGCCGGAGCCAGAGGGTGGTGGACGCGGGCGTCGTGCCGTCCGCGAGCGTCTGCTCCAGCCGCAGGCCGATCGGCGGACCGTGCCGCGGCGGGTCGAGGAGGACGGGATCGAAGCCGGCGGGCGCGTCGGCCGGGAACGCGGCGATGGGCATCGCCGTCGTCGCAGACGAAGGCGGTTCGGCCGGGGCTGGCGGCGGATACACGGGATGGACCTGCAGCAGCGGCCGCCCCGCGAGGACCTCGAGCCGCTCCATGATCGAGTAGCCCGCGCGGGTCGGCGTTCCGCGCCAGCGGTAGAGGGCCGCGAGCCGGTTGGCGTCGCCCACCTCGACGGCGGTCGAGAGCTCGTAGGCGAACTCGCGCAGGCTGGCAATGCAGCCGCTCGAGTAGGCCGACACGGCGCTTCCGCCCGGCGGCGGCGCGGCGGGGGCGGCCGTCGCGGACAGGGCGATCAGGAGCAGCGCGGCGGACATGCGGCGCACCCTAGCGCCGCGGGCGTCGCGGGTCCGTGTGCAGGCGAGGGCGTGTGCGCTCAGGCGAAACTGACGAAGTAGCAGCCCTCGTACCGGTGCACGTCGAACGTCACCGCGGCGCCGTCGCCGTCGCCGCCCGGGGCGACGACCAATTGCATCGTCCCCGGCGCGTCGCCGGCGGGCGTCGCGTACCCCCCGGCCGCGTCGCTGGCGACCTGCACGCTCCCCGGGAAGTAGCGGCTGTCGACGACCGGCCGTCCGGCGTAGTGCTGCAGGCGGTCGAGCACCCGTTCGCCCGCGGCGGTGGACATGCCCGCGAAGTGATAGCTCTCCGCGATGCGGTTGACGTCGCCGAGGGCGACCGAGGCATGCAGGTCGTCGGCGAGCTGGTCGGGGCTGCGGGCGCAACCGGCGAGCGGGGACCGCCGGCCGGGGGCGCTCGGCGCGGACGGGCCGGCCGAGGCGAGCGCCTCGCCGCCGGCCAGGGTCGCGCTCGCCATGTCGAAGTCTTCTCCGGCACCCGCGGCGGTGGCCTGCAGGCGCGCCTCGTGCGCGCGGTCGCGGACGATGCGCGATACCAGTTCGGCATCGAGCGCCGTCGCCTGCGCGCCGAACACGGCGCAACTCTTGTCGGTGTAGCCGATGGTCCCGTCCGGCATCCGGCAACGCAGGAGGAACGCGCCGTCGCTGGCGGCCTCGACGGGGGACGGCGCGGGCAGCGCGGCGAGCGCGGTGGCCAGCGCGGTGGTCAGCAGCAGGGTCCTTTTCATGGCGGGGCATCCGCATCGATCGATGCGGCGATGCTCGCCACGCAGTCGTCAACGACTTGTCCGTGAATGCGCTCCGGGTATGAACCCGCGCGGAATTCAGCGCAGGTTGCGCAAGACGTTCAGGGTCGGTTTGGAGAGGTTCAACGTGTAGAAGTGCAGCGCGGGGGCGCCGCCGTCGACCAGCCGCTCGCACATGCGCGCGACCATCTCCGCGGCGAACGCGCGGATGGCCTCGGCGTCGTCGCCGTAGGCGAGCATGCGCTTGCCGATCCAGCGCGGGATCTCCGCGCCGCACGCCTCGGAGAACCGCCGCAGCTGCGCGAAGTTCGAGACCGGCATGATGCCCGGCACGATCGGCACCTCGACGCCGAGCGCGCGCGCATCGTCGACGAAGCGGAAGTACGCGTCGGCGTTGTAGAAGTACTGGGTGATCGCGCCGTCCGCGCCGGCGTCGACCTTGGCCTTGAAGTGGCGCAGGTCGGCGAGCGCGTCGTCGGCCTGCGGGTGCGTCTCCGGATAGCAGCCGACCTCGACGTGGAACCAGTCGCCGTGCTCGGCGCGGATGAACGCGACGAGGTCGGTGGCGTAGCGCAGATCGCCCATGCGCGCCATGCCCGAGGGCAGGTCGCCGCGCAGCGCCACCAGGCGGCGGCAACCCATCGCCCGGTACAGCTTGAGCAGCTGCCGGATCTCCTCGCGGCTCCCGCCCATGCAGCTCAGGTGCGGCGCGGCGTCCAGCGCATGCCGCTCGCGCAGGCGCTGGATCGTCTCGGGTGTGTAGGACAGCGTCGAGCCGCCGGCGCCGAAGGTGCACGACACGTATTCGGGGGCCTCGTCGCGCAGCCGGGCCGCGGTACGGTCCAGCTGCGCGCGCTGCTCGTCGGTCTTCGGCGGGTAGAACTCGAACGAGACCGGAACGCGGTACCCCATGCCGTGCCCCCTTGGGCTCAGTAGCGGTAGTGCTCGGCCTTGTACGGGCCGTCGACCGAAATGCCGAGGTAGTCGGCCTGCGCCGGGGTGAGCTTCGTCAGCTTCACGCCGATCTTCTCCAGGTGCAGGCGCGCGACTTCCTCGTCGAGGTGCTTCGGCAGGCGGTAGACCTCCTTGCCGTACAGGTCCCGGTTCGCCCACAGGTCGATCTGGGCGAGCGTCTGGTTGGAGAACGAGTTCGACATCACGAAGCTCGGGTGGCCGGTGGCGCAGCCGAGGTTCACGAGGCGGCCCTCGGCCAGCAGGAAGATGCTGTTGCCGCCGGCGAAGGTGTACTTGTCGACCTGCGGCTTGATGTTCAGGCGCTTCGCGCCCGAGGCGTTCAGCGCGTCGACCTGGATCTCGTTGTCGAAGTGGCCGATGTTGCAGACGATCGCCTGGTCCTTCATCGCCGACATGTGGTCGAGGGTGATGACGTCCTTGTTGCCGGTCGTGGTGACGTAGATGTCGGCCTTGCCGAGGCTGTCCTCGACGGTGCCGACCTCGAAGCCTTCCATCGCCGCCTGCAGCGCGCAGATCGGGTCGATCTCGGTGACGATCACGCGCGCGCCGTACGCGCGCAGCGAATGCGCCGAGCCCTTGCCGACGTCGCCGTAGCCGCAGACCACCGCGACCTTGCCGGCCAGCATCACGTCCATCGCGCGCTTGAGGCCGTCGGCCAGCGACTCGCGGCAGCCGTAGAGATTGTCGAACTTCGACTTGGTGACCGAGTCGTTGACGTTGATCGCCGGGATGAGGAGCTTGCCCTGCTCGGCGAGCTGGTACAGGCGGTGCACGCCCGTGGTCGTCTCCTCCGACACGCCGCGCCAGTCGGCGACGACCTTCGTCCAGTAGCCCGGGCGCTCCTTCGCGACGCGCTTGAGCAGGTCCTTGATCACCTGCTCCTCGTGGCTGCCGGCCGCGCCGTTGACCCAGCGGTCGTCGCCCTGCTCGAGCTCGTAGCCCTTGTGGATCAGCAGGGTCACGTCGCCGCCGTCGTCGACCACGAGCTGGGGGCCGAGGAAGCCGCCCTTGCCGTCGGGGAAGCTGAGCGCGGCGAGCGTGCAGTCCCAGTATTCCTCCAGCGATTCGCCCTTCCACGCGTACACCGGCGTGCCGGCGGCGGCGATCGCGGCGGCGGCGTGGTCCTGCGTCGAGAAGATGTTGCAGGACGCCCAGCGCACGTCGGCGCCGATGTCCTTCAGCGTCTCGATCAGGACGGCGGTCTGGATGGTCATGTGCAGCGAGCCCGTCACGCGCACGCCCTTGAGCGGCTGCGCGGCGGCGTGCTTGCGGCGGATGGACATCAGGCCGGGCATCTCGTGCTCGGCGATGTCGATTTCCTTGCGGCCCCAGTCGGCCAGCGAGAGGTCGGCGACCTTGTAGTCGCCGTCCTGGGAGAAGGTGCGGATCTGTGCGTTCATTCCGGTGGTGCTCCGTTCAATGGGCCCGCGCGGGGCTCGGATCAAACGGGCGCCGTTGACGCTTCGCCTCCACCGAGCCTGGCCGGACGCGTCGCGGGACGGTCCGGTCGCAGCGCCCCTCGGCGGGGCAGGCGCACGGCCCGCGGGCCGCGCGCCCGTGCTTGCCTACTTCAGCTTCGCGGCCTTGCGCAGCTCGTCGGCCTTGTCCGTCTTCTCCCACGAGAACGCGGTGGCCTGCTGCTTCTTGCCGGCGCCGTCGACGTACTCGATCGCCTGCGGCTTGCGGCCGAAGTGGCCGTAGCTCGCGGTGGCCTGGTACATCGGGTGGATCAGGTCGAGCATCTTGATGATGCCGTACGGGCGCAGGTCGAAGTGCGCGCGGATCAGCTTCTCGATGGTCGCGTCCGGCACCTTGCCGGTGCCGAAGGTGGTGACCGAGATCGAGGTCGGCTCGGCGACGCCGATCGCGTAGCTCACCTGCACCTCGCAGCGGTCGGCCAGGCCGGCGGCGACGACGTTCTTGGCGACGTAGCGCGCGGCGTAGGCCGCCGAGCGGTCGACCTTGGACGGATCCTTGCCGGAGAACGCGCCGCCGCCGTGGCGGGCCCAGCCGCCGTAGGTGTCGACGATGATCTTGCGGCCGGTCAGGCCGCAGTCGCCCACGGGGCCGCCGATCACGAACTTGCCGGTCGGGTTGATGTGGAACTTGGTGCCCTTGTGCAGCCACTTCGCGGGCAACACCGGCTTGAGGATCGTCTCGCGCACGGCTTCGACGAGATCCTTCTGCTTCACGTCCGGGTCGTGCTGGGTGGACAGCACCACGGCGTCGATCGCGACGGCCTTGCCGTCCTCGTAGCGCAGGGTGACCTGCGACTTCGCGTCCGGGCGCAGCCACGGCAGCGGCGACTTCTTCGCCTTGCGCACCTTCGCCTGCTGCTCGACCAGGCGGTGCGACAGGTGGATCGCCGCCGGCATGTAGCTGTCGGTCTCGTTCGTCGCGTAGCCGAACATCAGGCCCTGGTCGCCGGCGCCCTGTTCCTCGGGCTTCTTGCGGTCCACGCCCTGGTTGATGTCGGGCGACTGCTTGCCGATCAGGTTGAGCACGCCGCAGGTCGCGCCGTCGAAGCCGACTTCGCTGCTGTCGTAGCCGATGTCCAGGATCACCTTGCGGGTCAGCGCCTCGAGGTCGATCCACGCGGACGTGGTGATCTCGCCGGCCACGATCGCCACGCCGGTCTTGACCATGGTCTCGCAGGCCACGCGGGCGCGCTTGTCCTGGGCCAGGATCGCGTCGAGCACGGCATCGGAGATCTGGTCGGCGACCTTGTCCGGATGGCCTTCGGAGACCGATTCGGAGGTGAAGAGGTAGGCGGACTTGGACATCGGGCGGGGCTCCAGGGATATATCCCTTGATGCGGATGAAAGGATGGCCGCGCATGATACACGGCCGGTCCCCGCCATGCCACGGCGCGGGGCCGCCATTGTGCTCCCGTTGCCGTCACGGCCGCGGCTGGGCGGGTCCGGCGGCCGCGTCAGGACCGCGGCTCCGGCTACGATCCGGGCATGGACTCGATCACCCACCTGTTCTACGGCGCCGCCATCGCCGCCGCGATCGCCCCGGCCCGGCACCGCCGCGCGGCGCTCCTCGCGGGCGCCGCGCTCAACACGCTGCCCGACCTGGACATCTTCCCGCTGATGCTCAGCGACGACCCCATCCTGCGCATGACCTGCCATCGCAGCGCGACCCATTCGTGGCTGGTGCTGCCGTTCGTGGCCTGGGCGCTGTGGGCGTGGTTCCGCAGCCGCGGCGGCCGCGTGGCCGAAGCGCCGCTCCGCTGGTGGTGGGCGATCTTCGCCTGCCTGATGGCGCACCCGCTGATCGACAGCTTCACCGTGTACGGGACGCAGCTGTTCTGGCCGGTCCCGATGCGGCCGATCATGTGGTCGAGCCTGTTCATCGTCGATCCGCTGTTCACGCTGCCCTGGCTCGCCGCCTGCGTCGTCGCGTGGCGTGCGCGCGAAGGGATCGCCGGCACGCGCGCGCTCGTGCTGGGCATCGCGCTCGGCACCGCCTACGTGGGCTGGACGCTGTCGGCGAAGGCGCTGGTGGCGCGCGCGGCGACGCCGGCGCTGGCCGCGATGGGGCTGGGGGACGCGCCCCGGTTCTCGGTGCCCGCGCCGCTCGTCAGCTGGCGCTGGCGGGTGGTGGCGATGGCGCCGGGCGGCTACGTGGAGGGCGTGCGCGCCCTGTCCGACGGCGGCCCGATGCGCTTCGCCTTCCATCCGTCCGACACGGCGGCGTTGCAGGCCGCGACCGCGGCGGCCGTGCCCGCCGTCGCCCGCCTGGCCTGGTTCAACCACGGCTTCCAGAAGGCCGAAGTGCGCGATGCCGTGCTCGTGCTGAGCGACCTGCGGATGGGCCGGGAACCGGATTACTTCTTCCGCTTCGCCGTGGCCGAGCGCGGCGCGGGCGGGACGTGGCGGGCGCTGCAGCCGCCGCGCGACGCGCGGGCCTATGCCGCGGCGGGCAGCCCGGGCGCGACGCCCGCGGCGAGCGCGTCGAAGTAGTCCCGGGTCAGCCGCACCTGCTCGGCCGCCGACTGCGCGCGGTTCACCACCGCGCGGAATGCGTGGTTCTCCGGGCGGTCCTTCGCGTACCAGCCCAGGTGCTTGCGCGCGATGCGCACGCCGGCCTCCTCGCCGTAGAAGCCGTGCAGCGCGTCCAGGTGGCCGAGCAGGAGGTCGCGCACCTCCGCGGGCGACGGCTCGGGCAGCCGTTCGCCGTGCGCGAGGTAATGGGCGATGTCGCGGAAGATCCAGGGCCGGCCCTGCGCCGCCCGCCCCACCATCACTGCATCGCAACCCGTGCGCCGCAGCACGTCCGCAGCCTTTTCCGGGGAGTCGATGTCGCCGTTGGCGATCACCGGGATGCGCAGTTCGGCCTTGATCGCCGCGACGGTGTCGTATTCGGCGACGCCGGTGTAATGCTGTTCGCGGCTGCGGCCGTGCACGGCGAGGGCGGCGATCCCGGACGCCTCGGCGATGCGCGCGATCGCCGGCGCGTTGCGGTGCCGGGCGTCCCAGCCGGTGCGGATCTTCAGCGTCACCGGGACGTCGACCGCGGCCACCACCGCCTCTAGGATGCGCGCCACCAGCGCCTCGTCGCGCATCAGCGCGGAACCGGCCCAGGCGTTGCACACCTTCTTCGCCGGACAGCCCATGTTGATGTCGATGAGCTGCGCGCCGTGGTCCACGTTGTAGCGCGCGGCCTCCGCGAGCGCCGCGGGCTCGGTGCCGGCGATCTGCACGCCGACCGGATCGGGTTCGCCGGCATGGTCCATCCGGCGCAGCGACTTGGCGGTCTGCCAGAAGCGCGGGTCCGACGTCGTCATCTCCGACATCGCCAGCCCGGCGCCGAGGCGCTTGCACAGCACGCGGAACGGCTTGTCGGTGACCCCGGCCATCGGGGCCAGGATCACGCCCGGATCGATGCGGTAGGGGCCGATGCGCATGGCGCGCATTCTACGCGGCGAAACGCGCCTCGACGTCCGCCCGCGTCGGCATCGCGGCGGCGGCGCCTTCGCGCTCCGTGGAGAGCGCGGCATAGCGCGAGGCGAAGGCGATGTGCGCCGCGAAGGGCAGCCCGGCGCCGGCGGCCAGCGACGCCGCGAGTGCGCCGTTGAACGCGTCGCCCGCGCCGGTGGTGTCGATCGCGCGCACGGGTTCCGCGCCGGCCCGGTAGCATGCGGCCGCGTCGCCGCGCAGCGCGTCCGCCGGATGCGAGACGAAGCAGCCGATCGCCCCCAGGGTGACGACGACGCTGGCGGCGGGCGCGAGTTCGCGGCACAAGGCGTGCAGTTGGGCCTGTCCGAGCGTGGCGACGGCGGCGGGATCGACGTGTTCGCCAACGTGGCGGGCGAGCAGCGCGGCGAACTCGGTCTCGTTCGGCGTCAGCACGTCCGCCAGGCCCAGCAGCTCGCAGCTCGTGGCGGCATTCGCCGGCGCCGGGTTGAGCAGCGCGACCGCACCGGCGCCGCGTGCCACGGCAAGCGCGGCCGATACCGCGTCGACCGGGGATTCCAGTTGCACCAGCACGACGCGCGCACCGCGCATCGCGTCGGCCTGCGCGGCGACGTGCGCAGGCGACAGGGCCGCGTTGGCGCCCGCGCCGATCACGATGCTGTTGCGGCCGGCCGCGTCCACGTAGATGCCGGCGGTGCCGGTGGGCGCGTCGGCCGCGAGCGCGCGCAGTTCGAGGCCGTCGCGGGCCGCCAGTTCGCGCGCGAGCCGCCCGCCGGCGTCGTCGCCGAGCGCGCACACGAAGGCGGTGCGCGCGCCCGCGCGCGCCGCTGCGATCGCCTGGTTGAAGCCCTTGCCGCCGGGACCGCTGGCGTACGTGCCCGCGAGCGTGGCGCCGGGGGCCGGCAAGGCCTCGCAACGCCAGACGTGGTCGACGTTGAAGGAGCCGACCACGACGACTTCGATGCGTCCCGTCTCCATCGGCGGCTGCGTCGCGCGGCCGGCGTCCCGCGCCGTGCTCAGGGGTTGCCGACGTCGGCCGCGCCGTGCACCGGGACCTGCGTGCCGCGGTCGTGCCGGTGCCTGAAGAGCGGGACGAACAGCACCGCCATCGCCAGCGAGTACAGCGCGAACGTCACCCAGATGCCGTGCCAGTCTTTGGCGCCGCCGGGCGCGGTGAACCAGTGGTCGATGACGAAGCCGGCGACCAGGCTGCCCAGCACCGCGCCGATGCCGTTGGTCATCAGCATGAAGAGGCCCTGCGCCGACGCGCGGATGCGCGGGTCGCTCTGCTGCTCGACGAACAGCGAGCCGGAGATGTTGAAGAAGTCGAAGGCCATGCCGTAGACGATGCACGACAGCACGATCATCCACAGGCCCGGGCCCGGGTCGCCGTAGGCGAACAGGCCGAAGCGCAGGAACCAGGCCAGCATGCTGATCGTCATCACCGTCTTGATGCCGAAGCGCTTCAGGAAGAACGGGATGGTGAGGATGAACAGCGTTTCGCTGATCTGCGAGATCGACATGATGATCGCGGGATAGCGCACCGCCAGCGTGTCCTTGTACGCGTCGACGTTGGCGAAGTCGTGCAGGAACGTGTCGCCGTAGGCGTTGGTGAGCTGCAGCGCCGCGCCCAGCAGCATCGCGAACACGAAGAACACCGCCATGTTGCGGTCGCGGAACAGGCGGAAGGACGAGAGGCCCAGCACGTCGACCGCCGAGCGGCTCTTCGCCTCCTTCATGCGCGGCGGCGCCGGCGGCAGCGTGAACGCGTACAGCCCGAGCGCCAGCGATGCCGCGGAAGCGATGTAGAACTGGCCCGCTGACGTCTCGAGCTTCAGCAGGCTCGTGGTCCACAACGCGGCGATGAAGCCGACCGTGCCCCACACGCGGATCGGCGGGTAGTCGCGCACCACGTCCATGCCGCGCTCCTTGAGCGCGTTGTAGGCCACCGCGATCGCCAGCGAGATCGTGGGCATGTAGAAGATCATCGTCGCCAGCATCACCCAGAACATCGTGTGCGGGTCGTCGACCTTCGGCACCATGAACAGCATCGCCGCGCCCGCGAGGTGCAGCAGGCCGTACAGCTTCTCGGCGTTGATCCACTTGTCCGCGACCACGCCCATCAGCGCCGGCATGAACAGCGCCGAGATGCCCATCGTCGAGAAGATCGCGCCGAAGCTGGTGCCCGACCACTGCTTGTTCTGGAACCAGTAGGCGCCGATGGTGAGGAGCCACGCGCCCCAGATGAAGAACTGGAGGAAGTTCATCAGCACCAGGCGCAGCTTCAGGTTCATGCGGTCGTCTCTCGTCTTGTCGCGCCGACCCGTGGCCGGCTGCCGTGGCGTGGAGTGTAGCGGGGCGTCAGGGATCGCGGGCCATGACGCGGTTGCCGCCCAGGCGCTTGCATGCGCGCTGGCGACGGTCCGCGGCGGCGAGCAGCGCGGACAGGTCCTGGCCGTCCTGCGGCCAGGCGGCGATGCCGGCGCTGAACGCGACCCGCTGCGGTTCGGCGCCGTGCCCGGGATGGAACGGCTGGTCCCACAGCGTGCGGCGCAATTGCTCCACGCGCTCCCACGCCGTGCCGACGGGGCAGTAGAGCAGCGCCGCGAATTCCTCGCCGCCCAGGCGCACGAGCCGTTCGCGGTCGTGCAGGCCGGCCGACAGCACGGCGGTCACGTGCCGGAGCGCGCGGTCGCCGCCGGTGCGGCCCACTTCGTCGTTCACCCGGCGGAACCGGTCGAGGTCCACCAGGGCCAGGCTCAGCGAGCCGCCATGGCGCAGGTCCTCGAGCATGTGCGGCAGTTGTTGGTGCAGCCACATCCGGTTGGGCAGCCCGGTGAGGCCGTCGCGCCCGGACATCTCCACCAGGCGCTGCATGCGATAGACGATGCACAACGCGATCAGCGTCATGATCAGCAGCAGGACGAGCCGCTCGACCTGGGTCGCGATCGTCGCCGTGCCGTAGTCGGGCGACACCAGTTGCTCGGGGCTGGTGGCGCTGCCGACGACCGCGGCCGCGAGCACCGTGTACTGGACGATCGCCAGCAAGCCTGCGTAGAGCGTCAGGCGCCCGTCGTTGCGCAGCGCCGTCATCGCGATGGCGACCAGGTAGAAGGCCCAGATCACCATGCTGTTGACGGCCGCCGCGCGATCGCCCATCGCCAGCAGGACCAGCACGCCCGTGGTGGTGGTGACGTCGTAGCTGCAGGTCGCGTACGGCAGCCAGGCATGGCGCCGGCTGCGCGCCAGCGCCAGCCAGACCTGGGCCATGATGTTGACGAACACGGCGGCGCCGAGACCGATGACCGTCTCGCCGACCTCCGCGCCGCTGGCCGCGCCCAGCAGCGGCATCGCCAGCACCAGCACCGACAGTGCCGCGCGCAGGCGCGCGACCAGCAGCTCGCCGCCGGCGCCGAGCTCCAGCATCACCTCGTCCGGTCGTTCGAGCAGGGTCGCGCGCAGCGCGCCCAGCCGGCTTCTGTCGTCCACGCGCGAGAATCCTCCCCGCGCGCAGCATAGCCGCTTATCGCAGCAGGGCGAGCAGCGCCTCGCCGTAGCGGGCCAGCTTGGCGGCGCCGACGCCGGGCAGCGTGGCCAGGGCATCGGCGTCGCGCGGTGCTTCCTCGGCGATCGCGCGCAAGGTGCGATCGTGGAAGATCACGTAGGCCGGGACGTTCTGCGCGCGCGCTTCGGACGCACGCCAGTCGCGCAGCGCGGCGAAGCGGGCCGCCGCCCCGGGGCCCAGCTCCGCGGCGCTGTCCGCGCGGGCGG
>JANINR010000113.1 GCA_024508915.1 Lysobacteraceae bacterium | reverse complement strand
GGCGTCCTCGCGCGGCTCGCGCATCGGTGCCGGCTGCGCCGGGTAGACGTGGGTCACCGCGGCCGGCGGCGGCACGTTGAGGTTGGACTTGTTCAGCGCGATCGTCGCCAGCTTGCGCGGCGTGCCGCGCTGGTAGCTCGGGCGGCCGGTTTCCTCGCCGAGTTCGTTCTCGCGGATGCGCGTGACTTCGTAGTGCGGCGTGTGCAGCTGCTCGTCCGCCACGATCACGATGGGCGCGTCGTGCCGCCCCTCGATCTCGCTGAGCGCGCGGCGCTTCTCGTTGAGCAGGTAGTTCGCGATCTCCACCGGCGCCTGCACCAGCACCTGCCCGGTGTTGTCCTTCATCGCGTGCTCCTCGGCGACGCGGATGATGGATAGCGCGAGGGACTCGATGCTGCGCATGCGGCCGTGGCCCTCGCAGCGCGGGCACACGATCTGGCTGGATTCGCCCAGGCTGGGGCGCAGGCGCTGGCGCGACATCTCCAGCAGGCCGAAGCGCGAGATGCGGCCAACCTGCACGCGCGCGCGGTCGGACTTCAGCGCGTTCGCCAGGCGGTTCTCGACCTCGCGCTGGTGCTTGTTCGACGACATGTCGATGAAGTCGATCACCACCAGGCCGCCCAGGTCGCGCAGGCGCATCTGGCGCGCGACCTCGTCGGCCGCCTCCAGGTTGGTGTTGAACGCGGTCTCCTCGATGTCGCCGCCCTTGGTGGCGCGGGCCGAGTTCACGTCCACCGCGGTCAGCGCCTCGGTCTGGTCGATCACGAGCGCGCCGCCCGAAGGCAGCCGCACTTCGCGCTCGTACGCGCCCTCGATCTGCGACTCGATCTGGAAGCGGTTGAACAGCGGCACGTCGTCGGTGTAGTGCTTGAGCTTGCGCAGGTTGTGCGGCATGACCTGCTGCACGAACTCGCGGGCTTCCTCGTACATCTCGGGCGTGTCGACGAGGATCTCGCCGATGTCCGCGCGCATGTAGTCGCGCAGGGCGCGGATGATCAGCCGCGATTCCTGGTAGATCAGGAACGGCGCCGGCTTGCTCAGCGCGGCCTCGGCGACGGCGCGCCACACGCTCAGCAGGTAGTCCAGGTCCCACTGCAGCTCTTCGGCGTCGCGACCCACGCCGGCGGTGCGGATGATCACGCCCATCTCGTCGGGGATGGTCAGCGCGTCCATCGCGCGCTTGAGCTCGGCGCGGTCCTCGCCCTCGATCCGGCGCGAGACGCCGCCCGCGGTCGGCGAGTTCGGCATCAGCACCATGTAGCGGCCGGCCAGCGAGATGAACGTGGTCAGGGCGGCGCCCTTGTTCCCGCGCTCTTCCTTCTCGACCTGGACGACCACTTCCTGGCCTTCGCGCAGCAGTTCCTTCAGGCCGGCCTTGTTGGGGTCGACGCCGGACTGGAAGTAGTCGCGGGAGATTTCCTTCAGCGGCAGGAAGCCGTGGCGCTCGCCGCCGTATTCGACGAAGGCGGCCTCGAGGGAAGGTTCGAGCCGGGTGATGCGGCCCTTGTAGATGTTGGACTTCTTCTGCTCTTTCGCAGGCTGCTCGATGTCGATGTCGTACAGCGCCTGGCCGTCGACGATCGCGACGCGCAGCTCCTCGGCCTGCGTCGCGTTGATCAGCATTCTCTTCATGGTGGCGTTCCTCGCGCGCTGCTTCGCGCGACGACGCTGTGGGCGTTTCGCCTCTGGAGACCGCCGACCGCCGCTGCGCGGGGAACGCGCGGCGACGGTTCGAGTTTTCCAGCGCTACGACACCACGGCGGGCCGCGGGAGCGCTTGCTTCTGTTTTTTCGTGTTGCGGGCCGGCGTCGCATCCGGGGACGCGACGCGCGGGTCGTGTTCAGCGCCGGCGGTTCTGACGCGCCGGGCGATGGCCGGGCTTGCCGGCGAGCCGCTAACATGGCCGCCCCGGGGGCGGTGGTTGCGCGCTGCTGCCGGAGATCGAGGGAGGTGGGCTTTCGGCCCGTGCCCGCTGTTCGCCACCGAGGTGGCGAAGGGGCAACTCCCAGCGAAATCAAACCTTTATCTCGCCCGGCGAGTGTAGCAGATCAAGGCGTCCCGATGGCCCTTCCCGAACCGCCCGATCGCCCCGCCGGGGCCCGCACCGTGCGGGTTCCCGAGGACCGCGTCGGGCAGCGCCTCGACAATTTCCTGCTGGGCCAGCTGAAGGGCGCCCCGAGAAGCCTGGTCTACAAGCTGGTGCGCTCGGGGCAGGTCCGGGTGAACGGCGGTCGCGCCAAGGCCGAGCGGCGGCTGGAGGGCGGGGACGAGGTCCGCATCCCGCCGGTTCGGCTGGAGGCGGCGGAGGCGCGGGGAACCCCGGCGCGGGGCCTGCTGGAGGCCATGGAGGCGTCGATCCTGTTCGAGGACGCCCGGCTGCTGGCCATCGACAAGCCGTCGGGGGTCGCCAGCCACGGTGGCAGCGGCATTTCCTTCGGGGCGATCGAGACCCTGCGCGCGCTGCGGCCGGGGCAGTCGCTGGAGCTGGTGCACCGCCTCGACCGCGACACCTCGGGCGTGCTGGTCGTCGCCAAGAAGCGCTCGGCGCTGTCCGAGCTGCAGGCGCTGATGCGCGAGGACTCCGGCCCGGGCGGTGGCGGCGGCTTGCGCAAGCGCTACCTCGCCCTGCTGGCGGGCCGCATGCCCGACGGCGTGATGAGCGTCGATGCGCCGCTGCACGTGGGCCTGCGCCAGGGCGGGGAGCGCCATGTCCAGGTGGCCGCGGGCGGCAAGCCCTCGCTCAGCCATTTCCGCATGCTCGAGCGGCGCGGCGGACACTCCTACTGCGAAGTCCGGATCGAGACCGGCCGCACCCACCAGATCCGCGCGCATGCTCGCCACATCGGCCATCCGGTCGCGGGCGACGACAAGTACGGCGATCCGGACGTGAACCGGCGGCTGCGCGAGCAGGCCGGGCTGCGCCGGCTGTTCCTGCATGCGGCGTCGCTCGAGTTCGCGCTCGATGCGGGGAAGACGCCGTACGTGCTCAACGCGCCGCTGCCGGCCGAACTCCTCGCCGTCCTCGACCGGCTCTGACGGGCGGCGGGGGATCGCTTCGGGGCTGGGCGGCGGAAGCGTGCGGGGACTTTCGGGGGACGCCGTGAAT
>JANINR010000112.1 GCA_024508915.1 Lysobacteraceae bacterium | reverse complement strand
CGGCGGGCACGCCCCGGCGACGCCCGCCCCGGCGCCCGCGACGCCGGCGCGCGTGCCGGCACTTCCCGGACCGGCGCGATGAACGCGATCCTGCACTGGCTGTTCGACGTCGCCTCGCGCCTCGCGCGCACGCTCGACCTGCCGCTGTGCGCCGCGCTCGCCGCGCTGATGGCGATCGCGCTGGCGGTGCTGTACAGCGCCGGCGGCGAATCGCCGCAGCTCGTGATGGCGCAGGGCGCGCGGTTCGGCGTCGGCCTCGCCGCGCTGTGGGCGCTGTCCCGCATCCCGCCGCACCGGCTGCGCAACGCGACGCCGATCGCCTACGCACTGACGCTGCTGCCGCTGCTGCTGGTGCTGGCGATCGGCACCGGCAAGCACGGCCGGCACTGGATCGACCTGAAGCTGTTCTACTTCCAGCCCGCCGAACTGCTGAAGCTGACGCTGCCGATGATGGCCGCGTGGTACCTCAACCGCGAGCCGCTGCCGCCGCGCTTCCGCGTGGTGCTCGTCGCGGCCGCGATCATCGGCGTGCCCACCGGGCTGATCCTGCTGCAGCCGGACTTCGGCACCGCGATGCTCGTCGGCATCAGCGGCGCGTTCGTGCTGTTCCTCGCGGGGCTGTCGTGGTGGTGGTTCGTCGCCGCGTTCGGCGGGGTGGCCGCGGCCGCGCCGGTGGCTTGGTTCTGGATGCTGCGGCCGTACCAGAAGGACCGCATCCTCACCTTCCTCAACCCCGAATCGGATCCGCTGGGCAGCGGCTGGAACATCATCCAGTCGAAGATCGCGATCGGCGCCGGCGGCTTCACCGGCAAGGGCTGGGGGCAGGGCACGCAGTCGCACCTGAACTACCTGCCCGAGCACACCACGGACTTCATCTTCGCCGTGCTCAGCGAGGATTTCGGCTGGCTCGGCGTGGCGACGGTGCTCGCGCTGTACCTGTTCGTCGTCGGCCGCTGCCTGTGGATCGCCGCCCAGGCGCGCGACGGCTATTCGCGACTGCTCGCCGGCAGCCTGGGGCTGTCGCTGTTCGTCTACGTGATCGTCAACGGCGGCATGATCTCCGGCCTGCTGCCCGTCGTCGGCGTGCCGATGCCGCTGCTCAGCTACGGCGGCACCTCCGCCGTCTCGCTGCTCGCTGGGCTCGGCGTCGTCATGGCCGTGCGCGCGCACAAGCCCATGCACGGCCACTGAGCGCGAAAGCGTTCAGGGGGGCGTGATAACCTCGTCGGCATGGGACGTCGACTGCTCGTTTTCGTTGCCGCGGCGCTGCTCGCGGCCTGTGCAACCCCGGTGCCGACGCCGGTGCCCGAACCGGTGGCCGTGCCGCACCCGGATCCGCTGCCGACGCTGCCGCCGGTGCCGCAACCGCCGGAGCGGCCGGTCGCCCCGGCCCCGGTGGTCGATGCGGCCATCCCGCAGGCGCAGCGTGAAGCCGCGTTCGTGGACTACGCCGCGACCACCTACGGCGTAGCGCCGGACGCGGTGCGCGCGTCGCTGGCGCAGGCGAAGTTCCAGCAGTCGATCGTCGACGCGATGAACCGCCCGGCGGAAAAGGTGCGGAGCTGGGCCGACTACCGCCCGATCTTCATGACCGATCGCCGCATCGAGGGCGGCGTCGCGTTCATGGCCCAGCACCGCGACGAGCTGGCACGCGTCTCCGCCGCGACCGGCGTCCCGGCCGAGTACATCGTCGCGATCATCGGCGTCGAGACCAGCTACGGCGCGATCACCGGCAAGTACCGCGTGCTCGATGCGCTGTACACGCTGGCGTTCGGGTACCCGAAGCGGGCGCCGTTCTTCGCCGGCGAACTGGCGCAGCTGTTCGCGCTCGGCAAGGAGGAAGGCACCGACGTCGCCACGCTGCAGGGCAGCTACGCCGGTGCGATGGGCTGGGGCCAGTTCATGCCCTCGAGCTGGCGCAACTGGGGCCGCGACGGCGACGGGGACGGCCGGCGCGACCTGCTCGGCGATCCGGAGGATGTCTTCGCCTCGATCGCGAACTACTTCGTCGCGCACGGCTGGGAGCGCGGTGCGCCGGTCGCGGCGCGCGCGGACCTCGCGCCGGGCGTGTCGGAATTCAGTCCCGGTGCGCCGGACCCGGTCTATCCGGTCGAGTCGATCCTGGTCCGCGGCTACGCGCCGCGCGCCGGCGAGCCGATGGCGAAGGCGGGCGAGGGCGCGACCGTGTTCGCGTTCGACGGCGCCGAGGGCCGCGAGCACTGGATCGGATACCGCAACTTCTACGTGATCACCCGCTACAACCACTCGCCGATGTACGCGCTGGCCGTGCACCAGCTTGCGCAGGCGATCCGCGCGGGGAGCGCCGCGGCGCCATGACCGCCGCGGCGCCGGCGCTGCTGCGGGCCACGGCCGGCGCGGCCGCCTGCCTCGTGCTCGCAGCCTGCGGCACCGCGCCGCACAAGCCGCAGCCCGCGGGGCCGGCGGTGCGGATCGAAAGCCACGGCGAGGCCGACACGCGCGCGTCGCAGCCGCGGCGGCGTTCGCCCTACGCGCCGGCACAGGAAGACCTGTCCAAGCGCGGCGACTACGTGGCCGGCGGCCTGTACGCGCCCGGCGTTTCCGACAGCGCGCCGACCGGCGGCATTCCCGACGTGGACGAGATCCCGGAGCCCGAGGTGCGCGACGAGCCGCACTCGCGGTACGGCAACCGGTCGCCCTACGTCGTGCTCGGCAAGACCTATCGCGTGCTCGAGAGCGCCGCGGGCTACGAAGAGACCGGCACCGCGTCGTTCTACGGCAACAAGTTCCACGGGCGGCGCACGTCCAACCTGGAGGTGTACGACATGTACGCCTTCACCGCCGCGCACAAGACGCTGCCGCTGCCGAGCTTCGCGCGGGTGACGAACCTCGCCAACGGCCGCTCGGTGGTCGTGCGCGTGAACGACCGCGGCCCGTTTCACGACGGGCGCATCATCGACCTGAGCTACGCCGCGGCGGTCAAGCTCGGCGTCGACCGCGCGGGGACCGCCCGCGTCGAGGTGAAGGGGCTGGTGCCCGGCGAGGATGCGCACGTCCGCTACGACGCGCTGGCTTCCGCCGCGCCGCCGCCGCCCGCTTCCGTCGTGCCGGCGCCCCCGCCGGCGCCCGC
>JANINR010000111.1 GCA_024508915.1 Lysobacteraceae bacterium | reverse complement strand
GCGCGGGCGCCGGCACGGCGGCCTTCTTCGGCGCAGGCGCGGGCGCCTTCTTCGCGACGGGCGCCGGCGTCTTCTTCGCCGGGGCCTTCGCTGCCTTGACGGGCGCCTTCTTCGGCGCGGCGGCCTTCGCCGGCGCGGCCTTCTTCGGCGCCGGGCGCGCAGGCGCCTTCTTCGCCGCGGCCTTGGCGGGCGCGGCCTTCTTCGTGGCGGCCTTCTTCGCGGGCGGCGACTTCTTCGCCGGCGCCGGCTTGCGGGCCGGCGCAGCCTTGGACTTGCCGGCGACGGGCTTGGCGGCCTTGGCGGCCTTCTTCGCGGGTTTCTTCACTGCCACGACAGGCGTTTCCTCCGGATTCCCTTGAGACGGGAAAGCGCGCTGTTATACCCTGCCGGGACTACAGCGGCAACCGCGCAAGCCTGCACCGCGCCGCGTCCAAGGATCGTGATCTCACGCCTGCTCATCGCCCTGCTGCGCGGCTACAAGCGATTCGTCAGCCCGCTGCTGGGACCGCGCTGCCGCTTCGTGCCGACCTGTTCGGAGTACGCGATGACGGCGATCGCGCGGTTCGGCCCCGTCCGCGGCAGCTGGCTCGCGGCCCGGCGCATCGCGCGCTGCCACCCGTTGCATCCCGGCGGCCACGACCCCGTCCCTCCCCCTTCCTGAAGAAAGGAATCGCCCCATGCCCGGTACGCTGATCGTGAATGCCCGTCTGGTGAACGAAGGTCGCGAGGTGGATGGCGACCTGCGTGTCCGCGACGGGCGCATCGCCGAGATCGGCAGCGGACTGTCCGCGGCCGCCGGCGAAGAGGTGGTGGACGCGCGCGGGCGCCGCCTCCTGCCGGGGATGATCGACGACCAGGTGCACTTCCGCGAACCGGGCCTCGAGTACAAGGCCGACATGGCGATCGAATCGGCGGCCGCGGTCGCCGGCGGCATCACCAGCTTCATGGACATGCCCAACACCAATCCGCCGACGCTCGACGCCGCGGCGCTGGAGGACAAGTACCGCCGCGCGCTCGGCCGCGCCTGGGGCAACCATGGCTTCTACATGGGCGCGAGCAACGACAACCTCGATGCGATCCGCGTCATCGATCCGCTCGCCACCCCCGGGGTGAAGGTCTTCATGGGCGCGTCCACCGGCAACATGCTGGTGGACGACCCGGAAACGCTGGACGGGATCTTCCGCGAAACGCCCGTCCCCATCATCACCCACTGCGAGGACACGCCGACGATCGAGGCGAACCTCGCGGCGTACAAGGCGAAGTACGGCGAGGACATCCCGGTCGAATGCCATCCGGACATCCGCTCGCGCGAGGCCTGCATCAAGTCCACGCGCCTGGCGCTGGAACTCGCGCGCCGCCACGGGACGCGCCTGCACGTGCTGCACATCTCCACCGCGGACGAGTTGGGGCTGTTCGAGCGCGGCCCGCTGGTGCGCGCGGACGGCTCGCGCAAGATGATCACGGCCGAGACCTGCATCCATTTCCTGCGCTTCGACCGTTCGGACTACGCGCGCCTGGGCAACTTCATCAAGTGCAACCCGGCGATCAAGGACCCGTCCGACCGCGAGGCGCTCATCCGCGCGGTGGCCGGGGACGTGATCGACGTGCTCGCCACCGACCATGCGCCGCACACGCTCGAGGAAAAGTCGCGCCCCTACGCGCAGGCGCCGAGCGGGCTGCCGCTGGTGCAGTACGCGCTGCTGGCGGCGCTGGAGCTGGTGCACGAGGGCCGGATGGACGCCGCGCAGGTGGTGCAGAAGGTGTCGCATGCGCCGGCGCAGCTGTTCGACGTCGCCGAGCGCGGCTTCCTGCGCGAAGGCTATTTCGCCGACCTGGCGCTGGTCGACGACGCGCCGCTGACCGTGCGCCGCGAGGACGTGCTGTCGAAGTGCGGCTGGTCGCCCTTCGAGGGCACCACGTTCCGCTCGCGCATCGCCGCCACCTGGGTCAACGGCCGGCTCGCCTGGGACGGCTCGAAGCTCGTCGGCGCCCCGAACGGCCAGCGCCTCCGCTTCGCCCGCTGAGCCGGAAAAGCTAGCCGGAGATGCGGGCGACGGCGTCGTGCGGGTGCAGTGACTCGAAGTGCGAGACCTCGGCATCGAAGCGCTCGACGCGCGGATCGGCGGCAAGCGCCGCGGCGATCCGGCGCGCCGCGTCCTCGCAGAACATCAGGTTGGCGGCGTTGAGCTCGGCGAAGGCCTGCTCGTCCTCGCGCTTCACCGCGGCCTGCACCGGAGTGCCGAGCGCGGCTTCCAGCACGTCGACCAGCGCGGCGACCGGGAGTCCGTCGAAGGACTGGCGCAGCTCGACCCGCACCTTCGCGCGGCTGCGCTGCGCATGCGGCGTCGCGGCCAGGCCGCGCTCCGACGCGAGCCAGTCGTGCACCACCTCGGTCGACAGCGGCCGCGCCGCGGCGAAATCCTCGGCGAAGCGGCGCGCATTGAGTTGCCGCGACAGCGCGGCCGAGGCGGGGCACGTGCTCGAATACTCCACTTCCAGCGCGAGCGCGACCTTGATGTGGCCTTCGCGCAGCACCGCCTCGATCGCGACTGGATAGCGCTTCCAGCCGAGCAGGCCGCTGGCCAGCGAGCCGCGCTGCAGCAGGTGTTCGTAGCGCACGGCCAAGCGCGCGGACGTGGACAGGCCCTGCTGCGATTCGACCAGGTCGTCGAGCACGCGGCGCAGGCCGCCGGGCGTGATCGCCTCGGCCGCGAACGCGTCCTGCAGGCGCAGGTAAAGGCGCGACATGTGGATGCCGCGCGCGCCGGGCTCGCGCAGGTCCACGGCCACGTCGACCGACGCGGCGACCTGCAGCGAGTCCTCGCCCTGCCCGGCGATGCGCACCGGCAGGGCGATGTTGTCCATGCCGACCCAGTCGATCGGGCGCGCGAGCGCCACGGCGTCTGCGGCGACGTCCGGCAGCGGCGATGGGCGGGTGGAGGGGGGCATGGCGTGCATTCTATCGGCGGGGGAACCCGGGACTGCTCACGTGTGCGGGACGCTGCGTCCGGCCCGCCACGCCGTCCACAATGCGTGCCATTGCGAGGGGCTCCGGTTGCGATCGGTCGCACCGGCAGCCAGGGCGCGCAGCCGGCCACGCGCGAGCGCCGCGAAGATCCGGTCGCCGCGGGTGCCGGCGGGAGGCCGCCGCCACGCCGCCAGCAGGGCGGCGGCGGCCCGGGGGGCGCCCTCGCCGGCCAGTAC
>JANINR010000110.1 GCA_024508915.1 Lysobacteraceae bacterium | reverse complement strand
GCCGGCATCGCCGTGCGCGACATGCGCGCCGCCCCGGGACTCGCGGACGCGGTCCGCGCCACCGTCGGCACCGCGCGCCAGAACGCGGCCCTGGTCCGGGCGCTGGCGGCGGCCGGGGAGGGCGCATGAGCGGCGCGCCGATCCTGTTCGTCGACCGCGACGGCACCCTGATCGAGGAACCGGCGGATTTCCAGGTCGACGACTACGCCAAGTTGCGTTTCGTGCCCGGCGCGATTCCTGCGCTCGCGCGCCTGCGCGAGGCGGGCTATCGCCTGGTGATGGTCACCAACCAGGACGGGCTGGGCACCGCGTCGTTCCCGCGTGCCGCGTTCGAGGGTCCGCAGGCGCTGCTGCTGCAGCTGCTGGAGAGCCAGGGCGCCGGCTTCGAGGAGGTGCTGGTCGACGAGAGCCTGCCGGAGGCGCCCGCCCCCACGCGCAAGCCGGGGCTGGGACTGGTCCTGCACCTGCTGCGCGACCGAAGCATCGACTGGGCGCGCTCGGCGGTGGTCGGCGACCGCGACACGGACCTCGCGTTCGCGGCCAACCTCGGCGTGCGCGGGTTCAGGCTTGCGTCGCCGGTGTTCGGCGACGGGCTGTCCTGGCCGGAGGTCGCGCGCCGGCTGCTCGACGCTCCGCGCACCGCCAGCGTCGAGCGCGCGACGCGCGAGACGCGCATCGCGGTGTCGGTCGACCTCGACCGAGCGGCGGATCCCGACGTGCGTACCGGCCTCGGGTTCTTCGACCACATGCTCGCGCAGCTCGGCACCCACGGCGGGATCGCCCTGCGCCTGCGCTGCGAGGGGGACCTCGAGGTCGACGAGCACCACGTGGTCGAGGATTGCGCGCTCGCGCTCGGCGCGGCGCTGCGCGAAGCGCTGGGCGACAAGCGCGGCATCGGCCGCTACGGCTTCACGTTGCCGATGGACGAATCGGTCGCGGAGGCGGTGCTCGATCTCTCCGGCCGGACCTTCTTCGCCTTCGACGGCACGTTCGCGCGCGAGCGCGTCGGCGACCTGCCGACCGAGCTCGTGCCGCATTTCTTCCGCTCGCTGGCCGACGGCGCCGGCATGACGCTGCACCTGCGCGTGCGCGGCGGGAACGAGCACCACAAGGTCGAGGCCTGCTTCAAGGCCGTGGCGCGCGCGCTGCGCCAGGCGGTGCGGCGCGAGGGCGCGCAGCTGCCCAGCAGCAAGGGGTCGCTGTGATGGCGCCGGCCGTGGCCATCGTGGATGCCGGGGGCGCCAACTTCGCATCGGTCCGCTGCGCGTTCGAGCGCCTGGGCGCGCGCGCGGCGATCGCCAGCGACGCGGACGGCCTGCGCGGCGCCGACCGCATCGTGCTGCCCGGCGTCGGCGCCGCCGGCCCGGCCATGGCCCTGCTGCGCGATCGCGGATTCGACCAGGCCCTGCGGTCGGCCGGCGTGCCGCTGCTGGGCATCTGCCTCGGCATGCAGCTGCTGTTCGCAACGTCGGCAGAGGGCGACGTCGCCACGCTCGGACTGTTGCCCGGCCGCGTCGAGGCGCTGCCGCCGGCGCCGGGCGTGCGCGTGCCGCACATGGGCTGGAATGCGGTGGCGACCGTCGGTTCGACGCCGCTCTTCGACGGCATTCCGCCGGGGACGCAGATGTATTTCGTGCACGGCTACGCGGCGCCGCAGGGCGTCGATTGCATTGCCGTCGCCACCCACGGCGCGACGTTCGCCGCTGCCGTGCAGCGGGGCACGACGTTCGGCGTGCAGTTCCACCCCGAGCGCTCCGCCGGCCCGGGCGCGCGCCTGCTCGACAACTTCCTTCGGGTGCCCGTGCCATGACCCTCGAGTTGTATCCCGCTATCGACGTCCGCGACGGGCGCGTCGTGCGCCTGCGCCAGGGCGACTACGCGCGCGAGACGCGCTACGCGGACGCGCCCCTCGACCAGGCGAAGCGCTACGCCGCGCAGGGCGCCCGCTGGCTGCACCTGGTCGATCTCGATGGCGCACGCGAGGGGCGCTATGCGCTGTTGCCGCTGCTCCCGCGCCTTGCAGCGGCGGGCTTGCGCGTGCAGACCGGCGGCGGGCTGCGCGAGGCGGCCGACGTGCAGCGCCTGCTGGATGCGGGCGCATCACGGGTGGTGGTGGGCTCGTTGGCGATCCGCGATCCCGAGCGCGTTGCGTCCTGGATCGCGCGCTTCGGCGCCGACGCGCTCGTGGTGGCGCTGGACGCGCGGCCGGACGCGGAGCGGGGCTGGCGCCTGCCCGTCGCGGGCTGGACCGAGGCCACCGAGGCCTCCCTCGCCGGACTCGCCCGGCGCTTCGAAGCCGCGGGCCTGCGCCACCTGCTGAGCACGGACATTTCCCGCGACGGCACGCTTGCCGGGCCCGGCCTCGACCTGTATCGCGAGCTGCGCGCCGCCTGTCCGGGCCTCGCGCTGCAGGCCAGCGGCGGCATCCGCGACGCGGCGGACCTGGCGGCGGTCGAAGCGATCGGCTGCGCCGGCGCCGTGCTCGGCCGCAGCCTGCTCGAGGGCGGCCTGGCGCTCGCGAGCCTCCGATGCTGAGCCGCCGCATCATCGCCTGCCTCGACGTGCGCGACGGCCGCGTGGTCAAGGGCGTGCGCTTCGAAGGCCACCGCGACATGGGCGACGTGGTCGAGCTGGCGCGCAGGCACCGCGACGCCGGCGCGGACGAGATCGTCCTCTACGACATCGCCGCGAGCCCGCGGGGCACCTGCGCGGACCCGGCATGGGTCGGGCGCGTGGCTCGCGACCTGGACATCCCGGTGTGCGTGGCGGGCGGCATCCGGACCGTCGCGCAGGCACGCAGCCTGCTCAATGCGGGCGCGGACAAGGTGTCGATCAACACCCCGGCGCTCGAGCGGCCCGACCTCATCGCCGAGCTCGCCGACGCCTTCGGCCGCCAGTGCGTCGTGGTCGGCGTCGACTCGCGCCGCGACGGCGACGGCGAATGGCGCGTGCGCAGCCACAGCGGCGATGCGTCGCGCATGCGCGCGCTGCCGCGCCGGACGCTCGACTGGATCGCGGAAGCCCAGGAACGCGGCGCCGGCGAAGTCGTGCTCAACTGCATGGACAGCGACGGCACCCGCGACGGCTTCGACCTCGGGCAGCTGGCCGCCGCGCGCGCGGTCTGCGCGGTGCCGCTGGTGGCATCGGGCGGCGCGGGGCGGGCGGCGCACTTCGAGGCCGCCTTCCGCGTCGATGCGGATGCGGCGCTCGCGGCCGGCGCACTGCATGACGGCAGCCTGGAGATCGGCGCGCTCAAGCGCGCGCTGGACGGGGCGGGCATCCGGGTGCGGCTGACATGAGCACGGGCAACGCATCGCTCGACGGCGACGCCCTCGCCTGGGAGCGCCAGGGCGGGCTGCTGCCGGCCATCGTGCAGGACGCCGCGACCCTGCGCGTGCTCATGCTCGGCTACATGGACCGGGAGGCCCTCGCGGCCACGTTCGGCAGCGGACGCGTCACCTTCTACAGCCGCAGCCGACAGCGGCAGTGGCGCAAGGGCGAGACCTCCGGCCACTGGCTGGAACTCGTGTCGGTCGAGGCCGACTGCGACGGCGACACGCTGCTGGTGCTCGCGCGCCCGCACGGCCCGACCTGCCATCTCGGGCGATGCAGCTGCTTTCCGCAGGCGCCGGGCGATCCGCTGGGCGCGCTGGATGCGCTGGTGGCGGAGCGCATCGCGGCGCCTTCGACCGGCTACACGGATCGCCTCCTGCAGGCCGGCCTCGCGCGGATCGCGCAGAAGGTGGGCGAGGAAGGTGTCGAGACCGCGCTGGCCGCCGTCGCCGGCGACGACGGCGCGCTGCGCGCGGAGGCCGCCGACCTGTTGTATCACCTCGTCGTGGCGCTGCGCGCGCGCGGGCTCACGCTGGATGATGTCCGCGCCGAGCTGGCGGCGCGTGCGAATCCCGCCTAGTGGGCGACCCGGCCGTGGGTCGGCTCTACAGGAGGGGGTCGACGGCGTCGAAGGCCGCGACGCGCGGGTGGCCGTTCGCGGCGGCGGCGTCGCGCGGCTGCGGGTAATCCTCGCGACGGTCGAGCAGGATCGTGCGCAGGCCGGCGTCGCGCGCGGCGTCCAGCTCGGCGACCACGTCGGAAAGGAACACGATGTCGGCGGGCGCCGCGCCCAGGCCTGCCGCGATGCGCGCATAGCTCGAGGCCTCGCGCTTCGGGCCCGCTTCGGTGTCGAAGAACGCGTCGAACAGCGGCGTCAGGTCGCCGGCGTCCGTGTGCGCGAACAGCAGCTTCTGCGCCGCGACCGAGCCCGAGGAATAGACGGCCAGGCGGTGCCCCGCGTCGTGCCAGCGGCGCAGGCCGGCGACCGCGTCGGGGTACATGTCGGCCTCGAGCTCGCCCGACAGGTAGCCTTCGCGCCAGACCAGGCCCTGCAGCGCCTTGAGCGCGGTGTGCTTGCGGTCCTCGTCGATCCAGCCCTGCAGGGTCTCGACGATCATGGCGTCGTCGCACATCGCGCCGTGCTCGGTCGCGACCATGTCCAGCCAGCGCCGCACCTCCGGCTCGCACCCGTGCTCGCGCACGAAGCCCGGCAAGGCGCGCCGCGCATGCGGGAACAGCACGTCCTTCACGAACGAGATGCTGCTCGTCGTCCCCTCGATGTCCGTCAGGATCGTCGTCATCGAAACGCGTTCACTCGTAGCGCGGGAAGCGGGTGGCGATGTCGGTGCCGGTGAAGTGGCCGACCCAGCCGTCCGGCTCGGTGAAGAAGCGGATCGCGACGAAGCTCGGCTCCGGGCCCATGTCGAACCAGTGGGTCATGCGGTCCGGGACCGCGATCAGGTCGCCGGACTCGCACAGCACCTCGTACACCTTGCCGTCCACGTGCAGGGTGAACAGGCCGGAGCCGGCGACGAAGAAGCGGACTTCGTCCTCCTTGTGGAAGTGCTCGTCGAGGAACTTCTTCCGCATTTCGGCGCGCTGCGGGTTGTCCGGCGCGATGCTCACCACGTCCACCGAGCGGAAGCCGTTGGCTTCGACCAGGCGGTCGATGTCGGCCTTGTAGGCGGCCATGATCGCCTCGGGCGGATCGCCGGGGACGACGGGCTGTGCCGCTTCCCATTGCTCGAAGGCGACGCCGATGGCCGCGAGCTCCGCGCGCATCACGGCATGGTCGGCGCTCGCGAGCAGGGGCGCGTCCGGCGCGCTTTCATCGAAGATGCGCAATCGGCTCACGGGCAGTCCCTCAGTTGCGCAGGCGGCGCATTTCCAGCTCGCAGCCGAGCATGAACTCGAAGGCGTCGAGGTGGCGGCGCGCTTCGGCGATGTCGTGGCCCCAGGCGTAGAGGCCATGGCCCGCGATCAGGTAACCCCAGTTGTCCGCCGCGTCCAGCGCGGCGTCGACGCTCGCGGTGAGCGTCGCCATGTCCTGCGAATTCGGCACCACCGGCAGGTCCAGGACGGTCTCGTGGGTGGTGTGGCCGCGCAGGGCCTTGAACAGCTCGTAGTCGCGCAGGCGGACGCGGCCTTCGCCGGCGTACAGCAGGCCGGCGATGGTCTGGGTCGGCGAATGCGTGTGCAGCACGGCGCCGATGTCGGGGGAACGGCGGTACAGGTGGGTGTGCAGCGCGGTTTCGGCGGACGGCCGATGGTGGGTGGCGACCGGGTTGTTGTCCATGTCCACCACCATGATGTCGGCTTCGGTCAGCCGCCCCTTGTCCTTGCCGGAGATGGTGATGGCGGCGTGGTCCGCGCCCATCCGGATGGAGAAGTTGCCCGCCGTCGCCGGGGTGAAGCCCTTGGCGGCGAGTTCGCGGGTGTGGCTGATGATCTGCGCGGCGCAGCCGGCGTAGAGGTTGTGGTCGAAGGCGGGGGCGTTCATGGCCCCCAGTGTAGCGGCACGCGGCTCAGTCGTCCGTGGGCTGCCGGCCGTAGTCCCGGAACTTCGCCAGCACCCGCGCCATCTCTTCGCCCGACAGGTTGCGGGTGGCGCCCAGGGAGCGGGCCAGCATGTACTGGCGGGCCAGGTTCTCCACCTCCCAGGCCAGGGCGTAGGCCTCGTCCAGCGTCCTGCCGGTCGCGACCTGGCCGTGGTTCGCCATCAGGCAGGCGTGCAGGCCGCCATCCAGCGCCCGCAGCACGTTCGCCGACAGTTCGGGCGTGCCGAAGGTGGCGTAATCGGCGCACGGGATGCGGTCGCCGCCGGCCGCCGCGACCATGTAGTGGAACGCCGGGATGCCCTCCCCGAGGCAGGCGAGGGCGGTCGCGTGCGGCGAGTGCGCGTGCACCACCGCGTGGACGTCGGCGAACGCGCGCAGGATGTCGCAATGGAAGCGCCATTCGCTGGACGGCGCCAGCTGGCCCGGCGGGCAGGTGCCATCGGCCTCCAGGAACACGATGTCTTCCGGCTGCAGGCAGTCGTAGGCGCGGCCCGTGGGCGTGATCAGGAGGCCGTCGCCCCAGCGCAGGCTGGCATTGCCCGACCTGTTCAGCGACAGGCCACTGGCGTTCATCGCGCGGCAGTGGTCGATCAGCGATTGCCGCGCGGTGCGCTCGTCGTCCAGCTTAGCCCCCGCGACCGGCGCGGGCGAGCAGGCTGTGCCGGTACCCGTACAGGAAGTAGACGAGGAAGCCGAAGCCCGTCCACACCACCATCAGGAACCAGTTGTGGGCGGTCATGGTGGACAGCAGCGCCAGGCACGAGAAGATTCCCGCGAGGCAGACGAACCACACGCCGCGGATCCGGAACGGGCGGGGCAGGTCGGGCTGGGTGCGGCGCAGGATCAGCACGCCGGCGCAGACGGCCGCGAAGGCGATCAGCGTGCCCATCGACGTCAGCTCGCCGAGCACGTCCAGCGGGAACACCGCCGCCAGCACCGCGATGCCGATGCCGGTGATCACCGTGTTGATGTGCGGCGTGCGGTATTCCGGGTGGATCCGGGTGAACACGGGCGGCAGCAGGCCGTCGCGCGCCATGATCATGAAGATGCGCGGCTGGCCGATGATCATCACCAGCACCACCGACGACAGACCGATCAGCGCGCCGATCTCGACGACGATGCGCAGCCAGCCGAGTTCCGGGTGCGCCGCCACCGCGGTCACCACCGGCTCGTCGGTGCCGAGCAGGGTGTACGGCACCAGGCCCGTCATCACCGCCGCCATCGCGATGTACAGCACGGTGCAGATCGCCAGCGAGAGCAGCATGCCGACCGGGAGGTCGCGCTGCGGCTTGTTCGATTCCTGGGCCGCGACCGACACCGCCTCGAACCCGATGTAGGCGAAGAACACCATCGCCGCGCCGCGCAGCACGCCGTCCCAGCCGAACCGGCCCGGCGCCTCGTTGGCGGGGATGAAGGGATGCCAGTTGGCCGGGTCGACGTACTTCCAGCCGGCGGCGATCACGAGCAGGATCAGGCCGGTCTTCAGCACGACCATCGCCATGTTCATCGCCGACGACTTGCGGATGCCGACGTAGCACAGCCAGGTCAACGCCAGCACGATGCCGGCCGCGGGCAGGTTGGCGATCGCGCCGGTCGGCTTGAGCGTCGCGTCCAGCGGCGCGCTCACCAGCGCCGCGGGCAGGTGGATGCCGAAGTTGTCCAGGAGGCTGAGGAAATAACCCGTCCAGCTCACCGCCACGGCCGATGCGGAGACGCCGTACTCGAGCACCAGCATCCAGCCGATGAACCACGCGGCCAGCTCGCCGAGGGTGGCGTAGGTGTACGTGTACGCGCTGCCCGAGACCGGCACCATCGCCGCGAACTCGGCGTAGGCGAGGGCGCAGAACGTGCAGCAGATCGCCGCCAGCACGAACGACAGCATGATCGCCGGCCCCGCGTGGTCGGCGGCCGCCTGGCCGGTGATCACGAAGATGCCGCCGCCGATGACCGCGCCGATCCCCAGGGCCGTGAGGCCCCAGGGTCCGAGCGTGCGATGCAGCTGCAGCTGGTTGGCGTCGCCGGTGACGGCGTGCGGGTGCCGCGTGGCGAGCAGTCGGTTCAGCATGGCGGACGGGCGCGGGCGATCAGTCGTCGGCCTGCGCGTTGCCCGGGGCCAGCTGGCTCCGGCGCACGCCGTAGAACGCGTAGAACACCAGGCCGATCAGCGCCCAGACCACGAACACCGTCTTCGCCACCGAGCTCAGGTTGACGAAGAGCAGGGCGCAGCCGAGCACCGCCAGCGGGCAGATGATCCAGGCCATCGGCGTGCGGAACGGGCGCGGGCGGTTGGGCTGGATGCGTCGCAGCATCAGCACGCCGATCGAGACCATCGCGAACGCGAGCAGGGTGCCGGCGTTCGAGGTATCGGCCAGCTTGCCCACCGGGAACAGCGCGGCGCAGATCGCGACCACGATGCCGGTGATGATCGTCACCACGTGCGGGGTGTGGAAGCGCGGGTGGATCCGCGACAGGGCGTCGGGCAGCAGGCCATCGCGCGACATCGTGAAGAAGATGCGGGTCTGGCCGAACATCATCATCAGGATGACCGACGGCAGCGCGAGCACGGCGGCGAGCGCGATCAGGTTGCCGATCTGCGGGAAGCCGAGCACGCGGATCACGTGGGCCAGCGGTTCGTTGCTGCACACCAGGGCGCCGGCGTTCGCAGGCAGGGCGCAGGCGGCGGCCATGGCCGGCGTGCCCGGGTCGAGGGCGATGCCGTCGGCGCCGAACAGCGGCTGCGCGCCCACGGAACCGGCGGCGCCGTAGCCGACCAGCAGGTAGAAGATGGTGCAGATCGCGAGCGCGCCCATCAGGCCGATCGGGATGTTGCGGTTCGGGTTCTTGGTTTCCTCCGCGGCGGTGGACACCGCGTCGAAGCCGACGTAGGCGAAGAAGATCGAGGCCGCCGCGCCGAGGATGCCGACGCCGCCGGTCGGGCTGCCCCAGCCGGTGGGCATGAACGGCTGCATGTTCGCGCTCTTGACCGCAGGTAGCGCCAGCACGATGAACGCGGTGAGCGCGATGATCTTGATCGCGACCAGGACGGCGTTGACCTTGGCGCTCTTGGAGGTGCCGATGACCAGTAGCCAGGTCACGGCCAGGCCGATCAGGAAGGCGAGCAGGTTGAAGCCGCCGCCGGAGAAATATCCGGTCTGGAGCCACAGCGGGAGCGACAGCGTGCCTGGCTCGACCATTCCGAAGACGCCGCTGTTGAGCAGGCCGTTGACGTAGCCGGACCAGCCGACGCACACCGCGGTCGCGCCGATGGCGTATTCGAGCACGAGGGCCCAGCCGACGATCCAGGCGATCAGCTCGCCCATGACGCCGTAGGTATAGGTGTAGGCGGAGCCGGAGACCGGCACCATGGAGGCGAGCTCGGCGTAGGCGAGGGCGGCGAGGCCGCACACGACCGCCGCGATCACGAAGGCGATCATCATCGCCGGGCCCGACTTCTGCGCCGCTTCCGCGGTCAGCACGAAGATGCCGGTGCCGATGACCGCGCCGACGCCCAGGAGCGTGAGCTGGATCGGGCCGAGCTGGCGATGGAGGGCCTTCTTCTCGGCCGTGGCGAGGATCTGGTCGAGCGGCTTGACGCGCCAAAAGAGCATCGTGGTGTCCCCCAAGGACTGATGAACGTGCGTGTGAAAACGTGCAGTCGCCGACCTTACAGGCGGCGGGGGGCGGCGCACAAGCGCCGATGGGCACCTGAACGCGGCAGGCGGGCACCATAATGGCGGGCGCTCCGGATCGGCCGGGCGGGCACCGGAGGCACAGTGGCTGGAGAAGGCGTGGACCTCGCTGCGGAATTCGAGGCGTACCGGCGGCGCTGGCCGGGCGAGGGCGAGGTCGTCGGCCATTTCCTGGCGCTGCTCGCCGATCCGGGCGATCCGGACGACCCGTTCCAGCGCGAACGGCTCGCCGGACACTTCACCGCCTCGTCGTGGCTGGTCGCCGCGGACGGGGCGCGCACGCTGCTGACGCACCATCGCAAGCTCGGGCTGTGGCTGCAGCTGGGCGGCCACGCGGACGGCGACCGCGACCTCGCGCGCGCGGCCCTGCGCGAAGCCGAAGAGGAATCGGGGCTGCCGGGCCTCTCGGTCGCGCCGGGGATCTTCGACCTCGACCGGCACTGGATCCCCGAGCACAAGGGCGTGCCTGCGCACTGGCACTACGACGTGCGCTACGTGGTGCGCGCGGGGTCGGACGAGACCTTCGTCGTGAGCGACGAGTCCCATGCGCTCGCATGGCGCGACATCGCCGCGCTGGCGCGCGACGACGCGGCGGACGCCTCCGTCCGCCGCATGGCCCTCAAGTGGCTCGAAAAAGGGGTCTGACCCCTTTTTTCAGTCGGCGCGGCCGGCGAACTCGCCGGTCGTGGTGTTGACCCACACCTTTTCGCCGTTGCCGATGTATTCCGGCACCTGGATCTCGAGGCCCGTCGCGAGCTTCGCCGGCTTCGGTCGCTTCGTCGCGGTGCCGCCCTTCAGCTCCGGCGGCGTGTCCACGACCTCAATCGCCACGCTCTGCGGCAGCTGCAGGCCGACCGGCATGTCGTCGATCACCTGCACGTAGCAGCCCGAGAGGTCGTCGACGATGTAGCCGGCGGCGTCGCCGACGACGTCGGCGTCGAGCGTGTAGGGGGTGTAGTCCGCGTCGTCGAGGAACACGAACGCGTCGCCGTCCTTGTACGAGAACGTCGCCTGGCGGCGCGCCAGGTCCACTTCGCGCAGGTCGTCCTCGGCGCCGACGCTGAGGTCGAACTTCGCGCCGCCGGGCACCGAGTACATCGTGAACCGGTACTTGACGTTGCCGCCGCGCCCCTGCGGGGAACTGCGCTCGATGTCGCGCACCTGGTACACGGTACCGTTGTGCTCGACGACGTTGCCCTTCTTGATGTCGTACGCCTTCATTGCAGGTCCTTCGGTTACTTCGGGGCGAGCCGCGTCGCGCCGTCCAGGCGGATCGTCTCGCCGTTGAGGTAGGTGTTGCCCAGGATGTACGCGACCAGGTCGGCGTATTCCTCCGCCTTGCCCAGGCGCGACGGGAACGGGATGGTGGCGGCGAGCGACTGCTGCACCGATTCCGGCATCGAGTCGACCATCGGCGTCCAGAACACGCCCGGCGCGATCGTCATCACGCGGATGCCGAAGCGCGCCAGCTCGCGCGCCATCGGCAGGGTCATGCCGACCACGCCGCCCTTCGACGCCGAATACGCGGCCTGGCCGATCTGGCCCTCGTATGCGGCGACCGACGCGGTGTTGACGATGACGCCGCGCTCGCCGTCCTCGCCGGCGTCGTTGTGCTGCATCAGCGCCGCGGCGGCCTTGGCCACGTTGAAGCTGCCGACCAGGTTCACCATCACCGTGCCCTGGAACTGCGACAGCGGCATCGGGCCGTCCTTGCCGAGCATGCGTCCCGCGCCGAGGATGCCGGCGCAGTTCACGGCGACGTTGAGGCCGCCGAGGAACTCGCGCGCCACAGCGACGTTCGCCGCCACGCCGGCTTCGTCGGCCACGTCGGTGCGGAAGTAGCGCGCCTTGTCCGCGCCGAGTTCCGCGACGGCGGCCGCGCCCTTGTCGTCGTTGAGGTCGAACAGCGCGACCTTGCCGCCGCGGGCGACGAGATGGCGGGCCACGGCCAGGCCGAGCCCGGACACGCCGCCGGTGACGATGGCGCGGGAGGCGGACAGTTGCATGGGGAACTCCAGGGCGGAAAGCCCGCCATTGTAGAGCCGGCCCATGGCCGGCGCCTGCCTCGGCGGGCGCTTCAGCCGACCATGGGTCGGCTCTACGGGCGGCGGTAGGGCGCGCCGTCCTTCATCACGAAGACAGGGTGCCGCAGCGCCGCGATGTCGGCGGTCGGATCGCCGGCGAACGCCGCCAGGTCCGCGCGCAGGCCGGGCGCGATCCGGCCCAGCCGAGCCTGCTGGCGCAGGATCCGCGCCGCGACGTCCGTGGCCGCATGCAGCGCCTGCGCCGGGGTCATGCCCAGCCGCACCATCCATTCCGGCTCGCGCGCGTTGTCGCCGTGGCGGAACACGCCCACGTCGCTGCCGTTGCCGATGGTCGTCCCCGCCGCGAGCGCGGTGCGGAAGGCGGTCGCTGCCTCCTGCATCCGCGGCGTCGGCGGCGACGTGCCCGGCACGTAGTGGTTGAAGTAGGTCTCGGTGGATTCGACCGCGGTGAGCGTCGGCAGGTAGGCGACGCCGCGCTCGCGCATCAGGCGGAAGGTCTCCGCGCTGCCGCCGTAGCCGTGCTCGATGGTGTCGACGCCGGCCTCGATCGCCATCCGCATGCCTGCGTCGCTGGCGGTATGCGCGGCGACCGGGCGGCCCGCGACGTGGGCTGCCTCGACCAGCGCCCTCAGTTCGGCGGCGGTGAACGTCGGCCGGGTCGTGCCGCCGGGGCCCCAGCGGTAGTCGGTGTACACCTTGATCCAGTCGGCGCCGTGGCCGGCCTGTTCGCGCACCGCGCGCACCACCTCGTCGACGCCGCTGGCTTCCTGCGCGCCGCCCGGCAGCTCGGCGTCGGGGCGGAAGCCGTGCGGGCCCGGCCCGTAGCTGCCGGTGGCGACGATGGCGCGCGTGGCCACGAACAGCCGCGGCCCGGGGATCAATCCGTCGTCGATCGCCTGGCGCACCGCGACGTCGTCGTAGCCGGCGCCCTCGGTGCCGAGGTCGCGCAGCGTGGTGAAGCCCGCCATCAGCGTGTCGCGCGCATGGTTCGCAGCGGCGATGGTGCGGTACGCGGGCGATTCCTTCAGCACCTGGTCGTTCCACGACGCCTCGTCGTAGGGGTGCAGGAAGACGTGCGAATGCAGGTCGATGAGCCCCGGCAGCAGCGTCGCGCCCGGCAGCGCGATGCGCTCCGCATCGGCCGGCACGTCCAGCGACGCGGCCGGGCCGACGGCCGCGATTACGCCGTCGCGCACCAGCACGGCCCAGCCGGCGTGCGCGGCATCGCCGTCGGCGGTCCACACCCGGTCGGGCAGCAGCAGCCAGGTGCCGCGCGCCGGCTCGGCGGCCGTCGCGGCGAAGCCGGCGAGGGCGGCGAGGGCAAGGAGGAAGGCGAGCAGGCGCTTGGTCATGCGGGATGTCCTCGGTGCACGGGACCGGGGAAGCCGACCCGGGGGCGGCTCTACAGGTCCAGCAGGTAGAAGGTGTTGCAGCCGCCGTGGCCGGTGGCGCCCATCGGCCCGTCGATGCGCCGGAAGCCGCTGCGCTCGTACAGGCGCATCGCCGCGTCCATGCCGGTCAGCGTCTCCAGGTAGCAGCGCGCGAACCCGAAGCCGCGCGCGGCGTCGAGGCAGCGCGACATCATCGCGGCGCCGGCGCCGAGGCCGCGCGCTTCCGGCAGGAAGTACATCTTGCGCAACTCGCAGGTGCCGGCGTCGCCGCCCTCGAGCGGCGCGACGCCGCCGCCGCCGAGCACGCGGCCGTCGCGCTCGAGCACGAAGTAGGCGCTGCGCGGCGCCGCGTAGGCGCGGGTCATCCAGTCGACCTCGGGATCGCTGATCGCGAACCCGCTGCCGCAGGCGCCGAACTCCGGCATCACGGTGCGGATGACCGCGGCCATCGCGGCATCGTCTTCGGGACGGATCGGGCGGATCGACCAGGCGGTCGGCGTGCGGCTGGAAGGCGCGGGGCTCGTCGGCACGGTGTCCTCAGGCGGCGGGCAAGGCGTTGGCGGGCGCGGCGCCGGCCGCCAGCAGGCGCGCTGCGTAACCGTGCGGCGCAAGCCCCGGCGAGAACAGGAATCCCTGCCCGACCTCGATCCCGAGGTCGACGAGGAAACGCCGCTGCGCCTCATTCTCCACGCCCTCGGCGACCAGCGCCAGCCCGAGGCTGCGCGCGATGCCGCACACCGCCTGGCACACCGCCACGTCGGAGCGGTTGCCCGGCACGCCCTGCAGGAACATCTGGCTCAGCTTGAGCCCGTGGATCGGCAGCCGGCGCAGGTAGTTGAGCGCGCTGTAGCCTTCGCCGAAATCGTCGATGGTCAGGGTCACGCCCAGGTCGCGCAGCGCCGCGAACGTGCGCTGCGTGTCCGGCGCGTCCTCGATCAGCACGCGCTCGGTGAATTCGAGTTCCAGCGCCGAGCCGGGCAGCTCGAACTCCGACAGCAGCGCGCGCACGGCGCCGGCGAGGTCGTCGCCGAGGAACTGGCGGTACGACACGTTCACCGCGATGCGCCCGAAGGGCACGCCCTCGACATGCCACTGCCGCGCCTGCCGGCAGGCCTCGCGCAGCACCCAGCCGCCGATGCGCACGATGTCGCCGGTGACTTCGGCGTGGGCGATGAACTGGTCCGGCCGCATCTGCGCGAACTGGTCGTTGTCCCAGCGGATCAGCGCCTCGGCGGCGACGGTCGCGCCGGTGGCCAGCAGCACCTGCGGCTGGTACACGAGGTGGAACTCGTTGTTCTCGGCGGCGCGGCGCAGGTGCGCCTCGATGCGGTGCCGCTCCTGCTGCGAATGCGCCAGCGCCGGCGTGTACGCCTGCCAGCCGTTGCGGATCCGGCGCTTGCTGTCGTACATCGCCGCGTCGGCGTTCTGCACCAGCGCCTGCACCGTGGTGCCGTCGGCCGGCGCGCGCGCGATGCCGATGCTGGCGGTGATCGCGAATTCCTCGTTGTCGAAGCGGAAGCTGTCGCCGAACGCGCCGAGGATCGCGTCGGCGATGCGCTCGGGCCGCGCCGGGTCGTCGCCGATCCGGCACGCGACCAGGAATTCGTCGCCGCCGAAGCGCGCGATCAGCCCGTCGTCGCCGACCGCGCGGCGGATCCGCGCCGCGGCCGACACCAGCAGCTCGTCGCCGGCGCCATGGCCGAGCACGTCGTTGACGATCTTGAAGCGGTCCAGGTCGATGTACAGCACCGCCACCGGATGCGCCACCGGCGCGTCGAGCAGCGCCACCAGTTCGCCGAGGATGGCGTCGCGGTTGAGCAGGCCGGTGAGCGGGTCGGTGCGCGCCTGCACCCGCAGCATTTCCTCGGCCCGCTTGCGCTCGGTGATGTCCTGCACCGTGCCGGTGAGGTGGCGCGAGAGCGCACCCGCCGTCACCGATTCGCCGATCGCGCGCACCCAGAACGGCGCGTCGCCGCGGCGCCCCTGCAGTTCCAGGTCGAAGCCCTCTCCGGTCGCCAGCGTGTGCGCGATCGCGGCCTGCAGGCGGGCCCGGTCCGCTTCGACCAGCACCTGCTGCGCCTCGGCCATGCCGACCGGCGCGCGGTCCAGGCCGATGATGCGCAGCGTTTCGTCGCTGAGGTAGAGCCGGTCGCGGCCCGAGTCCCACTGCCAGCCGCCGATGTGCGCCAGCGCCTGCACGCGTTCGAACAGGGCGCTGTCGCGCTTGAGGTCGGTGACGTCGGTGAACAGCGACATCACCTGGTGCGGCGTGTCGGCGCCGGCGGCGAACTGCGGCACCGAGGTCACGGCGAACCAGGTCAGCTTGCGCAGGCGGACGTTGTAGTAGCCGAGGACGGTGTTCTCCTCGACGCGGCCCGTGCGCAGCGCGCGCAGCGCCGGCAGGTCCGCCGGCGCGAGCTCGCGGCCGTCCTCGCCGATGATGTGCCAGCGCCCGGGGCGCAGTTCCTCGTCGAGGCTGAGGCCGGGCTCGACGCTGAGCATGCGGATCGCGGCGGCGTTGGCGTACACCACCGCGCCGGTGGCGTCGCGCATGACGATGCCCTTGTCCATCACCGCCATCAGCTCGCGGTAACGCATCTCCGCTTCCGCGCGCCCGCTGAGGTCGCGCGCCACGGCGACCAGGCACGGCTGGCCTTCGTACTCGAAGTTGGCCGAGTGCACCTCGACCGGGAAGCGCGTGCCGTCGGCGCGCATGTTGGTGACTTCCACCACGTGCGAGCCGCCGCCGCGCAGCGCTTCGTACACCGGGCCCATGTGGTCGCGCGGCAGTTCCGGGTTCAGCACGTGGATCGGCTGGCCGATGATGTCTTCGCGCTTACGCCGGTACGCCGCGACGCCGGCGCGGTTGAGGTCGAGCACCGTGCCGTCCCAGGCGATCACGCTCACCGGATCGGGTACGGCGTCGAACAGTGCGCGGTAGCGCTGGCGCTCGGCGTCGGCGACGGCCATCGCGACCTGCAGCGCGTCCGCGGCCTCCTGCAGCAGGGCGCGCGTTTCCTCGCTGGTCCGCGCGTCGGCGATCGCCCCGAGCAGCATCGCGAGCACGCCCTCGGCGTCCACCGCCGCCTGCGGCGCGGGCGAAGCCGCGGGCAGCTGCTGGCTCACGCGACGGCGGTCGCCTGGGTGACCTTGCTGCCGCTGGCGCGGCCGAGCAGTGCCGCCAGCCAGCGCCCGGTGTCCACGAGGCGCGCCAGGTCCACGCCCGTGTCGATGCCCATGCCGTGCAGCATGTACACCACGTCCTCGGTCGCCACGTTGCCGCTCGCGCCGCGCGCGTACGGGCAGCCGCCGGTGCCGGAGACGGACGAATCGACCACCGCCACGCCTTCCTCCAGGCAGGCGAGCAGGTTGGGCAGGGCCTGCCCGTAGGTGTCGTGGAAATGCACCGCGAGCGCGGCCATCGGCACCTCGGCGGCGACCGCGCGCAGCATCGCGCGCGCCTTCGCCGGCGTGCCGGTGCCGATCGTGTCGCCGAGCGAGACCTCGAAGCAGCCCATCGCGTGCAGCGCGCGCGCCACGCGCACCACGTCGGCCAGCGGCACCTCGCCCTGGTACGGGCAGCCGAGCACGGTCGAGACGTAGCCGCGCACCGCGACGCCGTCGGCGCGCGCGCGCGCCATCACCGGCGCGAAGCGCTCGAGCGATTCGTCGATGCCGGCATTGGTGTTGCGGCGGTTGAAGGCTTCCGACGCGGCGGTGAACACCGCGATGTCGGTCGCGCCGGCGGCGAGCGCGCGCTCGTAGCCCTGCAGGTTCGGTACGAGCACCGGATAGCGCACGCCCGGCCTGCGGTCGATCGCGGCCATCACCTCGGCGGCGTCGGCGAGTTGCGGCACCCACTTGGGGCTGACGAAGCTGGTCGCCTCGATGCATCGCAGGCCGGTCGCCGACAATCGGTCGATCAGTTCGACCTTGGCGGGCGTGGGGACGATCGCCTTCTCGTTCTGCAGCCCGTCGCGCGGGCCGACTTCCACGATGCGCACGCTGGCGGGCGTCGGCATGTCAATGCTCCAGCGCCACCAGCACGGCGTCGGCCTCGACGAAGTCCCCCGCGGCCGCGGGCACGCCGGCGACGACGCCGTCGCGCGGAGCCTTGAGGGCGAGCTCCATCTTCATCGCCTCGACGACCACGAGTTCCTGTCCCGCCACGACCTTGTCCCCTTCGCGGATCCGGACCACCACCACCCGCCCGGGCATTGGGGCCCGGACGCGGTCGTCCTCTGCCGCAGACGTGTCGCTGTCCCGACGATACACCTGTACGGGAGCGAATGGCGTGCGGCGATCGCCATCGTGGACGACCAGCCGGTCGGGGTCCGCATGGACGAGGAATCGACGGCTGGTGCCGTCAAAACGCGCATCGAGGACGCCATCGGACAGGCGTGCACCGGAAACCGTGACGGCGTTCAAGGTTTCGGTCGGGGCACCCGGCGCGGCTGCCGGCACGATGCGGTATTCGCCGTCCGCGCCCTGCGCCGACGCGGTCACGCGTTCGCCGCGCGCCAGGAACGCGAGCTGGCGCTTGCCGGCGTGGCCGAGCCGCCAGCCGTCCGCGCGCGCCCACGGCGAACCGGGATCGCCGGACGCGGCGGCTTCCGCCGCGCACGCGCGTTCCTGCAGCAGCAGCTGCGCCGTGCACGCCGCCGCCAGCGCGCCGTCGGGCATGCCGTCGCCGGCCTGCGGCACGAACTCGTCGAGGTGCCGGTCGAGGTAGCCGGTGTCGATCGTGCCCTCGACGACCGCCGGGTGCCGCACCAGCCGCTCGAGGAACGCGATGTTCGACTTCGGCCCGGCGACGTCGCATTGCGCGAGCGCCTCGCGCATGCGCGCCAGCGCTTCGCCGCGATCGGCGCCGCGGACGATGAGCTTGGCGATCATCGGGTCGTAGAAGATCGTGACCACGTCGCCTTCCACCACGCCGGAATCGATGCGCACGTCCTCCGACGGCGCCGGCAGGCGCAGGCGCTCGAGCCGGCCCGACCCCGGCAGGAAGCCGGCTTCCGGATCCTCGGCGTACAGGCGCACCTCGATCGCGTGCCCGGCCTGCGGCACGTCGTCCTGCGCGAGCGGCAGCGCCTCGCCGGCGGCGACGCGCAGCTGCCATTCGACCAGATCCAGCCCCGTCGTCATCTCGGTGACCGGATGCTCGACCTGCAGGCGCGTGTTGATCTCCATGAAGAAGAATTCGCCCGACGGCGCGACGATGAACTCCACCGTGCCCGCATTCGCGTAGTCGATCGCGCGCGCCGCCTGCACCGCGGCCGCGCCCATCGCCGCCCGCAGCGCCGGCGTCAGGAACGGGGAGGGCGATTCCTCCAGCACCTTCTGGTAGCGGCGCTGCGCCGAGCATTCGCGCTCGTTGAGGTGGATGGCGTTGCCGTGCGCGTCGCCGAACACCTGGATCTCGATGTGCCGCGGCGATTCGACGTAGCGCTCGAGCAGCACGCGGTCGCGGCCGAACGCGTTGGCCGCCTCGCGCCGGCAGCTTTCCAGCGCCGCCGCGAACTCGTCCTGCGCGCGCACGATGCGCATGCCCTTGCCGCCGCCGCCGTGCGCGGCCTTGATCATCAGCGGGAAGCCGATCCGCGCGGCCTCGCGCGCAAGCAGCGCCGGCGACTGGTCCTCGCCGGTGTAGCCCGGCACCACCGGCACGCCGGCGGCCTGCATCAGGTCCTTGGCGCCGGCCTTGCTGCCCATCTTCCGCATGGAGGCGGCCTTCGGGCCGATGAACACGAGGCCAGCGGCTTCCACCGCGTCGGCGAAGTCGGCGTTCTCGCTGAGGAAGCCGTAGCCCGGGTGGATCGCCTGCGCGCCGCTGCGCAGCGCGACCTCGAGGATCGCCTCGCCGCGCAGGTAGGAGTCCTGCGGCCGCGGCCCGCCGATCGGGTACGCCTCGTCGGCCTGCCGCACGTGCTGCGCGTTCGCATCGGCTTCCGAGTACACCGCGACCGTGCGGATGCCGAGCCGCCGGCACGTGCGGATCACGCGGCAGGCGATCTCGCCGCGGTTGGCGATCAGCACCTTCGCGAGCATGTTGCTTTTTTTGGCCACAGATTTCACAGATTTCACAGATTTCACAGATTTTATGGATTGGGGAATGGACCCGGTCGGCTAGAGAATGCGACGGCGAACCTGTGCTTTGGGCCCGAAGTTCAGGAGCAAACCCAGGCGCAATCCGGTGGCCTTCAGGTAATTCAACACCTGTGCCTCATGGGCCGGCACCAGGGTGTCGACCGCCTTGATCTCAAGGATGATCTGCCGTTCAACGACCAAATCCGCCCGGAACACGCCAACCACATGGTCGCGGAATCGTACTTCGATCGGGACTTGCCGTTTCCACTCCAGTCCCTCCGAATCCAGCTGGAAGCCCAGGGCGTTCTCGTACACGGATTCGAGGAAACCATGGCCCAGTTCGTTGTAAGTGGCGTAGAAGGCGCCGATGACCCGCCTGCTGATCGCCGGGTCAGGAATTTTCGCGTCCATGCGAGTATCCATCTGTGGAATCTGTGAAATCTGTGGCTAGGACTTTCCGGGGGCCCAGCGGGGCGGGCGCTTCTCGAGGAAGGCGGCGATGCCCTCCTGGCCTTCGGCGGAAACGCGCAGGCGCGCGATCAGCGCGGCGTTCGCGGCGTCCAGCGCGACCGGGCCCGACGCGGCGCCGACGTTGCGCACCAGCGCCTTGGCCGACGCGGCGGCGATCGGGCCGGCCCTGAGCAGCAGGTCGACCTGGCGCTGCACGGCAGCGTCGAGCGCGGCGGCGTCGACGACCTGGTGCAGCAGGCCGATGCGCAGCGCTTCGGCCGCATCGAAGATCTCCGCCGTGGCGAACCAGCGCCGCGCCTGGCGCGCGCCGATCGCCTCGACGACGTAGGGCGAGATCACCGCCGGCAGCAGCCCGAGCCTGCTCTCGGTCAGGCCGAACTTCGCCTCCGGCACGCCGATGGCGATGTCGCAGGCCGCGACCAGGCCGACGCCGCCGCCGAACGCGGCGCCGTGGACGCGCGCGATCGTCGGCCGCGGCAGTTCGTCGAGCGTGCGCAGCAGCCGGGCGAGGGCGAGTGCGTCGTCGCGGTTCTCGAGTTCGCCGGCGGCGGCCATGCCGCGCATCCAGTTGAGGTCGGCGCCGGCCGAGAACGACGCGCCCGATCCTTCGAGGACTACCACCCGGACGGCGGGGTCGCGTCCGAGGCCGGCGAGGGCATCGGTGAGCGCGGCGACCAGGGCCGCGTCGAAGGCGTTGTGCAGCTCGGGGCGGTCGAGGCGCAGCCGGGCGACGGGGCCGTCGCGGTCGAGCAGCAGGGGGGCCTTCATTCGTCGGTCCGGGCATCCATGGTCCGGAGATGATACCGGCCGCCGCCGCGCCGCCCGGGCCTGCGGGGAGAGAATGCGATCCATTCTCGTTTGTCGTAGAATCCCGGTTCCGCATTCACCCGGCTGCACCCATGTCCTGGACTGGTTCCGCGTCACCGCGTCGCTGGCTGTCGATTCCGGTCCTGGCGGCGCTGCTCGCGTTCGGCGCCAGCTTCGGGGCGCACGCGGATCCGCAGGCGCAGCGGGTGTGGCAGCTGCTCGACTACATCGCGGTGGACTATGCCGGCGCGGTGCGCGACGGGCAGGTGCTGAGCGACATCGAATACGCGGAGATGAAGGAGTTCTCCGGCACGGTGGCCGAGCGCATCGCGCAGCTGCCGGCGCATCCCGCGCGCGACGAACTCGCGTCGCGCGCCACCGCGTTGCGCGCGGCGGTGGACGCGAAGGCGTCGCCCGCCGACGTCGAGCGCCAGGCGCGCGCGCTGGCCGACGCGCTGCTGCAGGCCTATCCGATGCCGCGCGCACCGTCGAAGGTGCCCGACCTGTCGGGCGCGGCCGCGCTCTACCAGCAGGACTGCGCGGTGTGCCACGGCGCCACCGGCGCCGGCGACGGCCCCGGCGGCGCGGCGCTGGATCCGCCGCCGATGGACTTCACCGACGCGGTGCGCGCGCGCCAGCGCAGCGTGTTCGCGCTGCAGCAGGTGATCGAGCAGGGGCTCGCCGGCACGGGCATGGCCAGCTACGCGCACCTGCCGGAGTCCGACCGCTGGGCGCTCGCGTTCTACGTCGGGCAGATCGCGTTCCCGCCGGCGGGCGCCGCGCGCGGCGAAGCGTTGTGGCGGCAGCGCGCCGACGTACGCGCCGCGATCCCCGACCTGACCGCGCTGGTGCAGGTCCTGCCGGGCGGCGTCGCCGGCCTCGACCAGGCGCAGGCCGACGACCTCGCCGCGTACCTGCGCCGCAATCCCGGCGTCGTCGCGGCCGCGGGCGCAGGGGCGGGCGGCGCGACCGACAACGCGAAGACCATTGCGCTCGGCCGCACGCGCCTGCAGGAAGGCATGGCCGCCTACGCTGCGGGCGACACCGCGACCGCGCGCGATCGCTTCCTCTCGGCCTACCTCGACGGGTTCGAGCCGGTTGAACCGGTGCTGGCCGCGCGCGACAAGGCGCTGCTGGCCGAAGTCGAGTCGGCGATGATCGCGCTGCGCGCGAAGGCGGCCGCCGGGGCCGGCGTCGCCGAGGTCCGGTCGCGCGTCGACGCCGCGCAGGCGCTGTACGACCGCGCGGCGATCGCGCTCGAGGCGCAGGGGGAGGGCGCCGGTGCGACCACCGCGTTCGTCGGCTCGCTGACCATCCTGCTGCGCGAAGGCCTCGAGGCGCTGCTGCTCGTGATCGCGATGGTCGCGTTCCTGCGCAAGGCCGACCGCACCGACGCCATGCCCTACGTGCACGCCGGCTGGATCGGCGCGCTGCTCGCCGGCGGCGCGACCTGGCTGGTCGCGACGCGGCTGGTCGAAGTGAGCGGCGCGAGCCGCGAGCTGACCGAAGGCTTCGCGGCGCTGGTCGCGGCCGCGGTGCTGGTGTCGGTGGGCATCTGGATGCACGGCAAGAGCCAGGCCGACGCCTGGCAGCGCTACGTCAAGGCGCAGATGTCGCACGCGCTGTCGCGCGGCTCGGCGTGGTTCATGTTCATGCTCGCGTTCCTCATCGTGTATCGCGAGGCGTTCGAGACGGTGCTGTTCTACGTCGCGCTGTGGAGCCAGGGCAACCATGCCGCGGTCCTCGGCGGCGCGGCGACCGCGGTGCTCGCGCTCGCGGCGATCGCCTGGCTGATGCTGCGCTTCAGTCGCAGGCTGCCGTTCGGCAAGTTCTTCTCGATCAGCGCGATGCTGATGGCGGTGCTGGCGGTGGTGCTGGCCGGCAAGGGCGTCGCCGCGCTGCAGGAGGCCGGCTGGCTGTCGCTGACGCTGGTGAAGGCGCCGCGCATCGAGCTGCTCGGGATGTACCCGACGCTGCAGGGCCTGCTGGCGCAGGTCGTGGTGCTGGTGGTGCTGGTGGCCGGGTTCGCGTGGAACGGACGCGCGGCGCGGGTGCGCGCCGCGTGATCAGTGCTTGCGGCGCGCCTTCGCGCCGCTGGCCTCGGTCATCTCGACCTGCAGGGTGAAGCTGCGCTCCTCGCCGTCGAAGAGCGCGCCGACGCCGATCACCTGGCGGTTCACTTCCTCGCCGCGCTCGTTGCGGATCGACAGCACCATCGCGTACTCGAACGCGTCGCCCGCCGGCGGCACCAGCGTGCCCTCGATGCGCAGCGGCACGACCTTGGACTTGTCGCGCAGGATCGACGCCTCGTCGTAGCGCAGGTGGCCCCGGCACGCGGGGCACACGCTGGCGCTTTCGAGGATCGTCGCCTTGCAGTGGGGACAGGCGCGGGTCGCGCCCGGCGTCCCCGGGCGCGGCGTGCTCATGCGGCGGAGAAGCCGTCCGTCTTGCCGCTGCCGCCCTTCTCTTCCCAGCCGAAGTCGGCCTGGCCGCGCATGCGCGCGCCGGAGGCCACGGTCATCGTGCCGGCCTTGACGTCGCCGACCAGCAGGCCGCCCTGCTGCAGCTCGACCTGCTGCGCGCCCTCGATGTTGCCCTCGAGCTCGCCCGCGATCACGACGCGGCGCGCGCGGACGCCGCCGGTGAGCTTGGCGCCCTGCTCGATGGTCAGGTCGCCCTGCACGTTGACGTCGCCCTTGAACTTGCCGGCGATGCGGACGTTGCCGCTGCCTTCGATCTTGCCCTCGATGGTGAGGTCGGACGCGATCAGCGACTCCTTGGCGGCGGCCTGCGCGCGCGGCGCGGCGGCCGGCGAGGGGGCGGCCGGCTGGGCGTCGGCGGCGGGCTGGCCCGCTTCGCGGAACGGCGGCAGGTCGGGGGTGAACGGAGCAGCGTCCTTCCTGGGCGCGGTTTTCTGATCGAAGATCGCCATCGTGGTGCCCTCTAGCGGGGTTGCATGGGGAAGACTCCCCGGTCGGCCGAGCCTACTACATCCGGAACACGCCGAAATGCATCCCCGTCGCGATTTCCGCGTTCAGCGATGCGGAGATGCCGAGGCCGAGCACGCGCCGCGTGTCGGCCGGATCGATGATGCCGTCGTCCCACAGCCGCGCCGTCGCGTACCACGGGCTGCCCTGCGATTCGTACTGCTCGCGCACCGGCGCCTTGAACGCTTCCTCCTCGTCGGCGGACCACTGCCCGCCGCGGGCCTCGATGCCGTCGCGCTTCACCGTCGCCAGCACCGCGGCCGCCTGTTCGCCGCCCATGACGCTGATGCGCGCGTTCGGCCACATCCACAGGAAGCGCGCGCCGTACGCGCGCCCGCACATCGCGTAGTTGCCGGCGCCGAAGCTGCCGCCGATGACCACGGTGAACTTCGGCACGCGCGAGCACGCCACCGCCGTCACCATCTTCGCGCCGTCCTTCGCGATGCCGGCCTGCTCGTACTTGCGGCCGACCATGAAGCCGGTGATGTTCTGCAGGAACACCAGCGGGATGCCGCGCTGGTTGCACAGCTCGATGAAGTGCGCGCCCTTGAGCGCGCTCTCGGAGAACAGGATGCCGTTGTTGGCGACGATGCCGACCGGGTAGCCATGGATGTGGGCGAAGCCGGTGACCAGGGTCTTGCCGTAGCGCGCCTTGAACTCCTGCAGCTCGCTGCCGTCGGTCACGCGCGCGATCACTTCGCGGATGTCGAACGGACGCCGCGGGTCCTTCGGCACGATGCCGTAGAGCTCCTCGGCCGGATGCAGCGGCTCGCGCGCCGCGCGCGCGGCCAGCGGCAGCACCTTGCGGCGGTTGAGGCCGCCGACGATGTCGCGCGCGATCTGCAGCGCGTGCCGGTCGTCCTCGGCGAAGTGGTCGGCGACGCCCGACACCGACGTGTGCACGTCCGCGCCGCCCAGCGTTTCCGCGTCGACGACCTCGCCGGTCGCCGCCTTCACCAGCGGCGGGCCGCCGAGGAAGATCGTGCCCTGTTCCTTCACGATCACCGACTCGTCGCTCATCGCCGGCACGTAGGCGCCGCCCGCGGTGCACGAGCCCATCACCACCGCCACCTGCGGGATGTTCTCCGCGCTCATCCGCGCCTGGTTGTAGAAGATGCGGCCGAAGTGCTCCTTGTCCGGGAACACTTCGTCCTGCAGCGGCAGGAACGCGCCGCCGGAGTCGACGAGGTAGATGCAGGGCAGGTTGTTCTCGCGCGCGACTTCCTGCGCGCGCAGGTGCTTCTTCACCGTCATCGGGAAGTAGGTGCCGCCCTTGACCGTGGCGTCGTTGGCGACGACCACGACCTCCTGGCCCATGACGCGGCCGATGCCGCAGACCATGCCGGCCGCTGGCGCGGCGCCGTCGTACATGTCCTCGGCGGCGAGCGGCGCGATCTCGAGGAAGGGCGAACCGGGGTCGAGCAGGGCGGCGATGCGGTCGCGCACCAGCAGCTTGCCGCGCTCGGTGTGCTTGTCGCGGGCCTTCTGCCCACCGCCGTCGGCGGCGCGCGCGAGGCGCCGGTCGAGTTCCTCGACGAGGCCGCGGTGATAGTCGGCGTTGGCGCGGAAATCGTCCGAACGCGGATCCAGTTGCGAGGCGATGGCGGGCATCCGCCGATTCTACGGAATCGCCCGGGCCGCTGCGGCGCGCAAAAAGGGAAGGCCCGCCGAGGCGGGCCTTCCGGGACAACGCGAAGCGTTGCTTACTTCTTGGCTTCGTCGGCCGCGTTCTGCGCCTTGTCCGCCATGTTCTGGGCGGCGTCGGCGGTGTTCTGCGCGGCGTCGGCGGTGGCCTGGGCGGCACCGGCGGCGGCTTCGTTCGCGGCCGCGGCAGCGGCGTCGGCGGCCTGCTGGGTGTTGGCGGCGACTTCGCCCACGGCTTCGCCGGTGGCGGCGGCGGCGGCCTCGGCGCCCTGCTGGGCGGCGTCGGC
>JANINR010000109.1 GCA_024508915.1 Lysobacteraceae bacterium | reverse complement strand
TGCATGTGTTAGGCCTGCCGCCAGCGTTCACTCTGAGCCAGGATCAAACTCTTCACTTAAGTTTTGCGACTCTGCCCGAAGGCTTCGTCAATAGCTTGAGTGCAGTCGTCGTTTCCCGAGCTCCAGAATCACTCGCATGCATTTCTGCATTTTGAATTGACTTTGTTGCTCTTGTTACGAACGTCTGCAAGTGGACGATTAGCCACCCGCCAGACGCCCGCACAAGTCACCTGCGCACACTGTCAAAGATCCTTGGAACCGGCCTCAGCGCCTTGTTCCGTCCTCGTCACCGAAGTGCCCGAGGGAGCCGCACATGATACATGCCTTTTCGGGAACGTCAACACCCCGTGAGGGATTTTTTTTCGCTCTCCGGAGGGTGGGTGGAGCCGGTTTCCGGCGCCGCCTCCTCGGCAGGGCGCGCATTGTGCACGGGGCGTGGACGTTTGGGAAGGGGGTCCGACGCCTTGACGGCAAGCCGGCGGTCAGGGAAGGTCGCCGGGACCCTTCCTGGAGCCTTCCGATGAGCCGTTTCCGCCGCGTTTCCCGCGCCCTCGCCCCCGCATTCCTGCTGGTCCTGTCGGGTTGCGCCAGCGGGGGCAACTGGGTGGAGCTCGGCGGCCACCGCTACGCGGTCGAGGTCGCCGACGACGATGAGGAGCGCGCGCGCGGGCTGATGTTCCGCGACCACCTCGCCGACGGCCACGGGATGCTGTTCATCCACGAGGAGGAAGGGCCGCAGTCCTACTGGATGAAGAACACGCGCATTCCGCTGGACATCCTGTACTTCGACAGCGCGCGGAAGCTGGTGTCGCAGAAGCGCGACGTGCCCCCGTGCACGCTCGGCGACGCGTGCCCGCCCTATCCGAGCGATGCGCCCGCGCGCTACGTGCTCGAGCTGAACGCCGGCGAAGCGGCGCGCCTGGGGCTGGTCGACGGCGCCGTGATGGCATTCGGCCCCGGCATCGCCACCGGGCGCTGAACGGGCGTGGTTGCGCCTCCGCCGATGGCGTAGCAGGCTGGCACGCATGCATCCGCGCATCGAACTCCCCGACTGGAACGCGCTGGCGGAACGCGAGGACGACGGCCTGCCGCTGCTCGACACCGCACTGCTGATCGCGAGCGACGAATACCCGGGCCTCGACCCGGCGCAATACCACGCGATCGCGCAGGCGCACGCCGACGCGTTGCGCGACCAGATCGAGGCGATCGCGCCGTTGCCGCTGAAGATGGCGACGATCAACCACCACCTGTTCGACGAGCTCGGATACACCGGCAACCACGCCGAGTACTACGACCCGCGCAACAGCTACCTCAACGAAGTCTTCGAGCGCAGGCTCGGCAATCCGATCTCGCTCGCGCTGGTGCAGATGGAAGTCGCGCGCCGGCTCGGGCTGCCGCTCGACGGGGTGTCGTTCCCCGGCCATTTCCTCGTGCGCCTGCCGGTGGGCGACGGCGTGCTGGTGATGGATCCGTTCAACCGGGGCCGCCCGCTCGACGAACATGAACTTCGCGAACGCGCGCGCCCGCACCTGGGCGGCGAACCGCCCGACGACGAAGCGCTCTACCAGATCCTGCACCCCGCCTCGCACCGCGCGATGCTCATGCGCATGCTGCGCAACCTGCACGGCGCCTACGCCGACCGCGAGGACTGGGAACGCGCGGTGCGCTGCGCCGACCGCCTCCTGCGGCTCTCGCCGGACAACGCCGAAGCGCTGCGCGATCGCGGGCTGGGTTACGCCAAGCTGGGCCACCGCCACGGTGCGCGCGCCGACCTGGGCCGCTACCTGCAGCTGTATCCGCGCGCGGCGGACGCGGGCTCCCTGCGCGAGCGGCTGGTGGACCTCGGGGCGGCGGCGGCGACGCCGCACTGACGGTCGCGGGCGCGCAAGCCGGCCACGGGTCGGCTCTACAGGGGCATCATCTCGAAATCGTCCTTGGTGACGCCGCAATCCGGACACGTCCAGGTGTCCGGGACATCCTCCCAGCGCGTGCCCGGCGCGATGCCTTCCTCCGGCAGCCCCGCCGCCTCGTCGTAGACGAAGCCGCAGACCACGCACATCCAGGTGCGGTAGGCGACGGTGGCGGCGGATTCTCCGGGCATCTGCGGCGCGCGCGGAAGCGCGCGGAAGGACGGGGGGCGGCCATTGTCCCACTGCAGGGCCGTCGCCGAAAGCCGATAATGCGCATTCCCCAGCACGCAGGCCGCACGCGCATGGCAGCCGCCGCACCGGGACGCGCGGGACGCCCGCGCGGCCTGTACCTGGTCACGCCCGACGACGCCGACACCGGGCGGCTCCTGGCGCGCGTCGTGCCGCTGCTCGCGCACGCCACCTGGCTCCAGTACCGGAACAAGGCCGCGACCCCCGGATTGCGCCGGGAGCAGGCGACGAGGCTGCAGGCGGCGTGCGCGGCGGCCGGCGTGCCGCTCATCGTCAACGACGATCCCGCGCTGGCGGCGTCGGTCGGTGCAGCGGGCGTGCACCTGGGCGAAGCCGACGCAGCGATCGCCGCCGCGCGCGCCCTGCTGGGTCGCGATGCGATCGTCGGCGCGTCCTGCTACGACGATGATGCGCGCGCCGCCGCCGCGGCCGCCGCGGGCGCGGATTACCTCGCGTTCGGCGCATTGTTCCCCTCCACGACCAAGCCGAACGCGCGCACGGCGACGCCGGCGCTGCTGCGCGCGGCCGCCCGCCACGGCCTGCCGCTGGTGGCGATCGGCGGGATTACGCCGGACAATGCGGCCATCGCCATCGCCGCCGGTGCCGACCTCGTCGCCGTGGTCGGCGGCGTGTTCGATGCGCCCGATCCCCTCGCCGCGGCGCGCGCGCTGCAGGCGCTCTTCTGAAGGACACCGATGGACACCAGCCGTTCCCGCGAACTCTTCTCCCGCGCCCGCGCGCTGATGCCCGGCGGCGTCAATTCGCCGGTGCGCGCATTCGGCTCCGTCGGCGGCGAACCGTTCTTCGCGCAGCGCGCGGAAGGGCCGTTCCTGTTCGACGTGGATGGCAACCGCTACATCGACTACGTCGGCTCGTGGGGGCCGATGGTCGCCGGCCACAACCACCCGGCGGTGCGCGACGCGGTGCTTGCGGCGGCGCGCGACGGCCTCAGCTTCGGCGTGCCGAATCCGCTCGAGGTGACGATGGCCGAGACCCTCGCGTGCATCGTGCCGGGCTGCGAGATGGTGCGCATGGTGAACTCCGGCACCGAAGCCACGCTTTCCGCGATCCGCCTCGCGCGCGGCGCGACCGGGCGCGCGCGCATCGTCAAGTTCGAGGGCTGCTACCACGGCCACGGCGACAGCTTCCTGGTGAAGGCCGGCAGCGGCGCGCTCACCTTCGGCGTGCCGACGTCGCCGGGCGTGCCCAAGGCGCTGGCGGACCTCACGCTCACCCTGCCCTACAACGATTTCGACGCCGCCACGGCGCTGTTCGACGAATGCGGCGCGGACATCGCCGGCCTGATCGTCGAACCGGTGGTGGGCAACGCCAACTGCCTGCCGCCGCGCGACGGCTACCTGCAGCACCTGCGCGCGCTGTGCACGCGGCACGGGGCGCTGCTGATCTTCGACGAGGTGATGACCGGCTTCCGCGTCGCCCTGGGCGGCGCGCAGGAGCGCTACGGCGTGACCGCCGACCTCGCCACGTTCGGCAAGGTGATCGGCGGCGGCATGCCGGTCGGTGCCTACGGCGGGCGCCGCGAGCTGATGGAGCAGGTATCGCCGAGCGGACCGGTCTACCAGGCCGGCACGCTGAGCGGCAACCCGGTGGCGATGGCCGCCGGCCTGGCGATGCTCGGGCTCGTGCAGGCGCCCGGCTTCCATGCAGCGCTGGAGGCGAAGACGAACGCCCTCTGCGACGGCCTCGAAGCGGCCGCGCGGGACGCGGGCGTGCCGTTCACGACCAACCGCGTCGGCGGCATGTTCGGGCTGTTCTTCAGCAGCGAGCGCATCGATACCTACGCGCAGGCGCTCGCCTGCGACACCAAGGCGTTCAACCGCTTCTTCCACGCCATGCTGGAACGCGGCGTGTACCTGGCCCCGTCCGCGTTCGAGGCGGCCTTCATGTCGTCGGCGCACGGCGAGGCGGAACTCGATGCCACCGTCGCCGCGGCGCGCGACGCCTTCCGCATCGCCAAGGGCTGATCCGATGACCGCGGAGACGACGATGCGACTCGAGACCCTGGCCGTGCACGCGGGCGCCGCGACCGACGCGGAAACCGGCGCGGTCGCGCCGCCGATCCACCTGTCCACCACGTTCCGGCACGGGCCGGCCGCCGAACGCATCGCCGGCTACGAGTACCAGCGCGAGGGCAATCCGACGCAGGACCGCCTGGAGACGGCGATCGCCGCGCTTGAAGGCGGCGCCGCGGCGCTGGCGTACGCCTCCGGCATGGCCGCGATCGCCGGCCTGCTGGAGACGCTGCCGGCGGGCGCGCGCATCCTGCTCCCGGACGACTGCTATAGCGGCCTGCGCTACCTCGCCACCGAATTCCTGCCGCAACGCGGCGTGCACGCGGCGTTCGTGGACATGTCCGACCTCGCGGCGGTGCGGGCCGCGTGCGCGCAGCCGGTGGCCCTGCTCTGGGCCGAAACGCCGTCCAACCCGCTGCTGAAGGTGAGCGACATCGCCGCGCTGGCGCAGGTCGCGCATGCGCACGGCGCGCTGCTGGCCTGCGACAACACCTTCGCGACGCCGGTGCTGCAGCGGCCGCTGGCGCTCGGCGCGGACGTGGTCATGCATTCGACCACCAAGTATTTCGGCGGCCACAGCGACGTGCTCGGCGGGGCGCTCGTGTTCGCCCGGCAGGACGCGCTGTTCGACGCGGTGCGCCATCGCCGCCACATCACCGGCGGCGTCCTGGCGCCGTTCAGCGCATGGCTGCTGCTGCGCGGGTGCCGGTCGCTGGCCGCGCGCATGGCCATGCATTGCGCGAACGCGCGCGTGCTGGCTTCGTTCCTGGCGGGCCACCCGGCGGTCGCGCGGGTGAACTGGCCCGGGCTGCCCTCGCATCCGGGCCACGCGGTCGCGGCCGTGCAGATGCGGGACTTCGGCGCGATGCTCAGCGTGCAGCTCCGCGGCGGCCGCGAGGCCGCGCTGGCGGCGGCGGGGAAGCTGCAGTTGTTCACGAACGCGACGTCCCTCGGCGGATGCGAGTCGCTGGTCGAGCACCGTGCATCCGTCGAAGGCGCGAACCCGGTGTCGCCGCAGGACCTGCTGCGCATTTCCGTCGGGCTCGAGCACCCCGACGATCTCGTCGCCGACTGGGCGCAGGCGCTGGACGGGCTCGCCTGAGGCGGAGCCCGCGGCGGCGCCGACGCCCTACCAGCTGCCGGTGTTCGGCATCGAGGCCCAGGGTTCGCGCGGCGGCAACGGGTCGCCCCGCTGCAGCAGTTCGATCGAGACCAGGTCCGGCGATCGCACGAACGCCATGTGCCCGTCGCGCGGCGGCCGGTTGATCGCCACGCCCATCGCCTGCAGGTGCGCGCACAGCGCGTAGATGTCGTCAACCCGGAAGGCGAGGTGGCCGAAATTGCGGGCGCTGCCGTAATCCTCGGTGCTGCCGTCGGCGGCCGGCCAGTTCCAGGTCAACTCGATTTCGGCGTCCGGGCTCTCGGGCGCGGACAGGAAGACGAGCGTGTACCGGCCGGCGGGGTTTTCCTGGCGCCGCGCCTCGCGCAGCCCCAGCCCGTCGCGATAGAACCGCAGCGACGCGTCGAGGTCGCGCACCCTGACCATGGTGTGCAGGTAGCGCATGGCGGCGGCGCTCAATCGAGGAACAGGTCGGGCAGCAGCGGCGCGCCCGGCTGCATCGCGTAGGCATCGAAGTCGCGGACGCCGGCCTCGCGCAGCACCTCCTCGTCGATGAGGAAACGCCCGGAAAAGCCGCGCGCGGTCCGCGAGAGCACGGCATGCGCGGCGTCGGCGACGATGTCCGGCTTGCGGCAGTTCGCCATGTCCACGCCCGGGATCATGTTGATCGCGTCGGTGGCGATGACCGTGCGCGGCCACAGCGCGTTGACCGCCACGCCCTGGCGCCCGAATTCGGCGGCAAGGCCGAGCGTCACGAAGCTCATGCCCATCTTCGCGAGCGTGTAGCCGGTATGCGGCCCCCACCACTTCGGGTCGAGCGACGGCGGCGGCGCGAGGCTCAGGATGTGCGGGTCCGGCGCCTTCAGCAGGTACGGGAGGCAGGCCTGGCTGCAGAGGAAGGTGCCGCGGGCGTTGACCTGCTGCATCAGGTCGAAGCGCTTCATCGGCGTGTCGAGCGCACCGCGCAGCCAGATCGCGCTGGCGTTGTTCACCAGCGCGTCGATGCCGCCGAACGCGTCCACCGTGGCGGCGACCGCGGCGCCGACGGAATCCTCGTCGCGGATGTCGCAGCGCAGGGCCAGCGCGCGCCCGCCGGCCGCCTCGACTTCCGCGGCGACGGTATGGATGGTGCCCGGGAGCTTCGGGTTGGGCACGTCCGACTTCGCCGCGATCGCGATGTTCGCGCCGTCGCGCGCGGCGCGCAGCGCGATCGCGCGGCCGATGCCGCGGGAGGCGCCGGTGATGAACAGGGTCTTGCCGGACAGGGTCGCCATTGGTGCTCCTCGGGTCGGGCCAAGCATAATCCGCCGATGACGAACCTGCAGGCGACGGCCCGGCGATGACGGGCGCATGGCTGGACGGCATGGTCGCGTGGATCGGCACCCATCCGGTGGCCGCCGGCGGCCTCGTGTTCCTGGTCGCATTCTGCGACGCGCTCGCCGTGGTCGGCATCGTGGTGCCGGCGCTGCCGCTGCTGTTCGCGGTGGGCGTGCTGGTGGGCCTGGGACACGTGTCGGGGCCGTACGCGCTCGCCGCGGCCGCGGCCGGCGCACTGCTCGGCGACGGGCTCAGCTACTGGATCGGGCGGCGCTGGGGACCGTCGATGCGCGAGCACTGGCCGTTCCGCCGCTACCCGCAGCTGCTGCACCGCGGGGAGGCGCTGTTCCGCCGCCACGGCAACAAGGGCATCGTGATCGCACGCTACGTCGGCGCGGTACGGCCGTTCGTGCCCGCCGTCGCCGGCATGCTGGGCGTGCCGGCGAAACGCTACCTGCCGCCGAGCCTGTTCGCCGCGGTCACGTGGGCGGCGGTGTTCCTCGCGCCGGGCTGGATCTTCGGCGCGTCCTACGACGCGGTGGCCGCCGTCGCCGACCGCCTCGCGCTGGCGCTGCTCGCGCTGGTCGCGGTGCTCGCGCTCGCCTGGGCGATCGTGCTGTACGCGTGGCGCTGGTTCGCGCACCACGCCGACACGCTGCTGGCGCGGGCGTTGCGCTGGTCGAGCGCGCATCCGCGCCTCGGGCGCTACGCGCAGGCGCTGGTGGATCCGAACCGCCCCGAATCCGCGCCGCTGGCGCTGCTGGCGGCGTGCCTGCTCGCGATCGGCTGGGCGTGGTTCGCGCTGCTGGCGCTGGTGCTCGGCCGCGGCGGCCCGCTGCTCCTCGACCAGACCGTGTACTCGGCGATGGCGACGCTGCGCAATCCGCTCGCGGACCGCCTGATGGCCGCGCTCGCGACCCTGGGCGACGCGCAGGTGCTGCTGCCCGCGGCCGGCGCGACGCTCGCGTGGCTGCTGTGGCGGCGGCGCTGGATCGCGGCGGCGCACTGGCTTGCGGCGCTGTGCTTCGGCCTCGCGCTTACCGCGGGGCTCGACGCGTGGATCGACATGCCGCGGCCGCCCGGCGCGCCGGAGGGCTTCGGCTTCCCTTCGATCGCGGTGACCATGGCCACCATCTCGCTGGGCTTCTTCGCGGTGCTGGTCGCACGCGCCCTGCCCGGCCGCCGTCGCGTCTGGCCGTACGTGGTCGGAGGCGCGACGGTGACGATGATCGGCTTCGCGCGGCTCTACCTCGGCGCGCACTGGCTCAGCGACATCGTCGGCGGCGTGCTGCTGGGCGTGTCCTGGCTGCTCGCGCTGGGCATCGCCTACCGCAGCCACGTCTCCCGGCCGCTGGACATGCGGCCGCTCGCCATCGCGTTCTACGGCGTGTTCGCGCTCGCCGGCCTGTGGCATGCCGATCGCGCCGCCGCGCCCTTGCTCGCGCAGTTCGCGACGCCGGCGCCAACCCTGGCGATCGACGCGTCGGCGTGGTGGGACGGCGACGCCTGGCAGGCGCTGCCCGCGCGGCGCAACGAACGCGCCAGCGGCCGGCGCTGGCCGCTCGACCTGCAGGTCGCGGGGCCGCTGGACCGCGTGCGCGCGGCGCTCGTCGCGCAGGGCTGGCGCGAACAGCCGCAGGCGGACTGGCTGGACGTGCTCGGCCTGCTCGACGACGATCGCGCGCCGGCCGCGCACGCCGTCCTGCCCGCAACGCTGGGCGCCGAGGCCGAAGTGCTGTTGATGCGCCGCCATGGACCGCGCGCGGAGGAGGAGCAGGTGCTCCACGTGTGGCGCGCGCCGGTACTGCTGGGCGACGGTTCCGCGCTCTGGCTCGGCAGTGCTCAGGCGATGCGCCACGCACGCGTGCTCGACGCGGCTTCGCTGTGGCAGCCCGTGCCCGACGACGGCGCGGCCGGAGAGGCGGTGCGCGCGGCGCTTTCGGTGTTTCCCGCGCGCGGGGGCGACCGCGACGGCATCTCCGTGCTTCGGGTGGATGCGCGCGGAACGGGCATGCCCGCGCCGGCGCCGCGCTAGGCGAGCGTCTCCACCCATTCGGTGAGGCGCTGCAGGCGCGCGTGCGGATCGTCTTCCTGCAGCAGCGCCTGCCGCTGCGGCAGCGTGAGCGGCAGCAGTTCGGCCAGCCGCCAGCCGACCCACGCCGCATCGCCGGACTGCGCCGGGCCGGCATTCGCATGCTCGCCGCCGGCCTGCTCGAGGATCTTCTGCAGCAGCGTCCCCAGCAGCGCGTGCTCGGGGCGCAGTTCGTCGTCGCCGTCGGGGTCGCGCCATTCGACGTCGGCGACGACCAGGCCGTTGTCGCGAACGCGCGTGCGGCGCACGCGGAAGCGGCGATGCCCGCGCACGCGCAAGGTCAGCACGCCGCCCGGCTCGCCGCCGAAGTCCTCGATGCGCGCTTCGGTGCCCCAGGCGGCGGGAACGGCGGCGCCTGTTTCGCCGCCTTCGACCTCCGCGCCCTCCAGGAGCAGGCAGATGCCGAAGCCGCCGCCGGCGCGGCCGCAATCGCGTACCAGGTCGAGGTAGCGCGCCTCGAACACCCGCAGGTCGAGCGCCGCACCCGGCAGCAGCACGGCGTGCAGCGGGAACAGGCCGAGCGTGTCGTGGTCCATGCCGGAACCCTAGCGCAATCGATGCCGCCGCGGCGCGAAGCGCAGCGCCGCGGACATGCCGCGGCGAGGGACGGCGCTAGCGCCGCAGCGCGTCGAGGAAGCGGCGCGGGGCCGCGTCGAAACCGCCGTTCGACATGAACACCACATGGTCGCCGGCCCGCGCGAGCCCGCGCAGCGTCGCGACGAGCGTGTCGACGTCGGGCACGGCGTGGCCTTCGCCGCGCAGCGCGCCGACGACCTTGCCGGCGTCCCATGCGAGCTCGGGCCGATGCAGGAACACCACGACGTCGGCCAGCCCGAGCGACGGCGCGAGGGCGTCGGCGTGCGCGCCCAGCCGCATCGAGTTGCTCCGCGGCTCCATCGCGACCACGATCCGCGCGTCGCCGACCCGCAGGCGCAGGCCTTCGAGCGTGGTCGCGATCGCCGTCGGATGGTGGGCGAAGTCGTCGTAGACGGTGATGCCAGCGTGCGCGCCCACGACTTCCATGCGCCGCCGGACGCCGCCGAAGCGCGCGAACGCCGGCAACACCGCCGCCACGTCGACGCCGACCGCGTGCGCGGCGGCGATCGCCGCGAGGGCGTTCATCACGTTGTGGCGGCCGAGCATGGGCCAGTGCACTTCGCCCAGCTCGCGCCCGCCGTGCAGGACGGCGAATGCGCTGCCGTCGGCGGCGATCATCCGCGCCGTCCAGTCGAAGGCGCGCCCGCCCGCCGCGTGCGCGGCGTCGAGGCCGAACGTCTCCACCGGGGTCCAGCAGCCCATCGCGAGCACCTCGGCCAGGCGCGCGTCCTCGCCGTTGACGACCAGGCGACCGCGCCGCGGCACGGTGCGCACGAGGTGGTGGAACTGGCGCTGGATCGCGGCCACGTCCGGGAAGATGTCGGCGTGGTCGTACTCGAGGTTGTTGAGGATCGCGACCAGCGGCCGGTAGTGCACGAACTTCGATCGCTTGTCGAAGAAGGCGGTGTCGTACTCGTCCGCCTCGACGACGAACTCGCGCCCGGCGCCGATCCGCGCGGACACGCCGAAGTCGCCGGCGACGCCGCCGATGAGGAAGCCCGGCTCGCGGCCCGCGGCCTCCAGCAGGAAGGCGAGCAGCGTCGTTGTCGTGGTCTTGCCGTGGGTGCCCGCGACCGCCAGCGTGTCGCGGCCCGGCAGCACCTGCTCGCGCAGCCACTCGGCGCCGGAGGTGTAGGCGCGGCCGTCGTCGAGCACCTGCTCGACCGCGGGATTGCCGCGCGACAACGCGTTGCCGACCACGACCACGTCGCAGTCGGCGGAGATGTTCCCGGGCGCGTAGCCCTGCTTCAGGCCGATGCCGAGCGTCTCCAGCTGCGTTGACATGGGCGGATAGACGGCCTGGTCGCTGCCTTCGACCACGTGGCCGAGTTCGCGCGCGAGCGCCGCGACGCCGCCCATGAAGGTGCCGGCGATGCCGAGGATGTGCAGTTTCATCGCGGCGCGGTCAGCCGACGTCGGCGGTGGGCGCGATCGCCTCGATGATCCGGTTGAACACCTCGTCGAGGCCGCCGACGCCGTCCACCACCGTCAGCTGGCCGTGCTGGCGATAGAACTCCACCACCGGCGCGGTCTGGTTGTCGTAGACCTCGAGGCGCTTGCGCACGGACTCCGGGTTGTCGTCGGCGCGGCCTTCGGCCTTGGCCCGGCCGGCGATGCGCTCGACCAGCAGCGACGTCGGCACTTCCAGCTGCACCGCGTAGTCCATCGGCTGGCCGATGCGCGACAGCAGCGCGTCGAGCGCGGCGGCCTGGGCGAGGTTGCGCGGATAGCCGTCGAGGATGAAGCCGCCGCGGGTATCGGGCCGCGAGAAGCGGTCCTCGAGCATGCCCAGCAGGATCTCGTCGGAGACGAGCTCGCCGCGGGCCATCACTTCCTTCGCCGCGAGGCCGAGCTTGCTGCCGGCCGCGACTTCGGCGCGCAGCAGGTCGCCGGTGGAGACGTGCGGGACCTGGAGGTGATCCTTCAGCCGCGCCGCCTGCGTTCCCTTGCCGGAGCCCGGCGCACCCAACAGAACCAATCGCATCAGCCACTCCCGAACTGTCCTCGCGGCGCCGGGGGCTGGCGCTAGACTGCCCGGACCCCCGCACCGCGGCCGGCCGCCAGCTTACCGCATCCCGGCCGCCGCACAGGACCGCCATGCCTTCCGGAACCCTGCTCTACGCCCAGTCGGGCGGCGTCACCGCCGTCATCAACGCCACCGCCGCCGGGGTGCTCGAAGCCGCGCGCAAGCGCCGCGTGAAAGTGCTGGCGGCGCGCAACGGGATCCTCGGCGCCCTGCGCGAGGAACTCGTGGACACCTCGCGGATGCCGCTGGCGGCGGTCCGCGCCCTCGCCCACACGCCCGGCGGCGCCTTCGGCTCGTGCCGCGTCAAGCTCAAGTCGCTGGAGGAGGACCGCGCCCGCTACGAGCGGCTGATCGCCGTGCTGCGCGCGCACGACGTTCGCTGGTTCCTCTACAACGGCGGCAACGATTCGGCCGACACCGCGCTGAAGCTGTCGCGGCTCGCGGCCGGCTTCGGCTATCCGCTGACGTGCGTCGGCGTGCCGAAGACCGTGGACAACGACCTCGCCGTGACCGACTGCTGCCCCGGCTTCGGCTCCGCGGCGAAGTACACCGCGGTCTCGGTGCGCGAGGCGGCGCTGGACGTGGCGGCGATGGCCGAGACGTCGACGAAGGTGTTCGTGTACGAAGCGATGGGCCGCCACGCGGGCTGGCTCGCCGCGGCGGGCGGCCTCGCCGGCAAGGGGCCCGACGAAGCGCCCCAGCTCATCCTGTTCCCGGAACGGCCGTACGACGAGGCGGATTTCCTCGCGAAGGTGAAGGGCGTCGTCGACCGCGTCGGCTGGTGCGTGGTCGTGGCCAGCGAGGGCATCCGCACCGCCGACGGCGGCTTCGTCGCGGACGCGGGCGCCGGCAAGGACGCCTTCGGCCACACCCAGCTCGGCGGCGTCGCGGCGCACCTCGCGGGCCGCGTGCACGACGCGCTCGGCCTGAAGGTGCATTGGGCGCTGCCGGACTACCTGCAGCGGTCGGCGCGGCACATCGCCTCGAAGACGGATTTCGAGCAGGCGCAGGCGGTCGGCCGGGTCGCGGTCGAGCTGGCGCTGGCGGGTCGCAACGCGACGATGCCGGTGATCGTGCGCACGTCCGACGCGCCCTATCGCTGGAAGGTCGAGGCGGCGCCGCTCGAACGCATCGCCAACCGCGAGAAGAAGATGCCCGCCGGCTTCCTCCGCCGCGACGGCTACGGCATCACCGCGGCGGCGCGTCGCTACCTCGAGCCGCTGGTGCGCGGCGAGGCGTACCCGCCCTACGGCAGCGACGGGCTGCCGCGCTACGGCCACGCCGAGGCGCCCCTGGCGACGCAGCGGCTGGCGCCGTTCGCGGAGGGCTGACCGCCCGTCGGAAAGCGCCGCGACGGCCGCCGCGGCGCGCGCGCGGAAGCGTAATTTCGCCCACGTCATCCACATGGGGCAGGTCCCCGAGGAGGCGACGATGGGCATCACGACGCTCCGTATCGCTGCACTGTGCGCGCTCGCGCTGGCGGCGGCGCCCGCCGAAGCGCAACGGGTGCGCTACGACCACAACGGCCAGGCCGACGTGGTCGCGACGAACTTCACGCTGGTCGAAGCCGCGCTGGCCGGCCAGGTGATCGGGCGGCCGGCGGCGCGCCTCGGACAGGTGGTGTTCTTCCGTCCCGGGCGGGCCGCCAGCGGCGAGGTGATGGTCCGCGACGGCGGCCGCGAGATGCGCGCGCTGCCCGAGGGCCAGTGGTTCGTCGCGCTGGTGGCGCCCGGCGAGCACGCCTTCGACATCGACGGCGGCCGGATCGCGGTGAAGGTGCAGCCGGGCCGAAGCTATTTCGTGCGCGTCGCCGGCACGGCGGAGGCGCCGCGGCTGTCGCGGTCCAGCCCGATCGGCTTCCTGGTCGCGACCGGTCGCGGCCGATGCCGCAGCTGTAGCGCCTGCCTCCGGGGCACTCCGTCCAGCGAGCGGCGCGCCCGTCAGCGGCAGGGCTTGCCTTCCACGCCGGTGGCGATGGCGTAGGCCGGGAGCGCCGCGAGCTTGCCGGCCTCGGCCTTGCGCAGCGACTCTTCCAGGTAGATGCGCGAGCGTCCCTGCGCGTCGAGGACGGGCGGCGCGGCGCCGGCGGGGCGGCGCCATACCGTCGCCACCGCCTGCAGGCCCGGGCAGCCGGCCTCGGGCACGCGGATGCGATCGTTGAGGATCCAGCCGGAGGCGGTGGAAGGCCGGGCCTTCGCCGCATCCTCCAGGGTCGCGCGCGCGCGGCAGGCCGCGCTCGTCCGGACCGCCTCGAAACGATAGGGAGCCGCGGCTTCGCCGGTGAACCGTCCCTGCAGGCGCACGCAGGCTTCCGGGATCGTGCGGAGCGCGTGCAGCACGCCGACCGCCTGCGGCGCGGCTGGCGCGCGCTTCACTTCGGGATCCTTGCCGGCGGCGCACGCCGCGCCTGCGGCGAGCAGGCCCGCCAGGACGGCGGGAAGGAACGGCGGGATGCGGCGCATGGGGGCTCCTGGCGTGCGGACGGGCAGCAGGCTGGCACGCTCCGCCTGAACGCCGCCGTCATCCATGCCTTATAGTCGGGCGGTTGCCGCGCGCCACCGCGCTGCAGCGCACAAATCGAAGCGACGCATTCCTGAAATTCCGATGTCACTCCCGGGGAGGGGTTCATGCTGGAGCAGTACGGTCTAGTCCTGGCGCTTGGTTGCGCCGTCATCGCGATCCTGTACGGGATCGTCTCGGCGCGCTGGATCGGCGCCCAACCCGCGGGCAACACGCGCATGCAGGAGATCGCCGCGGCGATCCAGGAAGGCGCGCGCGCGTACCTCAACCGGCAATACCGCACGATCGCGATCGCGGGCGTCGTCCTGTTCGTGGTCATCGGCGTCTTCCTCAACTGGCACACCGCCATCGGCTTCCTGATCGGCGCGGTGCTGTCCGGCGCGGCCGGCTACATCGGCATGAACGTGTCGGTGCGCGCCAACGTGCGCACCGCCGAAGCCGCGCGCAGCGGCATGGCCAAGGCGATGGACGTCGCGTTCCGCGGCGGCGCGATCACCGGCATGCTGGTCGTCGGCCTGGGGCTGCTCGGCGTGGCCGGCTACTGGCTGGTGCTGGCGCGCATGGGCGTCACCGGCGAACCGGCGCTGCACGCGCTGGTCGGCCTGGCGTTCGGCGCCTCGTTGATCTCGATCTTCGCGCGCCTCGGCGGCGGCATCTTCACCAAGGGCGCCGACGTCGGCGCCGACCTGGTGGGCAAGGTCGAGGCCGGCATCCCCGAGGACGACCCGCGCAACCCGGCGGTGATCGCCGACAACGTCGGCGACAATGTCGGCGACTGCGCCGGCATGGCGGCGGACCTGTTCGAGACCTACGCGGTCACGATCATCGCGACGATGCTGCTGGGCGGGCTGATGGCCGCCGAAGCCGGCGCCAACGCCGTGCTCTATCCGCTGGTCCTGGGCGGCGTGTCGATCATCGCCTCGATCATCGGCGCCTTCTTCGTCAAGGTGAAGGACGGCTCGAAGAACATCATGGGCGCGCTGTACAAGGGCGTGATCGTGTCGGCGGTGCTGGCGGCGATCGCGTTCTACCCGATCACCACGCAGCTGATGGGCGATTCGAGCTACGGCGCGATGAACCTGTACTGGTGCGCGCTGATCGGCCTCGCCCTGACCGGCGCGATCGTGTGGATCACCGAGTACTACACCGGCACGCAGTACAAGCCGGTGCGGCACATCGCGCAGGCGTCGACCACCGGCCACGGCACCAACATCATCGCCGGCCTCGGCATCTCGATGAAGTCGACGGCGATGCCGGTGATCGCGGTGTGCATCGCGATCTGGGCGGCGCATGCGCTCGGCGGCCTGTACGGCATCGCCATCGCCGCGACCGCGATGCTGTCGATGGCCGGCATGATCGTCGCGCTCGACGCCTACGGCCCGATCACCGACAACGCCGGCGGCATCGCCGAGATGTCGGAACTGCCGCCGGAGGTGCGCGACATCACCGACCCGCTCGACGCGGTCGGCAACACCACCAAGGCCGTCACCAAGGGCTACGCGATCGGTTCGGCGGCGCTCGCCGCGCTGGTGCTGTTCGCCGACTACACGCACAACCTGCAGGTGAACCACCCGGACACGGTGTTCTCCTTCGACCTGTCCGACCACATGGTGATCATCGGCCTGCTGATCGGCGGCCTGATCCCCTACCTGTTCGGCGCGATGGCGATGGAAGCGGTCGGCCGCGCGGCCGGCGCGGTGGTGGAGGAGGTGCGCCGCCAGTTCCGCGACATCAAGGGGATCATGGAGGGCACCGGCAAGCCGCAGTACGACAAGGCGGTGGACATGCTGACGCGCTCGGCGATCAAGGAGATGATCGTGCCGTCGTTGCTGCCGGTCGCGGTGCCGGTGGTCGTCGGCCTGCTGCTCGGGCCGAAGGCGCTCGGCGGCCTGCTCATCGGCACGATCGTGACCGGCCTGTTCGTTGCGATCTCGATGACCACCGGCGGCGGCGCGTGGGACAACGCCAAGAAGTACATCGAGGACGGCAACTTCGGCGGCAAGGGCTCCGAGGCGCACAAGGCGGCCGTCACCGGCGACACGGTCGGCGATCCCTACAAGGACACCGCCGGCCCGGCGATCAACCCGCTGATCAAGATCATCAACATCGTGGCGCTCCTGCTGGTGCCGCTCCTGTAGCGCGGCCCCGGCCGCGGGCGCGCCTCCGGGCGCGACCCGCACCCGGAAAACGGCGGCCCACGGCCGCCGTTTTTCGTTGTTGCACTGCAGCGAGTAGAATCTGCCGCCTCCCCCACCCCCCAAGCCGCGCCCCCGGGCGCCGGCCGCACGTCGGAGCAACACGCAGATGGGCCTGGACCTCGTCCCCACCGGCAACAACCCGCCGGAAGAAATCAACGTCGTCATCGAGATCCCGAAGGACGCCGAGCCGGTCAAGTACGAGGTCGACAAGGCCTCGGGCGCGATCTTCGTCGACCGCATCCTGTCCACGCCGATGCGCTACCCGTGCAACTACGGCTACGTGCCGCACACGGTCTGCGGCGACGGCGACCCGGCCGACGTGCTGGTGATCCTGCCGCTCCCGCTCATCCCCGGCTCGGTGATCCGCTGCCGCCCCGTGGGCGTGCTGAAGATGACCGACGAAGCCGGCGGCGACGAGAAGATCCTCGCGGTTCCGGTGGACAAGGTGTTCGCGGGCTACCGGCACATCGACGACATCGCCAAGGTGAGCCCGCACTGGCTCGAGCGCATCGGCCACTTCTTCGAGCACTACAAGGACCTGGAGAAGGGCAAGTGGGTGAAGCTGGACGGCTGGGGCGACGCCGCGCAGGCGCGCGCGATCCTGGTCGACGCGATGGCGCGCTACCAGTCCAGCGAGGACAAGCCGAAGTTCTGAGGCACGGCGCGGTGGCGCCCGCTCAGCGGCGGTGGCGCACGATCGTCAGCCCGATCAGGCGCGACACGACCGTGGCGATGTACCCGACGCCGGCGAACTGCTCCAGCATCGCCACGACGCGCGCCGCCGATCCCGTCGGCAGGATGTCGCTCAGGCCCGTGGCCGACAGGTTGCTGAAGCTCAGGAAGAGCAGCTCCAGCCAGCGGCGCGGCCGCTCCGGTTCCACCGGCGACAGGAAGCTGTCCGGATACCACGCCTGGACGACGAAGAAGGCGTAGGCAAAGCCCCACGCCAGCAGCGTGAACGTGGCGCCCGCGGCGAACAGCTCGTCGGCGCTGACGTCGTGGTCGTGCAGCATGTACGAGATCAGGCCGCCCGCCGCGTAGAAGTACAGCGCCGCTTCCAGCATCGCCGACCACGGCAGCAGCGCGGGCACGCCGAGCAGCACCGCGAACGCGGTCAGCAGCATCGCGGGGATCGCCAGCAGCCACGCGATCCAGCGCACGGCCGGGCTGCGGTTGACGACCCAGACCGCCAGCGGCACCACCACCAGGGCGACGGCGCCGAACAACAGGCGCCCGCTGCTGGTGTCGTCGATCGCGGGGTAGATCAGCAGGCTCAGCAGCTGCGCCGCGAGCAGGAAGGCGGACGGATGGCTTCGCGCCAGCACGCCCCACGGCCGCTTCCAGAGCCTGCCCTGCGCTTCCATCCGCGTCATGCCTCCCGGTACACCCGGGCGCCGGCGTCGCGGAACTCGGCGGCCTTGTCCGCCATGCCGGCCTCGATCGCCTGCGAGGCGTCGCCGATGCCGTGTTCCGCTGCGTAGTCGCGCACGTCCTGGGTGATCCGCATCGAGCAGAACTTCGGCCCGCACATCGAGCAGAAGTGCGCCGACTTGTGCGCCTCCTTCGGCATGGTCTCGTCGTGGTACTCGCGGGCGCGGTCCGGATCCAGGCCGAGGTTGAACTGGTCCTCCCAGCGGAATTCGAACCGCGCCTTGCTCAGCGCGTTGTCGCGCACCTGGGCGCCGGGGTGGCCCTTCGCGAGGTCGGCCGCGTGCGCCGCGATCCTGTACGCCATGATGCCGTCGCGCACGTCCTCGCGGTCGGGCAGGCCCAGGTGCTCCTTCGGCGTCACGTAGCAGAGCATGGCGCAGCCGTACCAGCCGATCATCGCCGCGCCGATCGCGCTGGTGATGTGGTCGTAGCCGGGGGCGATGTCGGTGGTCAGCGGGCCCAGCGTGTAGAACGGCGCCTCGCCGCACTCGCGCAGTTGCTTGTCCATGTTCTCCCTGATCAGCTGCATCGGCACGTGGCCGGGGCCCTCGATCATGGTCTGCACGTCGTGCTTCCACGCGATCTTCGTCAGCTCGCCGAGCGTCTCGAGCTCGCCGAACTGCGCCGCGTCGTTGGCGTCGGCGATGCAGCCCGGGCGCAGGCCGTCGCCGAGCGAGAAGGCCACGTCGTAGGCCTTCATGATCTCGCAGATGTCCTCGAAATGCGTGTAGAGGAAGTTCTCGCGATGGTGCGCGAGGCACCACTTCGCCATGATCGAGCCGCCGCGCGAGACGATGCCGGTGACGCGCCGCGCGGTGAGCGGCACGTAGCGCAGCAGCACGCCGGCATGGATCGTGAAGTAGTCGACCCCCTGCTCCGCCTGCTCGACGAGCGTGTCGCGGAAGACTTCCCAGGTCAGGTCCTCGGCGACGCCGTCGACCTTCTCCAGCGCCTGGTAGATCGGGACGGTCCCGATCGGCACCGGGGAATTGCGCAGGATCCACTCGCGCGTCTCGTGGATGTGCTTGCCGGTGCTGAGGTCCATCACCGTGTCGGCGCCCCAGCGGATGGCCCAGACCAGCTTCTCCACCTCCTCGGCGATGCCGGAGGACACCGCGGAATTGCCGATGTTGGCGTTGATCTTGGTGAGGAAGTTGCGGCCGATGACCATCGGCTCGCTTTCCGGGTGGTTGATGTTGTTGGGCAGGATCGCGCGGCCGCGCGCGATCTCGTCGCGCACGAATTCGGGGGTGATCGCCTTCTGGATGCTGGCGCCGAACGCCTCCCCCGGATGTTGCGCGCGCAGGCCGGCGTCGCGCACGGCGTCCAGGCGCTGGTTCTCCCGGATCGCGACGAACTCCATCTCGGGCGTGACGATGCCGCGGCGCGCGTAGTGCATCTGGCTGACGTTGGCGCCGGCGCGCGCCCGGCGCGGCAACGGGCGGTTCGGGAAGCGCACCGCGGCGAGCCGGGCATCGGCCTCGCGCCCGCGCCCGAACGACGACGTCAGCCCCGGCAGGGCCTCGACGTCCCCGCGCCCGTCGATCCACGGCGCCCGCAGCGGCGCCAGCCCGGCGGCAAGGTCGATCCGCGCCTCCGCATCCGAATACGGGCCCGAGGTGTCGTAGACGGTCACCGGCGGGTTGTCCTCGCCCCCGAACAGGGTCGGCGTGCGGGTCTGCGCGATCTCGCGCATCGGCACGCGGAGCACGTGGCCGTGCGCGGCGCCCTGCCCGCCTTCCACGTGGATCTTGCGGGAGCCGGGGATCGGCCGCGTCACCGCCTCCGACAGCTGTTCGGTCTGGCGGATCAGGTCGGAGGGCACTGCGCTCATGGTTTCGCTCCCGCGTTCGCTTCAAGGAAACCGCGCGATGTCGCGCGGATGGTGCGAAGCAGGGCGCCGCCGGGGCGTGAACGCGCCAGCCGCGAAGCTCCCTACGCCGGTGTCAACCGGTATCGGCACGAATGCCCAGGTTCGAAGGGTCTGTCTCAACCGGCGTCCGCCGGTACCCCCGCTTCGCCCGCCATTCCACCACGTTCCCGCCCGCACGGCCAATGCGGCAGGCCGGGGGCCAATGTGCGTTACCCGCTGGACCCGGCGGCCGACATTCCCTACCGTATGCGCGCCGGCGGCCGTGGGAGCTGCCGCCGGCCGGCACGGACGCCGCGAGTGCAACGCTCGCCCGCAACCCGGGCGGCACCATCACGCGACATCACGCGACATCCATAGGGGAAAACTCGATGCGTTCGATCCATTACGGGCCCGCCGCCCTGCTGGCAGCGGGCCTTCTTTTCGCGGGCAGCGCCGCCGCGCAATACGCCCCGGTCGGCGTCCAGGCCAACGTGCCCGCCGCCACGGTCGCCGGCGGCGGCTGGACCACCTGCTTCTCCAGCACCTTCGACGAATCCGGCACGCCGCTGGCCACGATCCAGGCCAACTGCGACAAGGCCCAGCTGATGATGGCCTGCCGCCCGGTCGGCGCACCGAACTACACCCTCCTCGCCGTTGCGCCGCGCGCCGACGTCTTCACCGACACCGGCACCGGCAACACGCCCCATGACGCCAACGGCGTGGGCTGGTACTACAACGACAGCTATTCCTGGGGCTTCGCGCCGCAGGGCGAACCGATCAACCGCAATTCCTGCGACTACAACGGTGGCGGCCAGTCGCAGGCGAACATGCGCATGTGCATCCACACCGGCGGCGGCCAGACGAACGGCGGCTACCGTTGCGGCGACAACGACCTCAACGGCGACGCGGGCTGGGAGCGCCTGATCCTCGAGTCCGACGGCGCCGCCCCCGGCGTGCACCTGGACAACGACGGCCTGAATACCCCCGTCGTCGTGGCCGAGGAACTGGTGGTGCCGCCCAGCCGCACCATCGCCAACGTCGGCAACCGCCTCGACGTCGTCGCCGCCCTCGGCTATGCGTTCTCGCCGGGCGAAGTGCGCTACGCGGCGTTCAGCTGCCCGGGCATCGTCTTCGGCCCCGGCACCACCGTGACCTACGACGGCGACCCGTCGAACACCATCGGTGCGCTGAACGGCGTCGGTTCCGACGTGGTCTTCTTCTCGGTCACCGCGGGCGCGACCCCGGTCACCGCGGGCGACACGCTGTCGATCGGCGGCGACCGCAAGATCACCTCCAAGGCGTCCGTCGACTGCCATTACGGGCTGTACGACCTGCCGTCGCAGGCCCAGATGGGCGGCAGCGACGGCCGCGTGGCGAAGGCCGACGGCGCCTACCTGCGCTTCGGCCCGAGCTACGAGCTGTCGGTCGACAGCCAGGGCAAGGCGACCGCTGACGTCGAAGTCGATCCGTCCTACAGCGCGTTCACCATCGCCGGTCCGACCTTCGATGCGGGCGTGGGCCAGCTCGGCGGCTTCAGCTACGGCACCACCGCGTCCGTGCTCGGCACGATCCAGCCGATCACCCTCGACGGCGATGCGATCGCGCTGTCCGACCTGATGGGCGCGGCGACCGCACTCGAGTTCCACGGCGACTTCGCGGCGGCCTCCGACGTGTACCTCAGCGTGGATTCGGACTGCAGCAGCCTGGACGTGTCCGCCGACGACTTCGACGAGGACGGTGCGACCTTCGTCCTCGGCAACGGCAGCGCGCTGAATCGCTACCTGTGCTTCGAGGCCGGCGGCGATCCGATCCCGGCGGGCAGCTACACCGTCGCCCTGGCGCCGGTGTCGGCCTCCGCGTCCACCTACCGCGTCGAGGCCCTCGGCCCGTACGCGCTGGGCGAGATCGCGCGCAACGGCACGCACCTGCAGGCACCGCTGGTGCAGGTCGGCGGCTCGTTCATCGGCCGCATGGTCCTGACCAACACCGGCGGCATCGCCCGGACGTATACCGCGACCGTGCTGCGCGAAGCCGGCAACACCGGCACGCCGGGCCCGGCGGCGACGGGCACGATCCCCGCACGGGGCACGGTGGTCGTCGATGTCGCGAGCATCGTGGGGACGTTCGACACCGGTGCGCCGCGGGCCACGCTCGACGTGACCGTCGCCGGGCCGGACCGCCAGATCCAGGGCCTGTACCAGATCGTCGACCAGGCCACCGGCGGCATCTCCAACCACGTGATGGTGCGCCCGGGCACGAACTGACCCCGGACCGTTCCACCAGGATGCCCGCGACGCGAGTCGCGGGCATCTTTTTTTTTTTCCTCAGGGGAAGCGCCGGACCCGGAACCAGGCGGCATAGAGCGCGGGCAGGAACAGCAGCGTCAGCACCGTCGCGACGGTGAGGCCGCCCATGATGGCGACCGCCATCGGCCCGAAGAACGCGCTGCGCGAGAGCGGGATCATCGCCAGGATCGCCGCAAGGGCGGTCAGCACGATCGGCCGGAAGCGCCGCACCGTCGCATCGACGACCGCGGTCCAGCGGTCGTGGCCGGCGGCGATGTCCTGCTCGATCTGGTCGACCAGGATCACCGAGTTGCGCATGATCATGCCCGCCAGCGCGATCGTGCCGAGCATCGCCACGAAGCCGAACGGCACCCGGAACACGAGCAGGAACAAGGTCACGCCGATCAGTCCCAGCGGCGCGGTCAGCAGCACCAGCGCCGTGCGCGAGAGGCTGCGCAGCTGCAGCATCAGCAGCGTCACCACCACGAACAGGAACAGGGGCACGCCGGCGGCGATCGAATCCTGGCCGCGCGCGGAATCCTCGACGGTGCCGCCCGTCTCGAGGAGATAGCCCTCCGGCAGCGAGGCGCGGACGTCGTCGAGCGTCGGCGAGATCTGCGCGGTCACGCTCGGCGGCAAGGCGTCGTCGCGGATGTCCGCGCGCACCGTCACCGTGGGCAGCCGGTCTCGGTGCCAGACGATGCCGTCCTCGAAGCCGTACTCGAGCGTGGCCACCTGCGACAGCGGCACCGATGCGCCGCTGGCGGTGGGCACGGCGAGGCTGCCGAGCATGTCGAGGCGGCTGCGTTCGTCGTCGCTGCCGCGCATCGCCACCTCGATCAGTTCGTTGCCCTCGCGATACGTGCTCACGTGCAGGCCCGACAGCTGCCCGGCGAGGAACAGCGACAGCTGCTGCGTGCTCACGCCCAGCGCGCGAGCGCGTTCCTGGTCGACGCGCAGGCGCACGGCCTTGCTGGGCTCCTCCCAGTCCAGGTTCACGTTGGCGACGTGCGGGTTTTCGCGCACCTTCGCCTCGACCCGGCGCGCCAGCGCCTGGACCCGGTCGATGTGCTCGCCGGAGACCCGGAACTGGATCGGGTAGCCGACGGGCGGACCGTTCTCCAGCCGGGTGACGCGCAGCTGCAGCTCCGGGAAGCGCGGCGCCACTTCCGTCACCAGCCAGTCGCGCACGGCCTCGCGCGCGTCGGTGTCCTCGGCGCGGACGACGAACTGCGCGAAGTTGGCAGCGGGCAGCTGCTGGTCCAGCGGCAGGTAGAAGCGCGGCGACCCGGTGCCGACGTAGGCGACGAAATTGTCGATGCCCTCGTGCCCCTGCAGCATCTTCTCCAGGCGGTGCGCCTCGGCGGCCGTGGCCCGCAGCGACGCGCCCTCGGCCAGCTCCATGTCCACCATCAGTTCCGGTCGGGTGGAATCCGGGAAGAACTGCTGCGGCACGAAGCGGAACATCAGCAGCGACAGGACGAACAGCGCCGCCGTCGCGCCGATCACCAGCCAGCGCCGCTCCAGGCACGCGTCGACCAGGCCGCGGAAGCGGCGGTAGAACGGGCGCTGGTAGGGATCGTGCTCCGCGGCGCCGGCAGGATGCGGCTTCGGCTCCGGCAGCATCCTGTCGCCGAGGTACGGGATGAACAGGACCGCCGCGATCCACGACACGACCAGTGCGATGGTGACGACCTGGAACAGCGACCGGGTGTACTCGCCGACGCTCGACGCCGCCGTCGCGATCGGCAGGAAGCCCGCCGCCGTCACCAGCGTGCCGGTGAGCATCGGGAACGCCGTCGATTCCCAGGCGAAGCTCGCGGCCTTCAGGCGCGACAGCCCCTGCTCCATCTTGATCGCCATCATCTCCACCGCGATGATCGCGTCGTCCACCAGCAGACCCAGCGCGAGCACCAGCGCGCCCAGCGAGATCTTGTGCAGGCCGATGCCGAAGTAGTGCATCGCCGCGAACGTCATCGCCAGCACCAGCGGAATGCTCACCGCCACCACCAGGCCCGTGCGCAGGCCCAGCGAGAAGAAGCTCACCAGCAGCACGATCGCGACGGCCTCGGCGAGCACGCGCATGAACTCGCCCACCGAGTCCTGCACCGCCTCGGGCTGGTCGCTCACCTTGTCGAGCCGCATGCCGGCGGGCAGCGAGCCCTGCAGGCGCGCGAACTCGGCGTCGAGGGTCGTGCCCAGGCGCAGGATGTCGCCGCCGTCCTTCATCGCCACCGCGATGCCGATCGCGTCCTTGCCCATGAAGCGCATCTTCGGCGCGGCGGGATCGCTGAAGCCGCGGCTGACGGTGGCGATGTCGCCGAGGCGGACCGTGCGGCCGCCGGCCCGGATCGGGAAGTCGCGGATCTGCGCGACCGACGCGAACGCGCCGCTCACGCGCAGTTGCACGCGCGCGTCGCGGCCCTCGAAGAAGCCGGCGGGGACCATCGCGTTCTGCTGGTCCAGCGCCTGCTGCACCGCCGCCAGCGGGATGCCGAGGGTGGCGAGCTTGGCGTTGTCGACCTCGATCCAGACCTTCTCGTCCTGCAGCCCGACCAGCTCGACCTTGCCGACGTCGGGCACGCGCTGCAGTTCCAGCTCGATGCGCTCGGCGTAGTCCTTGAGCACGGCATAGTCGAAGCCGTCGCCGGTGATCGCGTAGATGTTGCCGAAGGTGTCGCCGAACTCGTCGTTGAAGAAGGGGCCGACGACGCCTTCCGGCAGCGTCGGCCGGATGTCGCCGATCTTCTTGCGCACCTGGTACCAGAGCTGCGGCACGTCCTTCGAGCGCATCGCGTCGCGCGCCATGAAGATCACCTGCGACTCGCCGGGGCGCGAGTACGAGCGGATGAACTCGTACTGGCCGGTGGTCATCAGCTGCTTCTCGATGCGCTCGGTGACCTGCTCGGACACTTCGCGCGCGCTCGCGCCCGGCCACAGCGTGCGCACCACCATCGCCTTGAAGGTGAACGGCGGATCCTCGGACTGGCCGAGGTGGCGGTAGGACCACGCGCCCACCAGCGCGAGCACGATCATCGCGTACACGACCAGGGCGCGGTTGCGCAGCGCCCATTCCGACACGTTGAAGCGCATGCTCAGCGCTCCCGCGCGGCGCGACCCGGGGCCGGCGTCGCGGACGGCTCGAGCACCGGCCGGTTCCCGCGATCGACCGGCGCCACGGCCTCGCCGGCGCGCAGCAGGTGGCCGCCGGCGGCGACGACCCAGTCTCCGGCGGACACGCCCTCGAGCACGGGCACGCTGTCCTCGGCGTAGGCACCGAGCTTCACCGGCGCCAGGCGGACGCGGCGCGTCGCCGGGTCGACCACCCACAGCGCCTTGCCGCCCGCGGGGCCGGGTTGGACCGCCGCCAGGGGCACCGCGAGCCGGGCGCCGCCGGGTGCCGCCTGGAAGAAGACGCGCGCGCTCTGGCCGAGCCCGTCCGCGGCGATGCCCGCATCATCGAGGGCCACGCGCGCCGCGTAGGTACGGGTCTGCGGATCGGCGGCGGGGGAGATTTCGCGGATCCGCGCCGGGAGCCGGCGACCCGGCGCGTTCCAGAGCTCGACCTGCGCGGGCTGGCCCACGCTGAAATCGCGGACGCGCGCTTCGGGCAGCGCGATCGCGACCTCGCGCGCGCCGTCGGCGGCGAGGCCGAAGATCGTCTGGCCGGCGGCCACCACCTGGCCGGCCTCGGCCTGGCGCACCGCGATCACGCCGTCGCGCGGCGCCGCCAGGCGCGCGTAGCCGGCGGCATTGCGCGCGGCGTCGTAGTTGGCGCGCGCAGCCTTC
>JANINR010000108.1 GCA_024508915.1 Lysobacteraceae bacterium | reverse complement strand
GTCGCCGCCGGAGGATCCGCGCGCAACGCGAGCGTGCGCCCGCCCTTCAGCACCTCCGCGCTCGCGGCGGTGAGGCGCAGCGCGCCGTGCCCCTCGACGTCGGCCTCCAGCAGGCCCAGCGACACCAGCTGGCGGAACACGCTGCGCCATTGGCGGGCGTCGAGCTCGCTGCCGATGCCGTAGGTGCTCAGGCGTTCATGTCCGAACTGCCGCACCTTGGCCGTGTCCGCGCCGCGCAGCACGTCGACCAGGTGCGCGGCGCCGAAGCGCTGCCCGGTGCGGAACACGCACGACAGCGCCTTCTGCGCGGCGACGGTGCCGTCCCAGGATTGCGGCGGGGACAGGCAGTTGTCGCAGTTGCCGCAGCGGTAGTCGCCGGGCGTGTCCTCGCCGAACCAGCCCAGCAGGATCCTGCGGCGGCAGCCGGTGGATTCGCAGTAGCCGACGAGGGCGTCCAGCTTGCGGCGCTCCAGGCGCTTGCGTTCCTCGCCCGCTTCCGACTCCTCGATCATCCGTCCCAGCAGCACCGCGTCGCCGAGGCCGTAGGCCAGCCAGGCTTCGGCCGGTTCGCCGTCGCGGCCGGCGCGGCCCGTCTCCTGGTAGTAGCCCTCCGGCGACTTGGGCAGGTCGAGGTGGGCGACGAAGCGCACGTCGGGTTTGTCGATCCCCATGCCGAACGCGATGGTCGCGACCATCACGATGCCGTCCTCGCGCAGGAAGCGCCGCTGGTGCCCGGCGCGCACGGCGGCGTCGAGGCCGGCGTGGTACGGCAGGGCGGCGATTCCGCGCGACCGGAGGAATTCCGCGGTCGCCTCCACCTTGCGCCGCGACAGGCAGTACACGATGCCGGCCTCGCCGCGATGGCCCTCGAGGAACGCGAGCAGCTGCCGGCGCGGATCTTCCTTCGCCTCCACCCGGTAGCGGATGTTCGGCCGGTCGAAGGAGCCTACGAACTGGCGCGCGCCTTCCAGGCCCAGGCGCTCGACGATCTCGCGCCGCGTGGGCGGATCGGCGGTGGCGGTGAGGGCGACCCGCGGCACCCGCGGCCAGCGCTCGCGCAGCAGGGACAGTTCCCGGTATTCGGGGCGGAAGTCGTGGCCCCACTGCGAGACGCAATGCGCCTCGTCGATGGCGAACAGGGCCAGGGGGGCGCGGTCGAGCAGGTCGAGGCAGCGCGGGGTCAGCAGCCGCTCCGGGGCCACGTAGAGAAGGTCGAGGTCGCCGGCCGCGAAGGCGCGCTCGACGGCCGCCGCCTCCCCGGCCGGGAGGCTCGAGTTGAGGCAGGCGGCACGGACCCCGAGCTGGCGGAGGGACTCGACCTGGTCCTGCATCAGCGCGATGAGGGGGGAGACCACGATCCCGGTCCCGGGGCGGAGCAGGGCCGGGAGCTGGTAGCAGAGGGACTTGCCCGCGCCCGTCGGCATCAGGACCAGTGCGTCGCCGCCCTCGGCCAGATGGCCGACGATCTCTTCCTGTTCGCCGCGGAACGACGAATATCCGAAGACTTCCTGCAGTTTTTGCCGGGCGGCGCGGGCGGGGCCGGGGGTCAAGGCGGACTCGAGAAGGGGGCAGGGACAAGGATGCCATGTTCGTCTCAGTTGACTGTGGGACACGCGTCTTTGCCGAAATGAGATTCAGGGCACAGTTTTTTCATCACGTCGTGTTCACACTGTTCAGCAAGTCGCTCTTGTCCTTCACATTTTGAGCGTGATAGGGTTCCGTTTTAACGAATCCGTCACGCCGCGCTCACAAGACCTTCCCAGACGTCCCAAGCGATCTGGAACCGGTTGCGCAGATGTGGCGGATACACGACACAGGGGTTCCCGATGAGCAAGGTCACGAAGATTCACGGCTTCGGCTGGGCGCTTGGCGCCCTTGTCGGCGTTTGCGTCGCCGGCCACGCGGTCGCGCAGGCGGCGAGCCCCGTCACCATCACCAACGCCGTCTTCCAGGAAGTCCAGGTCAAGGCGAAGGACGGCAAGGTCAGCACCAAGCTCGTGCCCGCGGCGAAGGTCGTGCCGGGCACCGAGGTCGTCTACGAGATCGGCTACAGCAACAACGGCACGCAGAGCGCCACCGGCGTGACGATCAACAATCCCGTCCCCACCGGCCTCGAGCTGGTGAGCGAGGGGGATACCCCGGCGACTTCGGTCTCCGTGGACGGTGGCGTGACGTACGGCAAGCTCGCGGAACTGTTCGTCCTCGGCAAGGACGGGGAACCGCGCCCCGCCCGCATGGCGGACGTGACCAACCTTCGCTGGGTCGTCGCCCAATTGGCGCCCGGCGCGAAAGGCAAGGTCACGTTCCGCGCGCGGGTGAAGTAAGCGTTCGACTGCAGACCCAGGTTTCGTCCATCCACGTTCGCGTCACGAAAAGCTGCACCTACAGGGGATCCAACACATGAAGTTCCACACCAGACTGCTCGCCGCAGCGCTGCTGCTCGGCGGCACCCAGGTGGCCTTCGCGGCCGACCTCGGTACCAACGCCAATACCAACATCGTCAACCAGGCGACCGTGAACTTCTCGGTCAACGGCACCGCGCAGACTGCGTCGCCGTCGAACCAGGCCGAGTTCGTCGTCGACCGCAAGGTCGACGTCCTCGTCGCCAAGACGGCCGATGCCAGCGGCGCCCCGCTGGCGACCAACAAGGCCCTGGCCTTCAACGTCACCAACAAGACCAACGACACGCTGGACTTCATCCTGTCGCTTGAGCAGCTGACCGGCGACGACTTCAACGCCCTCAGCCCGGCCATCTGGGTCGACACCAACGGCAACGGCACGCTCGACCTGACCGACCCCGACGGCGCCGGCCCGCTGGCCGCCGACTCGCAGCAGGAATACATCGACAACCTGGGCGAGGACGTGACCGTCAAGGTGTGGGTCGTCGCGAACTTCCCGGACTCGGGCACCGATCCGGGCGAAGTGCAGGACGGCGACACCGCCGACATCGCGCTGCAGGCCCAGGCCGCTGCCCCGACCGGTAGCGTCGGCAGCCCCGGCGCGGCCCTGGCGGAGACCGCCGGCGCCGACCAGCCGACCGTGGTCGACAACGTGTTCGCGGATGCCAGCGGCACGGCCACCGGCGACGCGGACCAGGACGGCAAGCACAGCGATACCGGTACCTACACCATCGGTGCGGCGTCGGTGACCGTCAGCAAGACGATGAAGGTGGTCTTCGAGGACGCGGCCAACTCCGAGAACCTCAGCGAGAACACCAACACCGCCTACGCCGCCAACCTGAAGCCGATCCCGGGTGCGCTGATCGAGTACTGCATCCTGGTGACGAACACGGGTGGCCAGGCCGCGACCGACGTCACCATCACCGACCCGCTCGACGTCGATCCGACCACCGGCCACCTGACCTGGGTGGCGGGCAGCATCCGCACCGGCACGACCTGCGACTACACCGCGGGCACCGCCGAGGACGACGACAAGACCGGGCAGGATCCCGACGGCGCCGGCCCGCTGACCACCGATGAAGGCGGCCCGGCCCCGACCGGCGACCTGATCGGCGCGGACTACGGCATCACGACCGCCGAACAGGTGACCGCGACGGCGACCAACGTGCCCGCGACCACCGGTGCGTTCGCGGTCATGTTCCAGCTGATCGTCCGCTAAAACCCCGCGCACCTGGCCGGCTCGTGCCGGCCAGGTGCATGTCTGCCGAGTTCCTTCTGGCCTGCCGGAGCGCTGCTCCCGCGGGCGGGGCAGCCGTGTAGCCGTGGATACCCACATCCCCAGCACGAAAGCGCGGAAACGCGACGGCCGCTGCCGCGCCGCGGGGATGCTCTGCGCGCTCCTGCTGGCCCTGCCGGGGCTGGCCTGGGCCGCCAAGGTCGACAACACGGCGCAGGTGACCTACCAGCCGCATGCCGGCGCCCCGGTCACCGTCTCCACCAACACGGTCACGTTCGAAATCATCCCGCCGCCGGTTCCCGCGGCGCTCGCATTCCTCCGTTACGACCCCGATGCGGCAGGCAGCGCGCCGATCGCCATCGACGGCGGCAAGTGCCGCGTCGACGGCGGCAGCTTCGCGCCGCTTCCGCCGGTCGTGGACAGCGACGGCAAGCCGCTGGACCCGGACCATGCGCAGGCCAGCGCCGCGCCCGGCTACTACACCGGCGATCCCATCGTGGTGTCGGTGAAGGATCCCAACCGCAACGCCGATCCGGCGGTCCGCGAATACGTGGACGTCGACATCACGACCACCACGGGCGACGCGGAGACGCTCCGTCTCCAGGAGACGGGGCCCAATACCGGCGTGTTCGCCGGTGCGATCCAGAGCGTGCCGATGCCGCCGGCGGCGACGCAGTACGACTGCGCGCTGTCGCTCGCCGCCTATGCCCAGATCACTGCCCGCTACACCGATACCGATTTCCCGCTGGACGCGCTCGCCGTCGCCGCCACCGGATACGCGCCGCTGCAGCCCGGCCGCACGGTGATCCGCCTCGAGCAGTCGGTGTCGAAGGACATCGTCGCGATCGGCGAATTCCTCCAGTACACGCTGATCGTGCGCAACATCCACGATGCGCCGGCCACGAGCGTCCGCATCCGCGACGTGCTGCCGCCGGGGTTGCGCTTCCGCGCCGGCTCCCTGCGGCTCGGCAGCGCCGTCGCCTCGGGCGATCCCGGCGCGACCCCCGCGTCCCTGGGCAGGTCCGCGACCGCGGGCCTCGCATCGCCGTCGCGGACGATCGCCGGCATGGCGGCCGCGGCGGATCCGGTCGTTTCCGCGGACGGGCGCACCCTGCGCTTCCCGGTCGGCGACCTTGCGCCGGGTGCGTCGATCGCCGCCACCTTCGTCGCCGAAGTGGGCGCGGGCGCGGCCGGCCAGAACCTGGTGAACTACGCGATCGCGAAGGCCGACGGCGCGCTGTCCTCGAACGAGACCGACACCGTCGTGCGCATGCAGGACGCGCTGGATACCGGCCGGTTCACGATCATCGGCCGCGTCTTCGCCGCCGACCGTTGCGATGCGCCGCAAGCCGGCCGCGCCGGCGTGCCGAACGTGCGCCTGCTGCTCGAGGACGGCACCTACGCCGCGACCGACCGCGACGGCGCCTTCCACATCGAAGGCGTCCGCCCCGGCACGCACGTGCTGCAGGTGGATCCGGCGAGCGTCCCCGCCGACCTGGAGGTCGTGCCCTGCGCCCGGAACACCCGTTTCGCGGGACGCGCGGATTCGCAGTTCGTCGAAGCGCAGGGCGGGGCCCTGTGGCGCGGCGATTTCACCCTGCGCAAGCGGGCACCGGTCACCGGCACCGTCGGCATCCGCGTCGCGCTCGCGCCGCTCGCGTCGGGAATCCGCAATACCGTGGAGGTGGATGGCGGCGCGGTCGCGGTCGGCGACCTGCGCATCCTCGCGATCCTGCCGCAGGGCGCGACGGTGGTCCCGGGCTCGGCGAAGGCCGACGGCGCGCCGATCGCCGACCCGGAGATGAAGGGCAATTTCGCGATCTTCCGGCTCGGCGACCCGGGTGCGAACTGGCGCCGCCAGGTCGTCTTCGACACGACCGCCGGGAATTGCGAGGCCGGCGGGTATGCGGCGAAGGTGTCGGCGCTGTTCGCGTCCGGCGACGCGAACGGACGGACGCCGGCGGCCGAAGCGAGCGCGCGATGTACCGGCAGCGGGCCCGGCGGCGATGCCGTCGCCGGACAGCGCGTGGAGACCGTGGTCGCGGCCGCCGCCGAAGGGCAGGCGGCTTCCGCGCGTCCGGGGGAAGCGAAAGGCGAGGCGATCCTCGACGATGCGACGGCGGCGGGCGGCGGCGACATCGACTGGCTGCGCGGCCTGGCGGCCGGCCGCGACTGGCTGTTCCCCGCGGAGGACTACAACCCCCGCGCGCCGGCCACGCGCGTCGTGGTCAAGCACCTGCAGGGCGAGAAGGTCGCGCTGCGCATCAACGGCGAAGCGGTCGACGCGATCCGCTTCGACGGCCAGCGGCAGGGCAACGGCGGCGTCGCGATCTCAACCTGGCGCAGCATCCACCTGAAGGACGGCGACAACCTGCTCGAGGCCACGGTCAGCAATGCCGCGGGCGAGCCCGTCGCGCAGCTTTCGCGGACGGTGCACCTGTCGGGCGACGCCGCGCGGGCGGTGTTCGTGCCCGAGCGCTCGGTGCTCGCGGCCGACGGCATCCACCGCCCGGTGATCGCGGTGCGCTTCCTGGACCGCAGCGGCAAGCCGGTCCGCAACGGCACGACCGGCGACTTCTCCGTCTCCTCGCCCTACCAGGCGGCGCAGTCGCAGCAGGAGACGCAGGGCCGCCTCGCGCTCGGCCTCGAGGCGCGTCCGCAGCAGTGGCAGGTGCGCGGCGACGATGGCATCGCCCGCATCGAGCTGGAGCCCACGGGCTCCGCCGGCTCGGTGAAGCTGGGCTTCGAGTTCAAGACGCCGGGCCAGCGGAACGGCGTACGCGAGGACGTGGACGCCTGGCTGACGGCGGCCGCGCGCGACTGGGTGGTGGTCGGCTTCGCCAAGGGCAGCGTCGGCTACGACACGCTCGAGCACAACATGCAGGCCCTGCCGCCGGGCGAGGACGGCACCGGCGTGCGCGCCGACGGCCAGGTCGCGCTGTACGCGAAGGGCCGCGTGCTCGGCAGCTGGCTGCTGACGATGGCCTACGACAGCGGCAAGGACACCGCGCGCCTGCGCGACCGCAGCCTGCTGTCCACCATCGACCCGGGCCAGTACTACACGCTCTACGGCGACGGCATGCAGCAGGGCTACGACGCCGCCAGCTCGCGAAAGCTTTACCTCAAGCTGGAGCGCGACCAGTTCTACGCGTTGTTCGGCGACTTCCAGAGCGGCCTGGACCGCACCCAACTGTCGCGCTACCAGCGCACGCTGACCGGCGTGAAGGTCGAGTACCGCGGCCCGTTGGTCGAGTTCAACGGCTTCGCCGCGGAGACCGGCCAGACCTACGCGCGCGACGAGATCCAGGGCGACGGCACGTCCGGCCTGTACCGCCTGAAGCGCAGCGGGATCGTGATCAACAGCGAGCGCATCCGCATCGAGACCCGCGACCGCTACCACAGCGAACAGATCCTCGAGGCGCGCGAGCTGGTGCGCCACATCGACTACGACATCGACTACGACAACGGCACGCTGTTCTTCCGCGAACCGATCGCCAGCCGCGACTTCGATTTCAACCCCACCTGGATCGTCGCCGAATACGAGACCACCGGCGACGGCGAACAGCACCTCAACGGCGGCGGCCGGGTGGCCGTGCACGCGATGGGCGGGCGGCTGGAGGCAGGCGCCTCGTACGTGCGCGACGAGGACGGCGAGACGCGCAGCGACCTCGCCGGCGTCGACGCGAAGTTCCGCCTGACCCCGAAGGACGAACTGCGCGCGGAAGCCGCCGCCACCCGCAGCGAGGGCGCGAGCGCCGACACGACCGGCAACGCCTGGCTGGTCGAGTGGGAACACCGCGGCGAAACGCTCAACCTGCTGGCCTACGCCCGCCGCCAGTCGCCCGGGTTCGGCCTCGGCCAGCAGAACCGCTACGAAGCCGCGATGTTCAAGGCCGGCGTGCAGGGGCAGTACAAGCTCGGCGAACGCTTCTCGCTGCAGGGCGAGGCCTATCGCCAGGAAGACCTGAAGGGCGGCGCCGTGCGCGACGCCGCGCGCGTCGAAACGGTCTACCGCGGCGAGCACGACTGGACGGCGAAGGCCGGCCTGCAGTGGGCCCGCGACACCGCGCTCGACGGCGCGGTGGCCGAGTCCCGCCAGGCGACGGCCGGCGTGACCAAGGGCTTCCTCGACGGCAAGCTGCAGCTCGGCGTGCAGGCGGACGTCAGCCTCGGCGGCAAGAACGACAGCGTCGACTTCCCCACCCGCGTGCAGCTCAGTGCCGGCTACCGCTTCACCGACGCCTTCCGCGTGCTCGCCGCGCAGGAATTCACCGACGGCAAGGACCGGGACACGTCCACGACGCGCATCGGTTTCGAGGCGAAGCCGTGGAAGGACGCGACCCTCACCAGCACGCTGAACCAGTCGCAGATCAGCGAGTACGGGCCGCGCACGTTCGCACTGATCGGCCTCGACCAGAAGTTCCGCCTCAACGACCGCTGGACGATGGACGCCGCGGTGGATTCGAGCCAGGCCTTCCACCAGTCCGGCAACACGCCGCTGGTGGTGGACCCGTCGCAGCCGGTGCAGGCGGGCGGCATCCGCGACGGCGGCGCGCTCACCGAGAACTTCGTCGCGGTGTCGGGCGGCGTGAACTACCACAACCCGCTCTGGATGTGGAATGCGCGCGCGGAAGCCCGCCACGGCGACAGCAGCGAGCGCTACGGATTCGCCACCGGGTTCCTGCGCCAGGTGCAGGACGGCGTCGCGTTCTCGGCAAGCGCGCAGGCGTTCTCGCAGAGCAACGCCACCGGCGGCACCGGCATCCTCGCCAACGCCCAGCTCTCCTTCGCCTACCGGCCCGGCGGCGACTGGTCGATGCTGGAGAAGCTCGAGTTCCGGCTCGACGAACTGCATTCGGGCGACGGCGAGCCGATCGTCGGCCAGGCCACGCTCGCGGCGAACGGCGACGCGCGTTCCGCGCGCATCGTCAACAATTTCGTGCTGAACTACGCGTCCGACGCGTGGCGCGCCGCCGAGGGCGGCGACGGGCAGGGCAGCGTCTTCGACCTCTACCAGCGCAGCCAGGTTTCGCTCTACTACGGCGCCAAGTACGTGCTCGACACCTACGACGGCGAGGACTACGCGGGGTTCACGGACCTGCTGGGCATCGAGGCGCGCTTCGACCTGACCCCGCGCATCGACATCGGCCTGCGCGCGAGCGTGCTGCATTCCTGGAGCACGAAGACGGTCGCCTGGGCGTTCGGCCCCAGCATCGGTTTCACCCCCTTCACGAATGCGTGGGTGAGCGTCGGCTACAACATCCGCGGCTTCAACGACCGCGATTTCGGGTCGTCGCATTACACCGCGGAGGGCGCCTACCTCGTCTTCCGCATGAAGTTCGACCAGCACACGCTCGGCCTGGACCGCGGCAACGCGGCCGCCGGGCAGCACTGACGGAGCCTGCGCGGCCGTGGCAATTCTTGGTTCGGGAAAGCGACTGGGCAGGTTTCGAGCGGGCGTGCGGCGTGCGGCGGCGGTGGCCGGCCTGCTCCTGTGCGCGTTGGCCCTCCCTGCGCACGCGGCCTTCAACAACACCACGCCGCGCGCCACGTTCGCCGGCACCCACAACTACGTGATGACCGGCGGCTCGCTGCGCACGGCGAGCAACACCACCAACGCGTGCTCGGTGACCACGACGCGGACGGCCGCGCTGTCCGGCATCCCGGCGGGCTCCACCATCGTGGCCGCCTACCTCTACTGGGGCGGCTCCGGCACCGGCAACGACTGGGTCGTGGGCTTCAACGCGGGCAACACCCTGACCTCGACGACCAACATCTCGGCGCTCGCGGGCAACCGGTTCACCGAGACCTACACGACGAAGAGCTTCTTCGGCGGCTTCTACGACGTGACTTCGCTGGTGACCGGCAACGGCAACTACACGTTCGGCGGCCTTACCGTCGACACCGGCGGCGACTACTGCACCGGGCAGAACGTCCTCGCGGCCTGGGCGATGGTGGTGGTCTACACGAACCCGAGCGAGCCGTATCGGTACACCCGCGTCTACGACGGCCTGCAGCTGTTCCGCGGCAGCGCCGTGACCACGACCCAGACCGGCTTCCGCGTGCCCGACCTGCTCGACGGCAAGGTCTCGGTGATCACCTGGGAAGGCGATCCGGACACCAACTCGTCCTTCCCGCTGGACGGCTTCACCGAGGCCCTCACGTTCGACGGGCACGGCCTGTCCAACCCGGGCTGCGACGATGTCGACAACATGTACAACTCGACGATGGGCACGCCCTCGTCGTGTTCGACCACGACCTACGGCGCCGACATCGACAGCTTCGACGTGACGCCGTGGCTCTACGAAGGACAGAGCAGCGCGACGATCCAGTACAGCTCGGGCAACGATGCGGTGTTCCTGAGCACCCAGATCATCAGCACGACCAACACGCCGGTCGCCGACCTGGCCATCGTCAAGACCCACAACGGCAGCAACTTTACCGCCGGCCAGAATGGCAGCTACAACATCGACGTCCAGAACCTTGGACCCGAGATCGCGGTCGGCACGGCCACGGTGACCGACACCCTGCCGGCGGGTCTCACCTACGTCTCCGGGACCGGTACAGGATGGACCTGCAGCGCGGTCGGCCAGGCCGTGACCTGCAACAACAGTGCGCCCAGCATCGCCCTCAACGCGCACCTGCCGGCGCTGACGCTGACCGTGGCCGTGGACGGCACGGCGGCCGCCTCGACGCAGAACACCGCGACGGTCACGCACCCGATGTTCGACGGCACCGGCGGCAATTCCGTCTCCACCGACACGGTGACGGTGCGGCGCTCGAACCTGTCGACGTCGACGAAGACGGTGGTGGACCTCAACGGCGGCAGCGTCGAGGCCGGCGACGTCCTGCGCTACACGATCACCCTCACGGAATCCGGGGGCCAGATCGCCGCGAGCAACGTGACCGTCGTCGACGACCTCGCCGCCAACCTCGGCGACCTCTCCGTCGTCAGCATTCCCGCGGGGGCGACGGACGCCTCGGTCGGTTCCGGCGGCGCCAACGGCACGGGCCAGGTCAACATCACGGGCATCTCCGTGCCTGCGAGCGGGTCGCGGACCATCGTGTTCGACGCGATCGTGTCCGGCGACGTCGTTCCCGGCGACACGGTGACGAACACCGCGACCATCACCAACCCCACCGGTCCCGGGGCGACGCCGTCGGCGCCGCCGCAGACCATCCCGGATCCCGCGCCGCCCATCGCCGGCAACAAGGTCCTCTATGTCTACGACCGGCAGAGCACGCCCAACCAGAGCCTGACGCGCACCCCGCAGCCGGCCACGACGACGGGCACCAACTACGTCATCGTGGCGGGGACGAACAACAAGGTGTGGCCGCTGGCCGGTCCGGTCGCCACCGGCAAGTCCCTGGTGCTGCCGGCGCAGACGATCCCCGTGTACCTGTTCACCCGCGCCGGCAACAACTCGACGGGCACCAACCGCGCGACCACGGTGACGCTGCTCAACGGCAATACCGTGATCGCGACCTCGACGTCGCAGAACGTCAGCGGAACGACGATCCAGCGCCGCACCTACAACATCGTACTCACGACCCCGGTCACCATCGACGCCGGGGCCAGCCTCAACCTCCGCTACAACGTCACCAACGGCGCGGCCAACCGCGAAGTGTGGGTCTACGGCCGGTCCACCGGCACCGGCGCGACCGTCTGCGTCACCCTCGCCAACTGCAGCAAGCTGACCTTCACCACGAGCACGGTGATCAACGTCGACGACGTGTCGATGTATTCCGCGATTTATCCCTCGACCGCGACCAAGGCCCCGGGGGCGGCCTGGGAGCCCGGTGACGTCGTGTACATCCGCGCCGACATCAGCGATCCGTTCGGCGGCTACGACGTGTCCGGCGCCAGGCTGACCCTGCGCGACGGCAACAACGCCATCGTGGTCAACAACGCCGCGATGACGGCCAGGACCAGCCCGGCCTACAACAGCGGGACCCCGAACCGCATCTTCGAGTACGCCTACACCATCCCGGCCAGCCCCAACTACGGGAGCTACAGCGTCAGCGTCAGCGGCGACGAGGGCGCCGAGGGCACGGTCTCGCACACGCGCCCGGCTTCGTTCGATGTCGCGCCGAAGGCGCTGACGGTGCTGAAGTCGCACGCCGGCGACTTCACCGCGGGCACCAACAACGCCTACACCCTGACCGTGAACAACAGCGGGGGCGCGATCGCCGCAGGGACGACCACCACGGTCAAGGACACGCTGGCCACGGGACTCACCTTCGTCTCCGGTACGGGCACCGGCTGGACCTGCAGCGCAGCGGGCCAGGTCGTGACGTGCACGACGACGGCCGCGATCGCCGCGAGCAGCAACATGGCGCCGATCACGCTGACCGTCGCGGTCGCCGGCAACATGGGCACGTCCGTCGCCAACCAGGCGTCGGTGGGCAACTCCAGCATCGGCGCAGGCTTCCAGAAGCCGGGCAACACGGATACCGCCGTCATCGGGCATCCGGACCTGTCGACCTCGACCAAGACGGTCAGCGACCTCAACGGCGGCGACGCCGTCCCGGGCGACACCCTGCGCTACACGATCACGGTGAAGGAGTCGGCGGGCTTCGCGGCCACCAACGCGACGGTGAGCGATCCGCTCCCGACCGGCCTGACCGGCCTGACCGGGCTCAACACGGGGCTCAGCACCTGCGGTGGCACGCCGGTGGTGGCGAGCGGGACCCTGACGGTGACGGGGCTCAACCTCGGCGCGGGCGCTTCGTGCACGCTCGTGTTCGACGTGCAGGTCTCCGGCAGCGCCGGCGCCGGCCTCGTCATCGACAACACCGCCACGATCACCAACCCGGCGGGCAACGGCGCGGTCAAGACCGCCTCGATCACGGTGGCGCAGTCGCAGGTCGCCGCGTCCGGCAACAAGATCCTGTACGTGTACGCCAACGACACGATGACGCGCACGCCGCAGTCGACGGCCGCGTCCAACACGACGAGTTCCGGCGTCAACGTCTACCACGACTTCCTGCTGGCGGGCGTGGCCGGCAACCTGAACATCGCCGCCGGCAGCACGATCAACATCGACCTGTGGCTGGCGCGCAACGGCAGCACCACGACGACCACCCGCAACGTCTACGTCAAGCTGTTCAAGCGCGTCGGCGTCACCGACACCCAGATCGGCGGCCAGAGCGGCACGGTCACCTTCAGCTCGACGACGCTGGCGAAGCAGTCGTTCACGATCACCGCGCCGAGCTTCGGCACCGCCGGCAACCTCGCCGTCGGCGACCAGCTGGTGCTGCGCATCTACAACGACTCGGACACCGGCGGCAACGACCGGTCGATCCTGTTCCAGCAGTTCAACGCGGGCAGCGGCAGCACGGTCACGATCAGCACGCCGACGGTGGTCCACGTCGACAGCGTCGGCGTCTATTCGGCCGCGTACCCGGCCACGACGCAGGTGGCGTCGTACGGGCAGGGCGACACGCTGTACGTGCGCGCGACCGTCAGCGACCCGTTCGGGTTCGCCGACATCAGCGGCGGCAGCATCGCGATCAAGAACCCGGGCGGCACGACCGTCGGCTCCGCCACGCTCGTCAACGGCACGCACACGAAGAGCACTGCGGGCGCGATCCGCGTCTACGAGTACGCCTACACGGTGCCCGCGGCGCCGCCGACCGGGACGTGGACGGCGAGCGTCACCGCGAACGAGGGTTCGGAAGGCACGATCACGCACACCGGCAACGGCACCTTCGAAGTCGGCGGTCGCGTCACCCTGCGCAAGACCTGGGGCGCCGGGTCGACGGCCGGCAATGCAGTGACGCTCACCATCAGCGGCGGCACGGGTGCGGTGGCGGGCAGTTCGACCGCGCCCTCGACGCTGACGCCGGCGACCTCCAACGCGGCCACCGGCGCGACGATCACCCTGGCCGAGGCCTACACGAGCGGCGCGGCGGGCACGTACACGACCACGCTCGCCTGCACCAAGGACAGCGACGGGACGACGGTGACGCCGAGCGGCACCGGCCTGAGCCGGACGATCACCATGCCCGCCGGTTCCGTGACCTGCACCTACACCAACAGCGTGACGGTCCCGCTGACCGTGGTGAAGGTGGCGACGACGGTATCGGACCCGATCAACGGCACCACGCTGCCGAAGGCGATCCCCGGCGCGATCGTCGAATACCAGATCATCGTGACCAATCCCGCGGCGACGCCTGTCGACAACAACACGGTGGTGATCACCGACCAGATCCCGGCGCACATGGACCTGCGCGTCGCGGACATCGCAGGCACCGGCACCGGGCCGGTGCAGTTCCTCAACGGCTCGCCGTCGAGCGGACTGACCTACACCTTCACGTCGCTGTCCAACGCGACCGACGACCTCCTGTTCTCCAGCGACGGCGGGGTCACCTGGACCTACACGCCGAGCGCCGGTGCGAACGGGACGGACCCCGCCGTGACCCACGTGCGCGTGAATCCGAAGGGCATCTTCAACGCCGGGAACGCGCAGTTCACGATCAAGCTGCGGATGCGGATCGAATAGCTCCGGGCGGCGCAAGGGGTTGCGCCGCCGGCTGGATCGCGCTATTTCCTGAGGGGTCGGATCACGCGGGGCCCCGGATGCCCCGTGGATGCTCCGCGAAACAGGGGATCGGCACTTGCGTACCTGCGACACCAGCGGCCCGGGAAGGCTGCGCCGCCGGCTGGCTTCGTTGCTGGCGGGATTCGTGCTGCTGGCCGTGTTCGTGGCGACGGCCGTGGCCGCGCCGGCGATCTCGAACACCAAGAGCCTCGCCGGCAACATCAACTACGTCGTCACCGGCGGCAGCCTGCGCACGCAGCCCAACGCGATCGATCCCTGCGCCGTGCAGGCGACGAGCTCGGCCGCCATCAGCGGCGTGCCCGCCGGCGCCACGATCCGCGCCGCGTACCTGTACTTCGTCGGCGACGGCGACACTCCCGACTACGACATCACCTTCAACGGCTATGCGCTCTCCGCGGACGCGCAGTACACCGATACGCTCACCTTCCTCGGCGAGGACTACCACTACTACGGCGGCGTCGTCGACGTCACGTCCTACGTCGGCGGCAACGGCACCTACACCTTCGGCGGCCTCGCCGCGCAGGTGACGGACACGCCCGGCGGCGCGCTGTACTGCACCTACCAGGGCGTCATCGCCGGCTGGGGCCTGGTGGTGGTGTACGAGAAGTCGACCGAGCCGCTGCGCGTCATCAACATCTTCGACGGCCTGGAGCACTTCTACGGCACCAGCCTGTCGCTCAACCCGGGCAACTTCAAGATCCCGTCCGGCGGCATCGACGGCAAGATGACGACGATCACCTGGGGCGGCGACGACGACATCAACACCGCCCAGAACGGATTGAACGAAGCGCTGCGCTTCAACGGCACCCTGCTGACGGACGCCTACAACCCGGCGAACAACCAGTACAACGCGACGATCAACACGTTGCCGAGCACGACGAGCTGGGGCGTCGACATCGACACCTTCGACGTGGGCGCATACCTCTCGCCCGGCCAGACCTCGGCGACGACCCTGTTCAGCACGGGCGCGGACGACGTGTACCTGACGGCGCAGGTGGTCAGCGTCACCAACGAGCCCGTCGCGGACCTGTCGATCGACAGCAGCCACTCCGGCAGCTGGATTCCGGGCGGAAGCCGCAGCTACACGCTCACCGTCCACAACAACGGACCGCAGCCGGCGACCGGCACCACCACGGTCACGGACACGCTGCCCGCCGGACTGACCTACGCCTCTGCGTCGGGCAGCGGCTGGAGCTGCGGCTTCAGCGCGCCCACCGTCACCTGCACCACGGCCTCGAGCGTCGCCAGCGGCGCCAACCTGCCGGCGATCACCCTCGGCGTGACGGTCGACGCGGGCGCCCCGGCCTCGGTGAACAACACGGCGACGGTGTCCAACGCCACCTTCGACAACGTGTCGGCCAACAACACCGACCTCGATGCCACGGCCATCGCGCACCCCAACCTGTCCACCTCGGCCAAGGTGGTCGCCGACCAGGACGGCGGCGACGCCAGCCCGGGCGACACGCTGCGCTACACCATCACCCTGACCGAAAGCGCGGGCGTCGCCGCGACGGCCATCTCGGCCAGCGACACGATCCCGGCGGACCTGGACTTCGCCGGCGGGCTCGATGCGTCCTCGACCTGCGTCGGGAACAGCAGCGGGACCACGACCGCCGTCGTCTCGGTCACCGGCATCGCCCTGGCCGCCAATGCCAGCTGCACGATCGTGTACGACACCACGATCAAGGCGGGCACCGCCAACGGCACGCAGATCGACAACACCGCGACCGTTTCGCTCGCCGACCCGTACGCCACGGGCGGCACGACGCCGGCCGCCTCGGTGACCGTGAACCAGTCGCAGGTGCCGGCCGTCGGCAACAAGAAGCTCTACGTCTACGACAACAGCACGCTGACGCGCACGCCACAGTCGGGCGCGGGCGCGGGGGCGGTGAGCATCGCCAACGACAACGGCACGCACGACTGGACCAGCGTCGCCTTGCAGAAGCCGCTGACCATCGCCGCGAACTCGACGATCAGCGTCAACCTGATGGTCGAATGCGGCAACCAGACCGCCGGCGGCGCGTGCCGGAACGGCACGAAGAACTTCACCGCCGCGCTGTACGACAACACCGTCAGCGTGGCGACGCGCATCGGCAGCGTCTCGCCGAATGCGGGGTTCAATTTCCCGACGTGGACGCTCGCCACGGCGAACATCGCCATCGGCGGTGCGGACGTGGTCGTGCCCGCGGGCCACGTCCTGATCCTGCGAATCACCAACGTCACCACGACCAACCAGCGGCCGCTGCTGGTCGAGCAGTACGACGGCGGCACCGGCAGCATGGTGTCGATGAGCGTCACCGGGTCGATCAGCGTCGACAGCGTCGGCCTGTACACCACGGCCTACGCCGGCACGACGCAGAAATCGTCGTACCTGCAGAACGACGTGGTCTACGTGCGCGCGGTCGCCAGCGACGCGTTCGGCGGGAGCGATGTCGGGTCGGCGCAGGTCACCATCACCGATCCCAACGGCATCGTCCGCCTGGGGCCGGTGGCGATGGGCAGCGATCTCGATGCGTCCGCCACCACCGCGACCTTCGAGAAGCAGTACACGCTTCCCGGCACCGCCGCGGTTGGCAACTGGACCGCGAGCGTCACGGCGTACGAAGGCAGCGAGGCCACCGTCAGCCAGACGCGCAACACCTCTTTCCTCGTCGGCCTGCCGGTACTGTCCATCGCGAAGTCGCACGCCGGGAATTTCGCGGTGGGCAGCAATGCGACCTACGGCCTCGTCGTCACCAACAACAGCCTCAATCCCGTCGCGGGCACCACCACTGTCACGGACACGCTGCCGGCGGGGCTGTCCTTCGTTTCGGGGACGGGGAGCGGCTGGAGTTGCAGCGCCGCCGGGCAGGCGGTGGCCTGCACCACCAACGCCACCGTCAATGCGGGCGCCAGCCTGCCCTCGATCAGCCTGGTCGTGGCGGTCACCGGCGCGGCGGGGGCCAGCGTCGCGAACCAGGCCTTCGTCGCGAATCCGAACGTGAACGGCGGTGCGGCCCAGGCCGGCAACACCGACACCGCCACCGTCCTGCGTCCCGACCTGTCGGGCCCCGGGACCAGGAAGGACGTCGCCGACCTCAATGGCGGCGACGCGGCCCTCGGCGACACGCTGCGCTACACGATCACCCTGGCGGAGACCGCGGGCGTCGCGGCGGGCGGCGTCTCGGTCACCGACACGATCCCCGCCAACGTGACGTTCGGGGGGACGATCGATGCGTCCTCGACATGTGCCGGCAGCACCGCCGGCACGACCGCCAGCCTGGTCTCGGTGACCGGCATCACCGTGCCGGCGAACGGCAGTTGCACCGTGGTGTTCGACGTCGCGGTGGCGACGTCGACGCCGGGCGCGACCATCAACAACACCGCGACGGTGGACAATCCGAACGGGCCGGGCGCCAGCCCCGTGGCGCCGCTGGTGACGGTGTTGCAATCGCAGGTGGCGTCCACCGGCGACAAGGTGCTCTACGTCTACGCCAACCAGACGATGAGCCGGACGAAGCAGGCCGCCTCCGCCTCGTTCACGGTGCCCGAGAACAGTTCGCGCGACTTCACCCTGTCCGGGCTGAAGAAGCCGCTGGTGCTGACACCGGGCGGCACGGTGACGGTGGCGCTGGTCACCAGCGCGACGGGCGGCAGCACAGCGAACCGCACGGTGACGGCGCAGCTGTTCAAGAACGGCACGACGCAGGTCGGCACGGCGAACGGCACCACGCCCGTGTTCAACTCGACCACGCCGACGCTGCGGACCTTCACCTTCACCGTGGCCGGCGGCGCCGGCGGCAGCCTGGCGGCCACCGACACGCTGGTGCTGCGGGTCACCAACGGCTCCTCGGGCAACGGCGTCCGCGACATCGCGATCGAGCAGTTCGACGGCAGCAACCGCAGCACCGTCAGCGTGCCCACGGCGACGGTCATCAACGTCGACAGCGTGGAGACCTACGCCGCCGCGTGGAACGCGACCACCCAGGACCCGCGCTATTTCGGCGGCAATACGGTGTACGTGCGCGCCGTGATCAGCGATCCCTTCGGCAGCGACGACGTCAACCACGCCAGCGCGACGATCACCGACCCCGCCGGCACCGTGAAGGTGAACGGGCTGCCGATGAACCTGGTCGCCGAGGACACCGCCAACGGCACCCGCACGTACGAATACACCTACGTCCTGCCGGCGAACGCGCGGCTGGGTTCCTGGACCACCAGCGTCCGCGGCTACGAAGGCACCGAGAACACGATCAGCCACGCCAGGAACGGGAGCTTCAACGTCGAGGGCGCCATCAGCCTCGGCAACACCTGGGGAGCCGGGTCGCCGGCCGGGGACACCGTCGCGCTGTCCATCGCGGGCGGGACGACCACGACGGCCGGCGGTTCGACCGCGCCGTCCACGACCACCCCGGCGACGGCGACGAGCGGCGCCGGCGCCACCATCACCCTGGGCGAAGCCTTCTCGGTCGGAAACGCCGCTTCGTACACCATCACCCTGGCCTGCAGCCGGACGACCGATTCGGCGACGGTCGTGGTGAGTGGAACGGGCCTCTCCCGCACGATCGTCATGCCGGCCGACAGCGGCGTGACCTGCACCTGGGACAACAGCAGGACGGTCCCGGTGACCGTGGTCAAGCTCAGCTCGGTCCAATCGGATCCGGTCGACGGCACCACCAACCCGAAGGCGATCCCGGGCGCCGTGGTCGAGTACCAGGTGATCATCACCAACCCGGCGACGACCGCGGTCGACGCGAACACGCTGTTCATGCGCGATCCGCTTCCGCCGCAGGTCGTGCTGCGCGTCGCCGACCTCGGCGGCGCGGGCAGCGGTCCCGTGTCGTTCGCCAACGGCATCCCGCCGAGCGGCCTGACCTACGGGTTCGTCTCGCTCGGCAGCCTCACCGACGACCTGCAGTTCTCGAACGACCACGGCGCCAGCTGGAACTACGTGCCGGTCCCGGACATCGATGGCTACGACGCGGCGATCACCGGCATCCGCGTCAACCCGAAGGGCGCGTTCAACGGGAACGGCGCCCAGTTCACGCTCAGGTACCGCGTCCGCATCAAGTAGGCGCTACTGGAGCAGCGAGCGCAGCATCCAGGCGGTCTTCTCGTGCACCTGCAGGCGCTGCGTCATCAGGTCCACGGTGGGGTCGTCGCCCGCGCCGTCGGCCGTCTTCAGCACCTTGCGCGCGGTGCGGCACACCGCCTCGTTGCCGACCGTGAGCTGGCGCACCATCTCGCGCCAGTCGGCGCTGTCGGTCGGGGCGGGTTCGTCCTTCAGCGAGGACATCCGCGCGAATTCGGCGTACGAACCCGGCGCGTAGTAGCCCAGCGCGCGGATCCGCTCCGCCACGAGGTCCAGCGCCGTCCACTGCTCGGTGTACTGGGTCTCGAACATCAGGTGCAGCGTGTTGAACATCGGCCCGGTGACGTTCCAGTGGAAGCTGTGCGTCCTCAGGTACAGCGTGTAGGCGTCGGCGAGGAAATGCGACAGCCCGTCGGCGATCTTCGCGCGCTGGGCCGCGCTCAGCCCGATGTCGATCGCGGGCGCGCCGCCCGCCTGCATCGCCGCCTTCGACGGGGCGCCTGCCCCGGACCCGGATTTCGACTTGGCCATGGTTCGGACTTCCGTGCGGAGGAGGCTTCACAATAGCCCCCTCCCATGCGGCATGGAAATACGCCATTGCGAAGGCGCCCATCGACCCGGCCTATCGCCGACCCTGCCGTCCGCGCCGCGCGCGAGGCGCGGGTGGCGGCGCTCGCGCGCCATCCGGTGGATGCCGGGCTGCCGATCGCCGCGGAAGCGGACCGGATCGTGGCGTTGATCCGCGCGCACCAGGTCGTGGTGGTGGCCGGCGAGACCGGCTCGGGCAAGACCACGCAGTTGCCGAAGCTGTGCCTGGCCGCCGGCCGCGGGGTCGACGGCCTGGTCGGCTGCACGCAGCCGCGGCGCCTCGCCGCGCGGGCGGTGGCGAGGCGCGTGGCCGAGGAGCTGGAATCGCCGCTCGGCGATGCGGTGGGCTTCCAGGTGCGCTTCAGCGAGCAGGTCGGCGCATCGACCGTGGTGAAGTTCATGACCGACGGCATCCTGCTGGCCGAGATCCAGTCGGACCGGCTGCTCTCGCGCTACGACACGATCATCGTCGACGAAGCGCACGAGCGCAGCCTCAACATCGACTTCCTGCTGGGCTACCTGAAGCGGCTGCTGCCCCGCCGCCCCGACCTCAAGGTGATCGTGACGTCCGCGACCATCGACACCGCGCGGTTCTCCGCGCATTTCGGCGACGCGCCGGTCGTCGCGGTCGAGGGCCGCGGCTTCCCGGTGGAGGTGCGCTACCGGCCGCTGGAGGGCGAGGGCGGTGAAGAAGGCCAGCGCAGCCTGCTGGACGGGATCGTGGCCGCCTGCGACGAGATCCTGTCCGAGCGCCGGGGCGGCGGCGATGCGCTCGTGTTCCTGCCGGGCGAACGCGAGATCCGCGACGCGCACCAGGCGCTCGAGAAGCGCGGCTATCGCCATGCCGAGGTGTTGCCGCTGTACGCGCGGCTGTCGGCGCGCGACCAGGACCGCGTGTTCCATCCCGGCCCGCAGCGCCGCATCGTGCTGGCGACCAATGTCGCCGAGACCTCGCTGACCGTGCCGCGCATCCATTACGTGGTGGATCCCGGCGTCGCGCGGGTCAAGCGCTACAGCCCGCGGCAGAAGCTCGACCGCCTGCACGTCGAGCCCGTCAGCCAGGCCAGCGCCGACCAGCGCAAGGGCCGTTGCGGCCGCATCGCGCCCGGCACCTGCATCCGCCTGTACTCCGAGGCCGACTTCGAGTCGCGCCCGCAGTACACCGATCCCGAGATCCGCCGCGCCGCGCTGGCGGGGGTGATCCTGCGCATGCTGTCGCTGGGCCTCGGCGCGATCGAGGATTTCCCGTTCCTGGAGGCGCCGGAGCCGCGCGCGATCGCCGACGGCTGGCAGGCGCTGCTCGAACTCGGCGCCGTCGACGAGCGCCGGCGCTTGACTGCGACCGGTCGCCTGATGGCGCGCATGCCGATCGACGTGAAGTTGTCGCGCATGCTGGTCGCGGCGCACGCCCACGGCTGCCTCGGCGACATGCTCGCGATCGCCAGCTTCCTCGGCGTGCAGGATCCGCGCGAGCGCCCGGCCGACCAGCGCGCCGCCGCGGACGCCGCGCATGCGCAGTTCGCCGACCCGCGCTCCGAGTTCGTCGGCATCGTCAACCTCTGGCGCGCCTATGCGGACGCGCACGACGACCTGACCCAGTCGCAACTCCGTCGCTGGGCGGAGAAGCACTTCCTCGGCTTCCTCCGCTTGCGCGAATGGCGCGAGCTGCATCGGCAGCTGAAGCTGGCATGCGCGGAACTGGGATGGAGCCTCGAGGAGCGCGATCGCGATCCGGATCGGGGAACGGCGAGCGGGCAGGGCGACGGCGCCGCGGTGGATGAGGGCGCGGCGCGGCGCCGCTACGTGGCCCTGCATCGCGCCTTGCTCGCCGGCCTGCCGACGCAGGTCGGCAATCGCCTGCAGGACGGCCGCGAGCGCGAGCGCAAGGCACCGCCGCAATACCAGGGGCCGCGCGGCCGTCGCTTCCAGCTGTTCCCCGGCTCGGTGCTCGCAAGGAAACCGCCGCCCTGGGTGCTCTCGGCCACGTTGCTGGACACCGAGAAGGTGTGGGCGCTGACCAACGCGTCGATCGAACCGGACTGGGTGGCCGCCGAACTCCCGCACCTGCTCGCGCGGCGTCGCTTCGATCCGCACTGGTCGCGGAAGCAGGGCAGGGTGGTCGGAAGCGAGCAGGTCAGCCTGTTCGGGCTCGTGCTCGCGGCCTCGCGGCCGATCCATTACGGCGCGCTGTTCCCGGAGGAGTCGCGCGCGATCTTCGTGCGCGATGCGCTGCTCACCGGCGAGATCGACACGCGCAGCCCGTTCCTCAAGCGCAACCTGGCGGCCCTGGCGAAGGCGCGCGAGGAAGAAGCCAAGCAGCGCCGCGCCGGCCTGGTCGTCGACGAGGACTGGCAGGCGCGCTGGTACCTCGACCGCCTGCCCGCCGACGTGCACAACGTGCAGGCGCTCGACGCCTGGTACCGCGGCCTGCCGCCGGAGAAGAAGCGCGGCCTGGAATGGTCGCGCGACGACCTGCTGGCCGGCGACGAGAGCGACGTGGCGCTGTATCCCCCCTACCTGCCGCTCGGCGACGCGCGCCTGGGCGTGCGTTACCGCTTCGAGCCGGGCGCGATGGACGACGGCATGACCGTCGTCGTCCCGCTGCACCTCCTGAACGCGCTCGATGGGGCGCGACTCTCGTGGCTGGCGCCGGGATTCGTCGCCGACAAGGCCGCCGCGCTGATCCGCTCGCTGCCGAAGGCGCAGCGCCGCAACTTCGTGCCGGCGCCCGACTTCGCGCGCGCCTTCGCGGAAGCCTGGCCGCAGCCTTCCGCCGACAGCCTCGAAGGGGAGCTCGCGCGCTTCCTGCACAAGGCCACCGGCGCGGCGGTCGCCGCGACCGATTTCGATGGCGGCGCGATCGATCCGCACCTGCACGCGAACCTGCGGCTTCTCGACGCCGACGGCCGAGGCGTGCTCGCCGAGTCGCGCGACCTGGCGGACCTGCGCGCGCGGTTCGGCGAGCGCGCCGCCGCCGCCTTCGCCCGCCATGCGGCGCAGGGCATGGCGCGTCGCGGCCTCGTGGCCTTCCCGGAGACGCCGATCCCGGAACAGGTGCCAGGCGCCGGCGGCGTCCCGGCCTGGCCCGCGCTGCAGGACGACGGCGACAGCGCCTCGCTCGCCGTGCACGCCGACCGCGGCGTGGCCGCGCGCCTGCATCCCGGCGGCGTGCGGCGGTTGCTCGCGATCGCCCTCGCGGACAAGCTGAAGCAGGCGCACCGGCAGCTTCCCGTGCAACCGAAGACCGCGCTGCTGTATGCGGCGATCGAATCGGCGGCACCGCGCGGGCTCGCGGCGGACAGCCTGCGCGCCGACCTCGCCGACGGCGCCTTCGCGGCGCTGGCCGCGGAGGGCGGACTGGGTGACATCCGCGATCCGCAGGCCTTCGCCGCGCGTCGCGACGCGATCGGCAAGGGGCTGTTCCCCGGGGCGATGGAGCGGCTGCGCCAGGCGGAAACGATCCTCGCCCTCGTCGCCGAGGCGCGCGCGAAGCTCGACTCGACGCTGGTGGGCTGGGCACGCGGCAACCTCGACGACATGCAGGCACAGCTGGCGGCCCTGGTCCCGCCCGGTTTCCTGCGCGACGTCCCGGCGACGGCGCTGGCCGAGTATCCGCGCTACCTGCGCGCGCTCGCGCTGCGTGCCGAGCGCGCCCTGCGCGACCCCGTGCGCGACCAGGCGCGCATGCTCGAACTGAAGCCCTTCGCCGATGCGCTGGCCGCCGCCGTGCACGCGGGCAGGGCCGGCGAACCGGGCTGGCAGGCCTTGCGCTGGGAACTGGAGGAACTGCGGGTGTCGCTGTTCGCCCAGGAGCTCGGCACCCGCGGCGGCGTTTCGCCCAAGAAGCTCGCCGCCAGGCTCGCCTCGCTGGGCTGAAATGCTAATGTCGCGGCAGGTCCCCACCCGCCGCCGCCGTGCCCTCCCCCGAGCACGCCAATCCCCGCACCCTCGTCCCGGCGCTGCTCGACGCCCCGGGCGCGGCCGCGTTGGCGGCGCCGCTGCGAAAGCGCCTGCGCGACGGCATCGAGGCGGGTGCCACCGAACTGCGCGATCCGCTGCCGGTGCTGCGCGACACGCTCGACCTGCTCGCCGCGCTCGATTCCGACGGCGACGTGCTCGCCGCCGCGATCCTGCACGTCGCGCCCGCGCTCGAGGCGCGCCTGCACGACGACATCGCGCGCCACCATCCGCAGGTGGCGGCCCTCGTCGAAGGCCAGCGCGCCGCGGGCCAGGTCTGGCAGCTGCATGCCGAGCGCCGCGAGCACGATTCGGGCAGCGAGGGGCTGCGCCGCCTGCTGCTGGCGATCGTGCGCGACCTGCGCGTCGTTCCGATCCTGCTCGCGCGCCAGGTCGCGCGCCTGCGCGGCGCGGGCGCCCTGCCGGAAGCCGAGCGCCTGGCGCTGGCCCGGCTCGCGCGCGACATCCACGCGCCGCTGGCCAACCGCCTCGGCATCTGGCAGTTGAAGTGGGAGCTCGAGGACCTCGCCTTCCGCTACCTGGAGCCCGATGCCTACAAGCGCATCGCGCGCATGCTCGACGAAAAGCGCGCCGATCGCGAGCGCTACATCGAGGAAGTGAAGCGCCGGCTGGGCGACGCCCTGGCCGCGCACGGCCTGCGCGCCGAGATTTCCGGGCGGCCGAAGCACATCTACAGCATCTGGCGGAAGATGCAGCGCAAGGATGCGCCCATCGATGCGCTGTACGACCTGCGCGCGGTCCGGGTCATGGTCGACGATCTCGCCGCGTGCTACGCCGCGCTCGGCGTGGTGCACGCCTTGTGGGCGCCGGTGCCCGGCGAGTTCGACGACTACATCGCGCGGCCCAAGCGCAACGACTACCGCTCGCTGCACACCGCGGTGGTCGGGCCCGAAGGCAAGACGCTCGAGGTGCAGATCCGCACCGGCGAGATGCACGCGCAGGCGGAGCTGGGTGTCGCCGCGCACTGGCGCTACAAGGAGGGGGGCGGCGCGGGCGGCCGCTCCGCGGCCGGCGACGCCGCCCTCGACCGCAAGATCGAGTGGATGCGGCGGCTGCTCGACACGCACGTCGATGCCGGTCGCGGCGGCCTGTTCGGCGAACTGGACAGCGAACTCGTCGAGGACCGCATCTACGCGCTCACCCCGAAGGGCGAGGTGGTGGACCTGCCCGTCGGGGCGACGCCGCTGGACTTCGCCTACCACGTGCACACCGAAGTCGGTCACCGTTGCCGCGGCGCCAAGGTCGACGGCCGCATCGTGCCGCTCGACCACAAGCTGCAGAGCGGCGACCGCGTCGAGATCCTCACCGCGAAGACCGGCGAACCGCGGCGCGACTGGCTGGTCGCGGCGAACGGCTTCCTGGCGAGTGCGCGCTCGCGCGAGAAGGTGCGCAGCTGGTTCCACCGCCTCGATCGCGCGCGCAACCTGCAGGCCGGTCGCGAACTCCTGGAGCGCGAACTGAAGCGCGTCGGGCTGCAGCACGCCGACCTGTCGCCGGTGCTGCGCCGGTTCAATGCAGAGACCGTCGACGACCTGCAGGTGCTGGTCGCGCTCGGCGACGTCGGACCGCACCAGGTGCTGCGCGCGCTCACCGAGCACGAGCGCGCGCGCGCCGCGGCCGCCGCGCCGCAGGTCGCGCCGTCCCAGGCG
>JANINR010000107.1 GCA_024508915.1 Lysobacteraceae bacterium | reverse complement strand
CAGGGATGTACTTGTGCCGGCCCCCGGAAGGGCCTGCGCACTCCGCGGCGACCCGATCCCGAAGTCCATGCGCACTCCGCGGCGCCCCCTTCCGGAGGAGGCTCTTCGGTCAGGCGGCTGCGGCGAGAGGCTCCGCCGCGGATTCGATCGAGGCGAGCGCGTCGCGCAAGGAAGCCGCACGCTGCTCGGGCGACACCGCAAGGCCCTCGGCGCGCACGAACGCGACGTCGTCGATCCCCATGAAGCCGAACATGTGGCGCAGGTACGGCTCCTGGAAATCCATGCCGCTGGACTGGTGGAAGCCGCCACGGCTGCTGGCGACCACGACCTGCTTGCCGCCCGCGAGGCCTTCGGCCATGCCCTGCGCGTTGTAGCGGAAGGTCTTGCCGGCCACCGCGAGGCGGTCGATCCAGGCCTTCAGCGTCGAGGGAATCGCGAAGTTGTACATGGGCGCGCCGATGACGACGACGTCGGCCTCCAGGAATTCCTGCATGACCTGCGCGGCGGCGGCCGCCTCGGCCGGGTCGGCGCTGGCCAGGGAGCCGGCGCTCAGGTGCGGCAGCGGGGACGCGGCGAGGTCGCGGTAGGTGACCTCGAGGGTCGGGTCGGCGGCCTTGCGGGCGGCCACCACGGCCGCGCCGAGGGTGCGGCTGGCGGAGTGCTCGCCGAGGATGCTGGAGTCGATGTGGAGGAGCTTCATGGCCTGGTCCTGTTCGGGAATGCGGCGTGGCGCCGCGACAGGCTCATGGTCGATCGTTGCGATTCCGGGATAAATATGGTGCGATATCACTATGCGTTCCATATTTGGAACCTTTAGCCGGGGGCGGCGATGCAGGACCTCAACGATCTCTATTACTTCGCCATGGTGGTGGACCACGGCGGATTCGCCGCCGCCGAGCGCGCACTGGGCATCCCCAAGTCGCGCCTGAGCCGCCGCATCAGCCAGCTGGAAACCGATCTCGGCGTCCGCCTGCTGCAGCGCTCGACGCGCCGCTTCGCCGTGACCGACGTGGGCCAGGGCGTGTACCGGCATGCGCAGACCATGCTCGCGGAGGCGCAGGCCGCGCGCGAGGTGGTGGACCGCCTCAGCGCGCAGCCGCGCGGCGTGGTGCGGGTCAGCGTGCCGGTGAGCCTGGCGCAGCAGGAGATCCCCGCGCTGCTCCCGGATTTCCTCGCGCTGTATCCCGAGGTGCGCGTGCAGCTGCTGGTGAGCAACCGCCGCTTCGACCTGATCAACGAAGGCGTGGACGTCGCCCTGCGCGTGCGCACGAAGATCGAGGACGACGGCAGCCTGGTGATGCGCACCTTCGGGCCGATCCAGAGCCTGCTCGTCGCCAGCCCGAAATACCTCGACGGCATGGGCCGCCCGCAGGTGCCCGCGGACCTGGCGGAGCACGTGACGCTCAGCATGAGCGAAGAGGACCACGCGCAGCAGTGGACCTTGCACGGCCCGGGCGGCGCGGTGGAATCGGTGGCGTTGCGGCCGCGCGTTTCGGGCTTCGATTTCCCGCTGCTGCGTTCGCTCGCGCGCCGCGGCGTCGGGATCACGTTGCTGCCGGAGAACCTGTGCGCCGAACTCGTGCACCAGGGTGAACTGGAAGTCGTGCTGCCCGACTGGCGCCTGCCCGAAGGCATCTGCCACGCCGTGTTCCCGTCGCGCCGCGGGCTGCTGCCGGCGGTGCGCGTCTTCATCGACTTCCTCGCCGAGCGCCTGCCACCGTTGCTGGAAGCCGCGCGCGTCAACTGTTGCGAAGGCCGGGACAAGCGCCCGAAATAGTTGGCGGAGAGGGTGGGATTCGAACCCACGGTCGTGTCGCCACGACGGCGGTTTTCAAGACCGCTGCCTTAAACCGCTCGGCCACCTCTCCCTGCGGGCATTGTAGGGCCGACCCGTGGTCGGCTGCGCGTTGACGCACGGTCTCGCGTTGCCGCGCGTCCGTCGGTCGGCCTAGGCTCGGGCGCATGGCCATCCGCGTGCTGCTCATCGACGATCACGCGCTGGTGCGCACCGGGCTGCGCCTGTTGCTGGCCGATGCGGGCGACATCGAGGTCGCCGGCGAGGCGGGGACGGGCGAGGAGGGCCTGGCGATGGCGCGCCGGCTGCGCCCGGACGTGGCCTTGTGCGACCTGCACCTGCCGGGCATCAGCGGGCTGGAGGTGACGGCGCGGATCGCGCGCGGCGGCTGGGGCACGCGCGTGCTGGTCGTGTCGGTGCTGGAGGACGGACCGATGCCGCGGCGCCTGCTCGAGGGCGGTGCCGATGGTTACGTCGGCAAGAACTGCGATGCCGCCGAACTGGTGCGTGCGGTGCGCACGGTGGCGTCGGGGCGACGCTATCTCGCCGGGACGATCGCGCAGGCGCTCGCGCTGTCCGGTGTCGCGGGCGGCGGCACGCCGTTCGACGCGCTGTCGGCGCGCGAGCTGGAGGTGGCGATGCTGCTGCTGCGCGGGATGCGCCAGGAAGACATCGCGCGCAGGCTCAGCCTGAGCGCGAAGACCGTCAACACGCACAAGTCGCGGTTGTTCGGCAAGCTCGGCATCCGCGACAGCATTGCGCTGGCGCGGATGGCGGGGCGGCACGGACTGGCCGAGCCGCTCTAGGCGACGTCAGGATGCGTCGCGGTGCGCTTCCGCATCGGCAGCGGCATCGGCGGCGTGCGCCGGATCCGGGGCGACGGCGGAAACGATCGCCGGCGCGATGCTGTCCGGCGCCACTGCGTCGGCACCGGCATCCTCGACCGGCTCCGGCGCGGCGGGCGCCGGCATCGCGTCGAACAGGCCGGCGTTCGCGGGCGGGGCCATCGGCTCGATGCCCGCGGGCCGCATGGCCGCGGCGTCCACGGGCAGCGGCTCGAGCGACGCCGCAGCGGCGCCGGCATCCACGTCGGACTCGACGGGCTCGACGGGCGACACCGGCTCGGCCGCGACCGGTTCGGCCGCGACCGGCGCGGCGGCCGCAGGCACGCTCGCTGCGGTCACGACCTGCGCGGCAGGCGCGTCGTCGTCGAAGTCGAACTCCGGCTGCGAACCGTCGACCAGCGCGACGTCGCCCGACATCGCCTCGTCGTGCTCGCCCGAAGCGGCCTGCGCGTTCTCGCCGTTGCCGCGACGGCGGCGACGGCCACCGCGACGGCCGCGACGGCGGCGACCGCCGCCTTCGCCCCCGGCGTCGGCGCCGTGCGCGTCGCCATCGGCATCCGCGCCGGGCGACGCCATCCCGTCCGTCGCCTGCGATGTGCCCGGCGCGGCATCGTGCGCCTGCGGTGCATCGATGTGGGCGTGCGCGTGGGTCGCGATCGCCGCCGCGGCAGCGGCGGTCGCCGCGGGGCTCGCG
>JANINR010000106.1 GCA_024508915.1 Lysobacteraceae bacterium | reverse complement strand
CGGCCTTCGCCTCGCGCGCTTCGCGGGCGGCGCGCGCCGCGGCGGCACGACGCTCGGCTTCGGCGCGCGCTGCGGCCGCGCGCAACTGCTGCAGCAGCTTCTTCAACCCGGCCACGTCGCTGCCCAGCGCCTTCTCGCGCGTGCGCTTGTCCTGATAGCGCGCGTCGAGCTTCGCCACGGCCTGCGCATGTTCCTTGCGGTCGTCCTGCAGCTTCGCCACCTGCGTGCGCTGCTGGCCGCGGGTGGCGTCGAGCGCGGCCTGCTCCGCGGCGATGCGCGCCTCGACCTGCCGCAGCGCTTCGAGGTCCGCGGTGAGCTTCGCGATGCGCGCGCTGCGGTCCGCCTGCAGGTAACGGTGCCAGGTGAGCATGCGCGCCGCGGCCGCGGCGGTGTCCTGCGCGAGCAGCAGCTTCAGCGGCGCGGCGTTGCCGATGGTGTAGGCCGAGCGCAGCAGCGCGGCCAGCTCCCGGCGCTGGCCCGCCAGGCTCGCCTGCATCGCGTCGCGCCGGCGCTGCAGCTCCGCGAGCTCCGCGCGCTGGCGCGCGAGCTTCGTTTCGGTCTCGTGGAGCGCCCGGCTGGAATCGCCGAGCTTCTCGTCGAGGCTGCGCAGTTCGCGCGAGGCGGCGCCGCGCTGGCCTTCGATCCTGCGGCGCTCGGCGGCGACGGCCTTCAGCTCGCGCTGGGCCTGGTCGAGCTTGCGCTGGGTGTCGCCCGTGTCCTGCGCATGCGCGATGCCGGGCAGCGCCAGGGCCGCGGCGAGCGCGACCGGGAGGGCGGACGCGAGCGCCCGCGCGGCCAGGGTGGCGGTTCGGGCCGCGACCTCGTGCATCAGCCGGCGGTGTCCGCGAAGAGCGTGCGCCCGGTCATCTCGGCCGGTTGCGGCAGCCCGAGCAGGTCGAGCAGCGTCGGCGCCACGTCGCGCAGCGCGCCGCCGGCGCGCAGCGTCGCGTGCGCGCGCCCGCCGACGTACAGCAGCGGCACGGGGCCGACGGTGTGCGCGGTATGCGGCTGGCCGGTGGCCGGGTCGCGCATCATCTCGAGGTTGCCGTGGTCGGCGGTGACGAGCATCGCACCGCCGGCGTCGCGCACGGCCGCAGCGACCGCCCCGAGCGCCTGGTCCACCGCTTCTGCGGCGCGGATCGCGGCCTGCAGGTCGCCGGTGTGGCCGACCATGTCGGGGTTCGCGATGTTGCACACGATCGCGTCGTAGCGGCGCGCGCGGATGGCGTCGACCAGCTTCGCCGTCACTTCCGGGCAGCTCATCTCCGGCTGCAGGTCGTAGGTCGCGACCTTCGGGCTCGGCACCAGGAGCCTGTCCTCGCCGGCGAAGGGTTCCTCGCGTCCGCCGCTGAAGAAGAAGGTCACGTGCGCGTACTTCTCGGTCTCGGCGATGCGCAGCTGGGTCAACCCTTGCGCGGCGAGCACTTCGCCGTAGGTGCGGGCGAGGTCGTCGGGGCCGAACGCGACCGGCGCCGGCAGCCTCGCGTCGTATTCGGTGAGGCACATGAAGCACGACAGCGCCGGCCGGCGCGCCTGGAAGCCGTCGAACGCGGGATCGACGAACGCGGCCGCGAGCTGGCGCGCTCGGTCGGCGCGGAAGTTCATGAAGACGACGGCGTCGCCGTCGGCCATCGGCTTCGCACCGGCGATGACGGTGGGCGCGACGAACTCGTCGGTCTCGCCGCGCGCGTACGCCGCATCGAGCGCGGCCAGCGCGTCCGGGGCGCGATGCGCGGCCTGCGCCTCGACGATCGCGTCCCACGCCAGCCGCACGCGGTCCCAGCGCTTGTCGCGATCCATCGCGTAGTAGCGGCCGCCGACGCTGGCGACGTGCATGTGCACGCCGGGAGCGTCGCCGAGCGCCGCGCATTTCGCCTGCAGCGCTTCGAGGCTCGGCCGCGCCGACTTCGGCGGCATGTCGCGCCCGTCGAGGAACGCATGCACCGCCACGCGCGGCACGCCCATGCGCGCGGCCAGGTCGAGCATCGCCAGGATGTGCCGTTCGTGGCTGTGCACGCCGCCGGGCGACAGCAGCCCCATCACGTGCAGCGTGCCGCCGCCGTCGATCGCGGCGCGGCAGGCGCGGCGCAGGCCCTCGTTGGCGAAGAAGCTGCCGTCCTCGATCGCGGCGTCGATGCGGGTCAGGTCCTGGTAGACGATCCGGCCGGCGCCGAGGTTCATGTGCCCGACCTCGGAATTGCCCATCTGGCCGTCCGGCAGGCCGACGTGGCGGCCCTCGGTATGGATCAGGGTGTGCGGGCAGGCAGCCAGCAGCGCCCGCCAGTTCGGCAGGTCGGCCTGGGCCAGCGCGTTGTCGGCCGGGTCGTCGCGGTGCCCCCAGCCGTCCAGGATCATCAGGACGACGGGCTTCGGGCGGGGGGCGGCTGGGCTGGGCAAGGCGGACGGTCCGGTCGGCGGCGGGCGCTGGCGATTCTACCGGGCACGGTGTAAACCGTTCCCGCCCCCGCCGCATCCATTGCCGTACATCCCCAGTCCACGGACGCATCGCCATGACCCGCACCGGCTCCAGCACCCGCACCCACAACCGCCGCGCCGTGCTCGCGCTGGCCCTGGCCACGGTCCTGTGCGCCGGCGTGGCGAGCCCCGCGTTCGCGCAGCAGGACATCGACAAGGTCAACGGCAGCATCACCGCCGCGGCCGGCCAGCGCTACGGCGACCTGGAAACCGTCAACGGCAGCATCCGCCTGGAAGACGGCGCGAGCGTCGACGAGGCCTCGACGGTCAACGGCAGCATCCAGGGCGGCGACGACGTGTCGGCGCGCAAGGTGGAGACGGTCAACGGCGCCGTGCGCTTCGGCCGCAAGGCGAAGATCGCGGGCAGCGTCGAGACCGTGAACGGCGGCGTCTTCCTCGATCGCGGCAGCGTGGTGCGCGACGGCGTGTCGAACGTCAACGGCGCCATCGGCGTGGTCGGCACCGAGATCGGCGGCGACATCGAGACCGTGTCCGGCGACATCACCGTCGGCGCCGATTCGCACGTGAAGGGTCGCATCCACGTCGAGAAGCCGAACCGCGGCGGCTTCAACTGGAACCTGCGGAAGCAGGATCCGCCGCGCATCGTCGTCGGCCCGAACGCCGTGGTCGACGGCCCGCTGGTGTTCGACCGCGAGGTCGTGCTGTACGTGCATTCCAGCGCGCGCATCGGCCAGGTGACCGGCGCCACGGCGCAGCGCTACTCCACCGCCACCCCGCCGGGCGAGTGATCCGTTAGCATCGGCGTTTTCCACTGCGGGAAACGCCGATGCATCGCCGACTGGTCCTCCTCGCCGCCGCGGCGTTCACGTTCGCCTCCGCGCTCGGCGCCTGCCAGCGCGGCGCGCCCGCCGCCGACACCGCCGCG
>JANINR010000105.1 GCA_024508915.1 Lysobacteraceae bacterium | reverse complement strand
GGGCGCGCCGTGAGCCGCGCCCGCCCCGTGGCCCGCGCGCGAGCGCCGCGCCCCCGCGGCGTGGCGCTGCTGCTCGTGCTGTGGCTGGTCGCGCTGCTCGCGGCCACGATCGGCGCGTTCGCATTGTCCGCGCGCACCGAGCAGCTGCAGGGGCAGGTGCTCGCGCGCGGTCTCGAAACCCGGGAGGCCGCGCGCGCCGGCGTCGAATACGCGATGGCGCGACTGTCCGACGCGGATCCGCAACGGCGCTGGATCCCCGACGGTCGCGAGTACCGCTGGCGCTTCGGCGATGCCGATGTCGCGCTGCGCATCGTCGACGAACAGGGCAAGGTCGACCTCGACATGGCCGACGCCGGCCTGCTCGCGGCGCTGCTGCGGCAGCTGGGCACGGAACCGCAGGAGGCGGTGCGCATCGCCGGCGCCATCGTCGACTGGCGGGACGCCGACACGCTGGCGCAGCCCGGCGGCGGTGCGGAGGCCCCCGAGTATGCGGCCGCGGGCCGCGACTACGGCCCGGCCAACCTGCCCTTCGAAAGTGTCGCCGAAGTCGAGCAGGTGCTCGGCGTGACGCCGGCGCTGTATGCGCGGCTGGCCCCGGTTGTGACCGTTTACAGCGGGCGCGGCGTGCCCGATCCGGCGTTCGCGCCGCCGACCGTGCGTGCGGCGGCGGGGCTGGCGGCGCTTCCCCCGGGGCCGCTCGCGCCCGGCAGCGGCACGTATAGTATCGAGAGCCGCGCCAGCGTCCGCGGCCGCGCGGCGGTGTTGCGCGCGGTCGCGCGCATCGGCGGCAGCGGCTTGCCGGGTTCGGCATGGACGCCACTGCGCTGGGAGGAGGGAACATCGCCGCGTTGACGCCATTCCTCGCGTGGTGGGGACGTGCGCTGGCGGCCTGGCTGCCGCCCGCGTGGCGCCGTGCGCTCGGCATGGATCGCGGCCGCGTGCTGCTGCGCGCGGGCGACGATGCGCACGCCGTGCCGCAGGCGCTGTCCGACCTGCCGCGCTGGCTGCTCCTGCCTGCGTCCGCGGGCCTGCGCCGCCGGCTGCTCCTGCCGGCCGCCGCCGCGGACCGGCTGCGCGACGTGGCCGGCTTCGAGGTCGACCGGCAGACTCCGTTCGCGAAGGACGCGGTCGGCTACGACACGCGGGTGCTCGCCCGTCGCGGCGACGGCCAGCTCGACGTGGAGCTGGTGGTGGTGCCGCGCGCGAGGCTCGAGGCGCAGCTCGCGCAATTCGGCGACCTCGCGACGCAGTTCGCCGGCGCCGACCTGGCCGACGGTTCGGGCGAGCCGATCGGCGTGAACCTGCTTCCGCCGGAACTGCGCCGCCGTCGCCACGATCCCGCGCGCGGCGTGAACGCGTTGCTCGCACTGGTCTTCGTCGCCGCCACCGCGGCGATGCTCGCGCTTGTGCTGCACAACCGCGAAGACGCGGCCCGCCGATTGCAGGCGCAGGTCGCGCGGCAGGCAGGCGCCGCGCGCGCGGTGTCGGTGCAGCGCGCCGAACTGGTGGCGCTCGTCGAGGGCCGCGCCTGGATCCTGCGCGAGCGCGCCGCGCGCCCGCAGCTCGTCTCGGTGCTCGACCAGGTCGCGCAGCGGCTGCCCGACGATACGTGGCTCGACAAGCTCGCGATCGACAACGACCGGTTGCTGCTCATCGGGCGCAGCGCGCAGGCCTCGGGGCTGGTCGCGCGCATGGAAGGCGCGCCGCAATGGCGCTCGCCGGCGCTGACCGGCACGTTGCAGCCCGATCCGCGCAGCGGCCGCGACCGCTTCACGCTCGCCGCGGAGCTGGCCGTGGCCCACGCCGGCGACGCCCCCGCGGCGCCGGGTGCGGCGGCAGCACGGACAGGAGGCGCCGATGCCGATCGTCCCTGACCGCGACCGCTGGCTGGCGCTCGGCCTGCTCGCGGCCGCGCTGCTGCTCGGCTACCTGGCGCTCGTGCATCCGTGGTGGACCGTGCCGATGCGCGCGGCCGATGCGCGCATCGACGCCTTGCAGTCGCGCCATGCGCGCGCGGCCGCCCAGCTCGCGCAGGCCAACGACATCGAGCGGCGCCTGCAGGCCGCGCGTGCGCTCGACGCGCGCGCGCCCGCCTTCCTGCCCGAAGCCACGGTCGAGCTGGCGACCGCCGCGCTCGCCCAGCGCCTCGAAACCGAAGTCGCGCGCGCCAGTCCCGGCAATCGCGGCTGCGCCATCGCCAACCGCTCGCCGGCCGAACAGGTGGCCGGCGACGCGCGCCATCCGAAAGCGGGCATGCACGTGCGGCTGCGGTGCGGAAACGCCGAACTCGGCGCGCTGCTGCAAGGGCTCGAGGGCGGGCATCCGGTGCTGTTCGTCGACAACCTGAGCGTCGTCGCGCAGGGATTCTTCGAGTACCCGGGGCAGGCGGCCGCGCAGGCCGGCGGACTCGACGTCGAGTTCGACCTGTACGGCTACCTTCGCCCCGCGGCGGGCGCGGAGGCCATCGATGCGCCCTGAACGGATCGCGCCCGCCACCTGGCTGCTCGCGGCGGCCGCGGCCTGGGCCGTTTTCGGCGCGGCGCTGGCATGGGCGGGGCTCGGCGGGCGGATCCCGGCCGGCGCGGCAGGCAGCGTCGCCGCGCAACCGTTGCCGCAGGCGATCGCCGATGCGGACATCGGGCCGCCGGCGGACTACGCCACGCTCGCTGCGCGCCCGCCCTTCGCGCAGGATCGCCTGCCGCATCCGTTCTCGCTGCCCGGCAGCGACGGCGAGGACGCGCGCGGCGACGCGTCGGCCTTCGACTACGCGCTCACCAGCGTGATCATCACGCCGCGCCTTCGGCTGGCCATCGTCGAACCGTCGACAGGCGGCGAGTCGGTGCGCGTGCGCGAGGGCGAAACGGCGGAAGGCCTCGGCGGCTGGCGGCTGCTCGAACTGCGGCCGCGCGCGGCGGTGTTCGAGGGGCCCGGCGGCCGTCGCGAACTCCAGTTGCGCCTCTGGGCGGGCGGGGGCGAGGGAAGCGCGCCGGCTGCGATCCCGCCAGTCGCGGTGCAGGCGCCATCCGCATCGCAGCCGGACGCCCCCGCGTCCCGCCCGCTGTCGCCGCAATCGGCCTCCCCGGTCCCGGACGCGCCTTCGCTTGCCGGCGGCGGCGGCGATCCCGCCGCGACGGCGCCAGCGCCGACCCAGGTGCAGCAGCAGATGGACGCGATCCGACGCCGCATCGAAGCCCGCCGCGCGCAGCTGCGCAGCGAAGCCCGCCAGGACGACACGCAGGCGAGCCCTGCCCGCAATCCGTAGAGTGCATGCCATGGACTTCCGCATTTCCAGGATCTCGACCCCGCTGATGGCAGGCCTGCTCGCGGCCTGCGCGAGCATCCCCCCGCCGGCGATCCAGCGCAGCGCGGCGCCGCCCGTCGCGGAACCCGCCGCGGC
>JANINR010000104.1 GCA_024508915.1 Lysobacteraceae bacterium | reverse complement strand
ATGGCGGCCGCCCCGGCGGCCGCCGCCGCCCCGGCCGGCGCCGCCCAGCGCAGCACGCTGTCGCAGTCCGGCAAGCCGATGCGCACCCAGCCGCCGGGCATCGCCGCCACCGGCCAGCCCGAGCAGCTCAAGGGCGTGCGCCGCAACATGGCGCGCGTCATGGCCGACGCGCATGCGCAGGTCGTGCCGACCACGCTGGTCGACGATGCCGACCTGCACGCCTGGCTCGGCAAGCAGGACATCACCGCGCGACTGATCCGCGCGATCGTCGCCGCGTGCAGGGCGGTGCCGGCACTCAACGCGTGGTTCGACGGCCAGGCGCTCTCGCGCACCCAGCATCCGCACGTGGACATCGGCATCGCGGTCGACACCGACGACGGCCTGTTCGTGCCCGCGCTGCGCAACGCCGACATGCTCGACGCGCAGGGCGTGCGCGCCGGCATCCAGCGCCTGCGCTCGCAGGTCGAGGCGCGCACGATCCCGCCGAGCGAACTCTCCGGCTACACCATCTCGCTGTCGAACTTCGGCATGTTCGCCGGCCGCTACGCGACGCCGGTCGTGGTCCCGCCGTGCGTGGCCATCGTCGGCGCGGGCAAGCTCTCGCACGACGTGGTCGCGGTGATGGGCGGCATCGAGGTCCATCGCCGCATGCCGATCTCGCTCACCTTCGACCACCGCGCCGCGACGGGCGGGGAGGCCGCGCGCTTCCTCAAGGCGCTGCTCGACGACCTGGCATTGCCGCAGTAGCCGCCATGGCCCATCGCAGCCGCCTCGCCGGGTTCATCATCGACTGCCAGGTCGACGACCTCGACGCGCCGGCCGCGTTCTGGGCGTCGGCGCTCGGCATGCGCATCGCCGACGCGGACGCCGGCGACGAGCCCGGCCAGTACCAGCAGTTCGGCGACACGCCCGCCGACCTGCACGTCGAAGTGCAGAAGGTCGCGCATCCCTCCCGCGTGCACCTGGACATCGAGGCCGACGACATCGACGCCGAAGCGGCGCGCCTCGAGGCGCTCGGCGCCAGGCGCATCGGCTTCGTCAAGCGCTGGTGGGTGATGGAAGCGCCCGGCGGCCACCGCTTCTGCGTGGTGAAGATGCACCACCCCGAACGGGGCGAGCCGCCGAACGAGTGGCCGTGACGCCGGCCGCGGCCGGCGACATCCGCTAAGGGCGGCGCAGCCAGGCCCGGCGCACGAAGATCGCGACGACCAGCACCAGCAGGAACACCCCGTAGCCCGCGGACGTCGCGAGGATCTGCGGCCACATCGCGCCGTATTGCCGATCGGCATAGCCGTGGGCCCAGTGCAGCGTCGCCACGAACGCGACGATCGCCACCAGCAGGGCGGCGATGTCGAACGCGCGGCGCCGGGCATGGCGCGGCTGGCGCGGATACACCCAGTACAGCACCGCGAGGATCACGAACCACGGCGCGAACAGGATCAGGGCCAGGTCGGGCATGCCCGAGAGGTTCATGCCTTCGCCGCCTCGGCCTCGCGCAGCGCCCCGAGCGCTGCCTCGACGTCCGCGGCGCCGACGCCCTCGCCCAGCACCAGGTCCGCACCGGCGTCGCCGAGCCCGTCGCGGCGCAGCGCCGCGAGGCGCGCGCCGGCATCCTTCGGCGAATCGAAGCCGCGGCTCACCAGCAGCAGGCGATCGCCGTCGACCAGCTTGAAGTGGAAGCGCCCGTCCGCTTCGCGATACTGCTTGAACGCCGGCAACGCGGCCTTCGGGGCACCGGCGTGCGAACCGCGGGCCGCGCCCGCGCCGCCGCCGGCCGTCGCGCCCGTCGACAGGTCGCGCAGGCCCACCGCTTCGCGCAACCGGTGCAGGAACGGCCCCGCATGCGATTCTCGCAGGCGCCGTGCGCCATCGCGCAGCTGCGCCTCGATCCGTTCCGGGTGCGCCATCAGCGCCTCGTAGCGCTCGCGCATCGGCGCGATCTCCGCATCGATGCGCTCGAACAGCTTCTGCTTCGCCTCGCCCCAGCCGATGCCGTCGGCGTAGGCCTGGCGCATCGCCGCGGTTTCCTCCGCGCCGGCGAACGCGCGATAGATCTCGAACAACGCGGAGCCCTCGGTCTCCTTGGGCTCGCCCGGCGCGCGCGAATCGGTGACGATCGACAGGATGAGCCTGCGCAACTGCTCGCGCGGCGCGAACAGCGGGATCACGTTGTCGTAGCTCTTGCTCATCTTGCGGCCGTCGAGGCCGGGCAGCGTCGCCACCTGTTCCTCGATCGCCGCTTCCGGCAGCACGAAGAACGGCTCGCCGCCCGGCGCGCCGTACAGGTGGTTGAAGCGCTGCGCGAAGTCGCGCGCCATCTCGATGTGCTGCACCTGGTCGCGCCCGACCGGCACCTTGTGCGCGTTGAACAGCAGGATGTCGGCCGCCATCAGCACCGGGTACATGTACAGGCCCGCGGTCACGCCCGCGTCCGGATCCTCGCCCGCCGCTTCGTTGCGGTCGGTCGCCGCCTTGTAGGCGTGCGCGCGGTTGAGCAGTCCCTTGCCGGCGACGCAGGCGAGCAGCCATGTCAGCTCGGTGGTCTCCGGGATGTCGGACTGGCGGTAGAACCGCACCTGCTCCGGATCGAGCCCGCAGGCCAGCCATGCGGCGGCGATCTCGAGCGTGGAGCGTTGCACGCGCGCCGGATCCTGGACCTTGATCAGCGCGTGGTAGTCGGCGAGGAAATAGAAGCTCTCGACACCCGGCGCGCGGCTGGCCGCGAGCGCGGGGCGGATCGCACCGACGTAGTTGCCCAGGTGCGGGGTGCCGGACGTGGTGATGCCGGTGAGGACGCGGGTGGTGGCCATCGCGGCAGTTTACCGGAGCGGCGCAACCCCGCCGCCGCCCCTCGCGCGTTCCGGAAGCAACCCCAACCGGAGCGTCGCCATGATCCGCAGGCTGTTGCTGAGCTTGACCCTCCTCGCCGGCGCCCTCGCCTGGCATCCCGCAGCGGCGCAAGCGCAGCCGCTGGTCCGGCTCGCCGTCGTCGACCGGGACACGGGCGCCGAACTGCCGCAGTACCCCGGCCGAGGCCAGCGCTGGATCGCCGGCACGCCCGGCCACCGCTACGCCGTGCGCCTGCGCAACAACGGCGGCGAACGCGTGCTGGTGGTGCTGTCGGTGGACGGCGTCAACGCGGTCAGCGGCGAGACCGCCGCGGCGTCGCAGGCCGGCTACGTGCTCGATCCGTGGGAGACCGCGGACATCGCGGGCTGGCGCAAGTCGCTCGACGACGTGGCGGCGTTCGTCTTCACCGACCTCGGCGACAGCTACGCCTCGCGCACCGGCCGGCCGGACAACGTCGGTGTGATCGGCATCGCGGTGTTCCGCGAACAGCCCGTGGCCTGGAGCGCGCCGCGGCCGGGTCCGCCGGTGGCGCAGGCGGCCGCTCCGCCCGCCGCGTCCGCCCCCGTG
>JANINR010000103.1 GCA_024508915.1 Lysobacteraceae bacterium | reverse complement strand
CCTGGCCGGCGGAAGCTGCCTGGGAGCCCGCGTTCGCGTTCGCCGGCGCCTGTGCCGGCGGCGCCGGAGACGCCGGGGACGCCGGCTCCGGTGTGGAGGCTTGCGCGCCCTGGCGTCCGGACGCCTCGGTCGCGCCGCTGCCGCCCGGGCCCGCGGACTCCGCGACGTCCGCGGAGCGGGCGCAACCGGCAATGGCGATCAGCAGCAGCACCGGGATCATGGTCTTCGCCTGCATGGCAGCTCCTCGTCTGGCGTCGCGCGACGATAGGGCGCGCGGCGTCAGGGCCCGGTGAGCGCGGCGGCCTCCAGCCCGGCCAGCTCGTCCGCGTCGAAACCGGCGGCCAGCCGCGCGTCCACGTTGAACGGACCGTGCAGCACCCCGCCCGCAAATTCGCCGAGCAGCGCGCGGAACCGCGCCGCCGGATCGATGCCGGCGCGCGCGCAATGCCATCGGTACCAGCGCGACCCCGCGGCGACGTGCGCGACTTCCTCGCGCAGGATGACTTCGAGGATCTCCGCCGTCGCCGTGTCGCCGAGCTGGCGCAGCTTCACGATCATCCCCGGCGTCACGTCCAGCCCCCGGGCTTCGAGCACGCGCGGCACCAGCGCCATGCGCGCGAGGCCGTCGTGCGCGGTCTTTTCGGCCATTTCCCAGAGGCCGTTGTGGGCATCGAAGTCGCCGTAGTCGCGCCCGTGCTCGCGCAGCCTCGCGCGCAGCAGCGCGAAATGCCGCGCCTCGTCCGCGGCGACGCCGACCCAGTCGGCGTAGTACGCGGCCGGCATGCCGCGGAAGCGGTACACCGCGTCCCACGCGAGGTCGATCGCGTTGAACTCGATGTGGGCGACGGCGTGGATGAACGCCGCGCGGCCCTCTTCGCTGCCGAATCCGCGCCGCGGCAGCTCGCGCGGATGCACGAGCCGGGGGCGCGACGGGCGCCCCGGCATGGCGATGGGCAGCGGCGGCGGCGCGTCCGCGGGAAGCCCGAGCGTGCCGCGCGCGAACGCGTCGGCGGCGGCGAAGGTCGCCTCCAGCTTGGCGTCGGGCACGGCCGCGTCGAGGCAGGCGCGCGCCGCTGCGAAGAGCGACCGCATCGGCTCAGGACGCGCGGCGCGACTTCTTGGCGTCGTCGGAACGCAGCTGGCGGATGCGCTCGAAATAGCCCGGGTCCACGCCGGTGACGTAGTCGCCGTCGAAGCAGGACGAATCGAAGTCCGTCACCTTGCGCTTGGGCCCCGACACCGCCTCCTCGAGGTCGGCGAGGTCCTGGTACACCAGCCAGTCGCAGCCGAGCAGCGCCTGCACTTCCTCGTCGGTGCGCCCGTGCGCCACCAGCTCCTCCGCGGAGGGCATGTCGATGCCGTAGATGTTCGGGTATCGCACCGGCGGCGCCGCGGAAGCCAGGTAGACCTTGCGCGCGCCAGCGTCGCGGGCCATCTGCACGATCTGCTTCGAGGTCGTGCCGCGCACGATCGAATCGTCCACCAGCAGCACCACCCGGTCCTTGAACTCGAGCGGGATCGTGTTGAGCTTGCGGCGCACCGACTTCGCCCGCTCGCCCTGCCCCGGCATGATGAAGGTGCGGCCGACGTAGCGGTTCTTGACGAAACCCTCGCGGTACTTCAGGCCGAGCACGTTGGCGATCTCCATCGCCGAATCGCGCGAGGTGTCCGGGATCGGGATCACCACGTCGATGTCGTGGTCCGGGCGCAGGCGCTGGATCTTCTCGCCGAGCTTCACGCCCATGCGCATCCGCGCCTTGTGCACCGAGATGTCGTCCATCATCGAATCGGGACGCGCGAAATACACGAACTCGAAGATGCACGGGGCGTGCTTCTGCGGCTCCGCGCACTGTCGCGCGTGCAGCTCGCCGCGCGCCGTGACGACCACCGCCTCGCCGGGCGCGACGTCGCGCAGGCGCTCGAAGCCGAGGATGTCGAGGGCCACCGACTCCGACGCGATCGCGTATTCATCGCCGCCGGGTCCCTTGCGCACGCCGAGCACCAGCGGGCGGATGCCGTTGGGATCGCGGAACGCGACCAGCCCGAGCCCGAGCACCGCGGTCACCACCGCGTAGCCGCCGCGTGCGCGCCGGGTCACCCCCTCCACCGCGCGGAACGCCGCCTCCGGCGTCAGCGCCTTCTGCGTGTCGAGCTCGTGCGCGAACACGTTCAGCAGCACTTCCGAATCCGATTCGGTGTTGACGTTGCGACGGTCCTGCTCGAACACCTCGCGGCGCAGCGCGTCGGTGTTGACCAGGTTGCCGTTGTGCGCGAGCGCGATGCCGTACGGCGAATTCACGTAGAACGGTTGCGCCTCGTCGGTGCCTTCCGACCCCGCGGTCGGATAGCGGCAATGGGCGATGCCGACGCGGCCCTCGAGCAGGCGCATCGACTTCGCGTCGAACACGTCGCGCACCAGGCCGTTGCCCTTGTGCACGCGCAGGTGCGCGCCGTCGGCGGTGGCGATGCCCGCCGCGTCCTGCCCGCGGTGCTGCAGGACGGTCAGGCCGTCGTAGAGCTGGGCCGCGACGTCCTGGTTGGCGACGATGCCGATGATGCCGCACATGGCGATGACTCCGTGGGCCCGTCAGGCGCCCGGTTGCGGCAGCGCCAGGGCGTCGCCGGGAAGACTGGAATGGTTGCGCGAAGGCCCGAAATCAACCCGGCGCGACGCCCACGGCGGCAGCAGGCCGCGCAGCAGTTGCGCGCCGGGCAGCAACAGGGGGACGACCTGCGACTCGCGCCAGCCCGGCTCGCGCGGCATCGCGGTGAAACCCATCAGCAGCACCAGCAGGCAGGCGACGAAACCGCCGCGCACCGCGCCGAGCGCGAGCCCGAGCGCGCGGTCCATGCCGGAGAGCCCGACGGCATGCACCAGCTTGCGCACGACCCAGCCGACGACGCCGACGACCAGCAGCACGCACAGGAAGCTCAGGCCGTAGCCGGCGAACAGTTGCCCCGCGGTGGGACTGCCGTGGCCGCCGGCCAGCATCAGCGCGATGCGTGCACCGAAGTGGAACGACGCCCAGCCGGCGAGCAGCCACGCGAGCAGCGAGGCCAGCACGCCGATGAAGCCGCGCATCAGGCCGAACAGCATCGAGAGCCCGATCACCGCCAGCAGCACGAGGTCGGTGGCGGTCATCGCGGCCTCAGGGATGCGGGCGGACCGCGCCCGCGATGCCGAGCCTCGCCTGCGCCTGCGCCTGCAGGCGCTCGGCATCGGCGCGGGTGGCGACCGGGCCCAGGCGCACGCGGCTGAGCGTGCCCTTGTCGGTCGCGACGGATTCGACGAAGGCGCTGAACCCGGCGGCGCGCGCGCGATCGCGCAGCGCGACGGCATCCGCCGCCTTGCTGAACGCGCCGAGCTGCACGGCGAAGCCGGTGTCGGCCGCGGCCGGCTTCGGTGCGGCGGGCGCCGTTTTCGCCGGGACGGGAGCGGCCGCCGCAGGCTTCTGGGG
>JANINR010000102.1 GCA_024508915.1 Lysobacteraceae bacterium | reverse complement strand
CCGCTTCGCCGCCGCGCAGGCCGGCGATGCGGCCCGCCGGCAGGTCGAGCGCGAACTCGCGCAGCGCGACACCGCCCGGCGCGACGGACTGCGCCCCGTCGTTCACGACCAGTCCGCCAGCGCGCGCGCCGCGATCGCCGCGATCGCATCGGCGTGCGCCGGCGAGTCGTTCAGGCACGCGATCGGGCGCAGCTCGCCGCCCTTCGCGGCGAAGTCCTCCGCCAGCATCATCGCGATCTCCTCCAGCGTCTCCAGGCAGTCGGCGGCGAAGCCCGGACAGGCGACGTCGACGACGCGCACGCCGCGGGCGGCGAGCGCATCGAGCGTGTCGGCCGTGGCGGGCTGCAGCCATTTCCCCGCGCCGAAGCGCGACTGGTAGGCGAGCGTCCATTCGCCGGGCGCGAGCCCCAGCGCCTCCGCGATCGCGCGCGCGCCGGCCTCGCACTGCCGCGCGTACGGGTCGCCGTCGTCGACCACGCGCTGCGGCAGGCCGTGCAGCGACAACAGCAGGTGTTCGCCGCGTCCGTGCGTCGCCCAGTGCGCGCGGATGGAGCCCGCGACCGCCGCGATCCAGCCCGCGTCGAGGTGGTAGTCGCGGTGCATGCGGACATCGGCGCCCGGGGACCGCGCCAGCACGTCGGCGACGCTCTCGGTGGTCGTCGTCGAGTACTGCGGGTACAGCGGCAGCACCAGCACGCGGGAGCAGCCGCCCTCGCGCAGGCGCGCGAGCGCGGCCGCCAGCGACGGCGCGCCGTAGCGCATCGCGTATTCGACGCGCACGCCGGGAAGGCGGGCGGCGACCGCTTCCGTCAGGCCGCGCGTGTATACCGCGAGCGGCGACCCGCCGGGCAACCAGATCGCGGCGTACTTGCGGGCGACGCGCGCGGCGCGGCGCGGCAGGATCACCAGCCTGAGCAGCGGCAGCCACAGCCAGCGCGGCAGGGCGACCACGCGCGGGTCGGCGAGGAACTCGCCGAGGTAGCGGCGGACCGCCGGCGCGGTCGGTGCATCGGGCGTTCCCAGGTTGACCAGCAGCACGGCGTCGCTCATGCGCATAGGATGACAGACGCCCCGCGGACGCCGGCGATTTCCCCCACGTTCATCGCCGCGACCCTAGCCTGAACGCCGAATGCCCCTGCCGGGGCCAGCCATCGACGGAGCCCGCCATGCCCCTGCGCCACGCCCGCCTGCCCGCTACCGCTTCCTTCCTGCCGGCGCGGATGCTGCGCTCGGCCGCGGCGCTGCTGCTGCTCGCCGCCGCCTCCGCCAGCGCGTTCGCGGGCACCGGCGAGGATGCCCGCGCCCGCAACGCGGTCCGCGTGCTGACCGACATCCAGGCGATCCCGGAATCTGCGATCCCGGACAAGCTGCTCGACGAAGCGCACGCGATCGTGGTCGTGCCCGACAGCATCAAGGCCGGGCTGGTGATCGGCGGCCGCCGCGGCCACGGCCTGCTGTCGGTGAAGCGCGCCGACGGTACCTGGTCGAACCCGGCGTTCGTCACCCTCACCGGCGGCAGCATCGGCTTCCAGGCCGGCGTGCAGTCCTCGGACATCGTGCTGGTGTTCCGCAGCGAGCGCGGGCTCGATTCGATCGTCAACGGCAAGTTCACCCTCGGCGCCGACGCCGGGGTCGCCGCCGGGCCGGTCGGGCGCAACGCGTCGGCGTCCACTGACGGGCAGCTGAAGGCCGAGATCTGGTCGTGGTCGCGCGCGCGCGGCCTGTTCGCGGGCGTCGCCCTCGACGGCGCGGTGCTGGCGATCGACGATGCCGCGAACGAAGCGGTCTACGGCCAGGACACGACGCCGCGGATGATCTTCGAGGACCGCTACGCGCGCCGTCCGTCGGATGCCGTCGTCGGCTTCCGCGACCGCCTCGAGGAAGCGACCGCGTCGGCGCGCGCCGCGCGCGCCGGCAACGATGCGCCGCCGGCTGCCTCCGCCGGTGCGCGCGATGCGGCGCCGGTGGCGCCGGCCGCGGCGGCCACGACCGAGCCGGTCCTGCCCGCCACGACGGTGACCGCCCCGCCGGACGGCGGGGCCCAACCAGGCGCGTTCCAGCCGGTGGACGACAATCCCGCCACCGTCGAGCCGCTCCCGGCCAGCCCCTGAACCGAGCCCGGCCGCGCACGCGGCGCTGCGGTATCCTTTCGCCTCTTCGATTCGGGCGGACACGGACATGGGTGGTTTCAGCCTCTGGCACTGGCTCATCGTGCTGGTCATCGTGGTGCTGGTCTTCGGCACCAAGCGCCTGAAGAACGTCGGCGAGGACCTCGGCGAAGCCGTGCGCGGCTTCAAGAAGGGCCTGAACGGCGACGAGGCCAAGCCGGCGGACGCGGCCCGCGCCTCCGCGCCCGCCGACGCCGCGGTGACGCCGACGGCGACCACCGATGCCGACAAGCCGGCGGACAAGCCCGGCGACCGCAATCCGCCGAACCCGCCGGTCGTGCAGTAACCGGCCGCGTGCCCCGCGCACCGCGCGGGGCGAACGGACACGACAGGCATGTTCGACGTCGGCTTCTCCGAGCTGCTGGTGATCGCGGTGGTCGCGTTGATCGTGCTCGGCCCCGAGCGCCTTCCCAAGGCCGCGCGATTCGCCGGGCTCTGGGTCCGGCGCGCCCGCGCGCAGTGGCATTCTGTGCGCGCCGAGCTCGAGCGCGACCTGGCCGCGGAAGACCTGCAGCGCAGCCTGCGCGAGACCGGCGCGGCGATGCGCGAAGCGCAGGCGGCGCTGCGCGCGGAAGCCGACGGCCTGATGCGCGGACCCGATCCGCCCCCGCGCGACGCGACGCACGACGTGGGCGGGGATGCGACGCCGGCGGATCACGCCCGGGAAGACGACGATGGACGGCGCTGAGAACGGCGGCCCGACGTTGCTCGACCACCTGGTCGAACTGCGCGCGCGGCTGCTGCGCGGCGTGGCCGGGCTGGTGCTGCTGTTCGTCGCACTGCTGCCCTTCGCGAACCGGCTGTACGGCTGGCTCGCGCAGCCGCTGCTCGACAAGCTGCCGAAGGGCGGCCAGCTCATCGCGGTGGAAGTCGCGTCGCCGTTCTTCGCGCCGATCAAGCTCGCGTTCTTCGTCGCGCTGGTCGTGGCGATGCCGTGGCTGCTGTACCAGGCGTGGGCGTTCGTCGCGCCGGGCCTCTACCGGCGCGAGCGGCGCCTCGCCTTCCCGCTGCTGGCCTCGGCGCTCACGCTGTTCTACGCAGGCTGCGCGTTCGCGTATTTCATCGTGCTGCCCGCGGTCTTCACCTTCCTCAACAAGGTGACGCCGCCGGGCGTGGCGATGATGACCGACATCAACGCCTACCTCGACTTCGTGCTGGTGATCTTCCTCGCGTTCGGCGCGAGCTTCGAGTTGCCGGTGGCCCTGGTGATCCTGGTGCTGCTCGGCTGGGTGACGCCGACGCAACTGCGCGAATGGCGCGGCTATGCCGTCGTCGGCATCTTCGTCGTGGCGGCGGTGATCACGCCGCCGGACGTGGTGTCGCAGCTGCTGCTCGCGCTGCCGATGGTGGCGCTGTACGAAGCCGGCATCCTCGCGTCGCGCGCGCTCGTCCGTTCGCGCTCGCGCGAGGCCGCGGCGACGGCGCGCGACGACCGCCGCGCGTGACCC
>JANINR010000101.1 GCA_024508915.1 Lysobacteraceae bacterium | reverse complement strand
GTCACCTTCGCCTGGGCGCTGCTGCTCGCGGCGCTCGCCGCCGTCGACCTCGCGCTGGCGTTGCTGGCGGTGCCGGGCGGCCTGCTCGCGCGGCTGGGCGCCGCGCCGGCCGCGGGCCTCGGCGAGGACGCCTGGTCGTGGTTCGCGAACATCGGCGACTACGCGGTGATCGGCGCCTTCATGCTGCTCGAATACGGCTATCGGCGACGGCGGTTCCCGACGCAGGCGCCCGGGCTGCTCGCATTCCTGCGGGGGATGGCGCGGCTGGGCCCCGCGTTCTGGCGCGAGGCGCTGCGATGAGCGCGGCCGCGGCATGGACCACGACGTTCGCCGTGCCGGCGTCGCATCCCGCGTTGCCGGGGCATTTCCCGGGCAGCCCGGTCGTGCCCGGCGTCGTGCTGCTGGCGCGCGTTCAGGCGGCGATCGAGGCGCAACACGGCCCGCTGCCCGCGCTGCGGCTCCCGCTGGCGAAGTTCCTGCGCCCGCTGCTGCCCGGCGAAACGGCCGCGATCGAACTGGAACCGGTCGCGGATGCCGCCGGGGCGCGGCGCTGGCGCTTCCGCGTGCGTCGCCCGCGCGACGGGGTGCTGCTCGCCAGCGGCGAATTCGCGGCGGCATGAGCGCGCACTGGAAGCAGCGGCCGGAGGGCGGTGGCCGGTTCGCGATCTGGCTGATCCGCTCGGTCGGGCGACACGGCGGGCGCCGCCTCGGGCGCGCGTGCCTGTTCCTGATCACGCCGTACTTCCTCGTCCGGCGCGGGCCGGAGCGGCGCGCGTCCCGGGCGTGGCTGTCGCGCGCGCTCGGCCGCACGGCGGGCCTGCGCGACGTCGCGCGCCACATCCACGCCTTCGCGGCGACGATCCTCGACCGCATCTTCCTGCTGTCCGGCGAGCTGCACCGCTTCGACATCGCCATCCAGGGCCTGCCGGAACTCGATGCACGACTGGCCCGCGGCCGCGGCGTGCTGCTGTTCGGTTCGCACCTCGGCAGCTTCGAGGTGTTGCGCGTGCTCGCGGGCACGCGGCCCGACCTGGGCCTGCGCGTGGTCCTCGACAAGGGCCACAACCCGGCGATGACGCAGCTGCTCGACGCGTTGAATCCGCGGGTCGCGGCGACGGTCATCGACGCAGGGCGTCCCGGCACCGAGATCCTGCTGGCGATCGAGGAAGCGCTCGCGCAGGGCTGCATGGTCGCGCTGCTGGTGGACCGCCCGCAGCCCGGGGAGCCGGTCGAGCCCGTCCCGTTCTTCGGCGAGCCCGCGCCGTTGCCCATGGCGCCGTGGCAGGTCGCGGCCGTGCTCGGGGCGCCGGTGATGCTGGCGTTCGGCCTCTACCGGGGCGGCAACCGTTACGATCTGCGCTTCGAACCGTTCAGCGATGGCGAGGCGGTGCCGAGGCCGAGGCGTCGCGCGCATGTTTCGGCGCTCATCCGGCGTTATGCGGCCAGGCTCGAGGATCTGGCCCGGCAGTTCCCCTACAACTGGTTCAACTTCTATGACTATTGGGAAGGCGGCACGCGCGAAGGCGAGCGCGTCGGCATTGCTGGCGACGGCCATGGCGCTGGCGACGCCGGCGGCAGCGACGGCGACCGCGCCGGTCCCGACGCCGCGCGCTGACGCCGCCCAGGGCGATGCGGCCCGCGCGGGCAATGCACCCGACCCGGCCTGGATCGTGTCGCGCATCGCGCGGCCGGCGCCCAGCCGGACGCCTTTCGTCGAGCTGCGCGGATCGAGGCTGCTGAAGGCGCCCCTGCGCATCTCCGGCGAATATCGCCATCCCGATGCGGCCACGCTGGTGCGCGAAGTGCGCGCGCCCTACGCGGAAACGACGACGATCCGCGCCGGCGAGGCGGTCATCGAGCGGCCGGGCAAGGCGCCGCGGCGCGTGTCGCTGGGGCGCTATCCGGAACTGGCCGGCCTGCAGGCCAGCTTCGGCGCGCTGCTCGCCGGCGACATCGCGGCGCTGCGCCGGCACTACCGCATCGACAGCGATGGCCGGCGCGACGCCTGGCGCCTGGTGCTGACGCCGCTCGACGCGGCGATGGCGGGACGCGTGCGCGACATCGTGCTGCACGGCCGGGGCGCGGAACTGCGCTGCATCGAAACGGTACCCGCGGGCGGCGACGTGCAGCGCACGTTGCTGGCGGGCGCCGCCCGCGATGCGGCGGCGGCCGGCGACGCCGCCGGCGTCGCCGCGCTGTGCGGCAACGGCGCATGAGCGCAGGCAGGCGCCTCGCCTTCGCGCTGGCGTGGCTGGCGCTGTTGCTGCTCGCCGGGGCCTGGGTCGGGCAGCGCCTCCAGGTCGGGGGCGACCTGCGCAAGTTCATGCCCGCGCCGCGCACGCCCGCGCAACGCCTGCTGATCGAGGAGATGGGCGAGGGCCCAGGATCGCGGCTGCTGCTCGTCGCATTGTCGGGCGCGGATCCGGCGACGCTGGCGAAGCAGTCGCAGGCGCTGCGCGCGCGGCTGGCGGCCTCGCCGCTGTTCGCGGTGGCGGAGAACGGCGGCGGCGGACTCGAAGCGATCCCCGCGCGCCTGCATCCGTACCGCTACCTGCTGTCCGACACGCTCGACCACGCGACCCTCGATGCCGCCACGCTGCGCGACGCGCTGCAGTCGCGCGTCGAGGATCTCGGCTCGCCCGCGGCCGCGCTGGTCGAGCCGCTCATCGCCTCCGACCCCACCCTGGAAACGCTGAAGCTCGCCGACGCCTGGCAGCCGCCCGCGGCGCCGCAGCGCCTGTACGGCGCGTGGTTCGATCGCGCCGGGCGCCAGGCGCTGCTGCTCGCGCAGACGCGCGCGCCCGGTTTCGACCCGGACGGGCAGCAGGCGGCGCTCGACGCGCTGCAGGCCGCGGTCGCCGAGGTGTCCGCGGGCACCGCGACGCGGATGGAGGCGACCGGCCCCGGCGCATTCTCGGTCGAGGTCGCCTCGCGCACGCGCCGCGAGGCGGGCTGGATCGGCACCATCGACACGATCAGCCTCGTGCTGCTGCTGTGGTTCGCCTACCGCAGCTGGAAGGCGCCGCTGCTCGGCGTGCTGCCGCTGGCGAGCGCCGGGCTCGCCGGGCTCGCCGCCGTCGCCGCGCTTTTCGACGGCGTGCACGGCATCACCGTCGCCTTCGGCTTCACCCTGATCGGCGTCGTCCAGGACTATCCGATCCATCTCTTCAGCCACCAGCGCGCCGGACTCCCGCCACGCCAGGGCGCGCGCATGCTGTGGCCGACGCTGGCGACCGGCGTGGTGTCGACGTGCATCGCTTACCTGACCTTCCTCGCGTCCGGCGTGGAAGGCCTGCAGCAGCTCGCGGTGTTCACGATCAGCGGCCTGGCGACCGCGGCGCTGGCGACGCGATTCCTGCTGCCCGCGCTGATGGATCCGGTGCCGGCGCGCGACGCGGCCGCCTCCCGCGCATTGGCGCGGTTGTGGACGCGGATCGAGCGCCTGCCGCGCCCGCGTCCCGCCGCGCTGGCGGTGTTCGCGGCGCTCGCGCTGGCGATCGTCGTGTTCGCGCCGGCCGCGTTCTGGCAGGACGACCTGTCGAAGCTCGCGCCGGTGCCGGCCGAGGCGCTGCGCCGCGATGCGCAGCTGCGCGGCGAACTGGGCGCGCCCGACGTGCGCTACGTCGTCGCGCTCGAGGCGCCCGACGCCGAGCAGGCGCTGCGCCGCGCCGAAGGCCTGCGGCCGGTGCTCGATGCGCTGGTGCAGCGCGGGGCGATTTCCGGCTACGACAGCGCGGCGCGCTACCTGCC
>JANINR010000100.1 GCA_024508915.1 Lysobacteraceae bacterium | reverse complement strand
CGCCCGCGCGCCGGGCCAGTCGCCGCGCGCGGCCAGCGCCTGCGCGGCTTCGAGGCTCACGGCCGCGCGTAACCGTCGTCGCCGGCGGCGCCGGGCGACGCGACGGCGACCTTGCCGACGATCGTGACGATCGCGCTGTTGCAGTTCACCCCGTTGCGCAGCGACACGCGCACGGCATCCGGCTGCAGCGCATCGAGGAAGGACTGCAAGGCCTCGCGGTACGCCGCGTGCCCGGCCCGCGCGGTTCCGTACCGCGCCCACAGCCCTTTCCACGCGAGCACGAAGCGGTTGGCGGTCGCCATCGCCGCCTCGAGGTGCGGCTGCGGGTCGGCCTCGCCGAAGACGAGGCGCAGGTGCGACTCGATCTCCCAGGGGCTCATGACCTCGGGGAGGTTGGTGGTTTCCAGCGCCAGCGTCGACGGATCGGTCGCCCCGGGCGCCACCAGGCGCGCCTCCCAGCCCGGCGGCGCCTCGCCCGGCACGGGGCGTCCGCGCGCGACGAGGTCCCAGAACGCGCCCCCGCCGACGGTGTCCGCGACGAGGTGGATGCGCTCGCGGGTCGCGTCGTTGATCACCCGGTGCTGGCGCCAGGTATCGAAGATCCAGCAGTCGCCCTCGGCCATGTTGATGGCGTCGGCGCCGCACTCGAAGCGCACGGTCGGCTGGGTGGTGATCGGGACATGGATGCGCACGCGTTCGGCCCAGTAGTAGCCCTGGTCGACGTGGCGCGTGACCTCGGCCTGCCCGGCCAGCCGCATCAGCCGGGTCCGGCCCAGCGTGGCGCCGAAGCTGGCGAGGGTCTCCATCAGGTAGGGACAGCGGCCCAGCTCCGGCGTCGGCAGCATCGGTCCCGCATAGCCCTCGTCGGCGGCGTCGCCGCGCAGCGCCAGCAGCGGCAGCATCGAGTTGCCCGGGAAGCCTGCGGGATGCGGGCGCCACGGTCCCTCGCCCAGGGCCTGGATCTCGGCGGCGAGCGCCCCGGCGTCGTAGCGCATCGGGAGCTGGATGAAGGGATGGGGCAGTTTCATGCGGACATGATCGGACGCCCGCCGGCGATCTTCAACAAAAAAGCGGCCGCCCGGAGGCGGCCGCTCAAGTCCAGCAAGGTGACGGTACGGCTTAGAAGTCGTACTGCACCATGAAGCGCACCGAGCGCGGGGTCTGCCACGCGGTCGGGGTACGGTAGCTGTTCGCCACCGTGATCGGGCTGCCCTGCGCGTCTTCGCCGATTTCGTTGATCGAAATCACCTTGCGCGCGTTGAACACGTTGAACACGTCCAGCTTGAACTGCAGGCCTTCCATCCAGTTCGGGGCGTACGCAACGTTCAGGTCCAGCGTCGTGGTCCACGGCGTACGGCCGGCCGTGCCGCGAGGCACGATGGTGTCGCCGTTGTTCGTGTTGCCCGGGTACTGCGGGGTCGGCGGATAGCCGGGCACCGGAGTCGTCGGATTGTCACGCGGGTCGCTGTTCAGGTCGCACGAGAAGTGGATGTTGCCGTAGTAGCTGACGTTGGTGCCCTTGTAGACGCCGATGCAGCTTTCCGGACGACCCGACTGGACCAGCAGGTTGCCGCCGACCGACCACTCGTCCGTCAGCTCGTAGTTGCCGAACAGCTTCAGCGAGTGACGACGGTCGTTCGGGCCGTAGCCGTAGGCGCCGATCATCGCAGCGGCATAGTCGAAGTCCGACGTGGTGCCGGTATCGGCCTGGCCGTTGTCCGAACGCACGCCACCCTCGGTGTTGCCCTTGGCCTTCGCGTAGGTGTACGAACCCTGCAGGAAGAACTTGTCCCAGTTGCCCTGGACGAAGAACTCCAGCGCGCTGTAGGTACGCTTGGCCTTCGGGCTGAGCGTCTCCCACGGCACGGTGACCGACTCGACGTCGCCGTCGCCGTCGAAGTCCTCGACGAGCACCGGGGACTGGCCCGGGTTGAACAGGAAGCAGTAGTTGAACTGCGCACCCGGGGTGCTGCCGGCGCCGGCCGCATCCGAAGCTTCCAGGACCACCGCGTAATCGCAGTTGTCGTCGATCGCGCGCTTCAGGTCGCGGAAGATGCCGCGCACGCCCATCGAGAAGTTGTCGGACAGCTGCTTCTGGAAGCCGAGGATGTACTCGTCCTGGTACATCGGGTCGAGGTTCTTCGCGGCGTAACCAGCGGCGTACTTCGGATTGCCGTCTTCGCCGTTCAGGTAGCGGGTCGCCAGGCTGCCCGTGTTCGGGTTGACGATGCGGGTCAGGCCCGTCGGGGCGCCCGTGGCCGCGTCCACGCCGGTGTAGTTGTAGAAGATTTCCTCGTACAGCGAGGCCGAGGCGGCACGGGTCGCGACGCCCGCGGTCAGCGGCAGCGCGTAGCGGCCGGCGTTACCGAAGACCTTGAACGTCGAGTCGCCGAACACGTCCCACGAGAAGCCGAGGCGCGGCGCGAACTGGTTGCTGATCTTGACGTAGGTCTCGCCTTCGCCGTTCTTGTTCTCGAAGGTATCCCAGCGCAGGCCGAGGTACGCCACGAAGTTGTCGGTGACGCTCCAGCTGTCCTCGATGTAGAACGCGCGCTGGTCGACGCCGACGTCCGCACCGGTGCGGAAGCTGCGGTAGCGGACGATGCGGTCCGCCGGGGCACCCGTGTACAGCCACGCCGCGCCGCCGCTGTAGGCGGTGCCGTCGACGGACTTGAAGTTGTCCTGGTCGAAACCGAAGCGCAGCAGGTGGTCGCCCAGCTGCCATTCGGCGTCGATGCGGAACTGGTCGCGCTGGTCCTTCGCGTCGCGACGGCCCAGGGTGTTGATGAACTGGCAGCCCTTGATCGCGGCCACGGCACCGGTCGCCACGCCGACGCGCTGGTCGGTGATCACCGGGCAGCCGGCAACGGCGCCGGTCAGGTTGCCGACGTACTCCTGCGTCACGCCCGCGGCGGAGACGCCGTAGTTCGAACGGCTGAACTCGCCATGGCCGTACAGGGCCGACAGGGTGAAGGTGTCGGTCAGGTAGCCGGTGTACTTGGCGGAGTAGCTGGTGCCGCCCGCCTCGTTGAAGTCGGTACCCATGTACGGGCCGCGGACAGTGGTCGGGTTCTGGCCGACGGTCACCTGGCCGTTGGCCGGGTTGGTGGTGCTGTCGGGGAATACCGCGCGGTAGTACTTGTCGGTGAATTTGCGCTCATCGGAGAACGCGGTCAGCTCGATGCTGTTGCTGTCATTGAGCATCCAGTCGACCTTGGCCAGCCACTGCGGGCGCTTGCTCGAGCTGTCGAGGTTCGCGCTGCCGAAACGGCTGGTGTAGGTGTCGTCCCGGGTCTTGCCGTACTGCACGAGGCCGTAGGCAAACAGGCGGTCCTTGATCAGCGCGCCGCTGGCCCAGGCCGCGCCGGTCAGCTCCCAACCGGTGTCATCGGAGTTGTTGGAGACCCACAGGCCGTCGTTGTAGTACAGGTCCGGGGCGCTTTCCTGCAGCGGCTGCGGCATCCAGTACAGGCTGCCACCGGCATGGAACTCGTTGGTACCGCGCTTGGTGATCATGTTGATCACGCCGCCGGTCGAACGGCCGAACTCGGCGCCGTAACCACCCGTCTTGACCTGCTGCTCCGCGATCGCCTCGAACGGGATCTGCGCGAAGTTGAGGTTCTTGAACGTGTTGGTGATGTTGAAGCCGTTGACGTAGTACTGGTTCTCCGCGACCGACGAACCGCCGAAGGACGGCAGCGAGCCGAAGCCGGCGTTGGCGGCGCCGCGGACGGTGCCCGGGGCCAGCAGCGCGACGGAGGTGATGTTGCGCGGCACCGGGATCTTGGCGATCTGCTCGGCCGTCAGGATCGTGGTCGACTCGACCGACGACACGTCGATCGGGTTGATCTGGCTGGTGCCGACGACGGTCACCGCGCCCAGGTTGGTGGCACCCGCGGCGGAGAAGTCGACGTTCGCGGCGACACCGACGTTGACGCGGACAGAGCGCGGGGCGCCGCCGTTGTCGCTGATCTGGTACTCGCCCGGCGCCATCGCCGAGAAGCGGTAGTTGCCGTCAGCGCCCGCGGTGATCGAACGGCTGAAGCCGGTCGCCGGGTTGGTGACGGTGATGGTGTCGCCCGGATTCGCCGAACCGGTGATCGCACCGGACGAGTTCGACTGGGCAGAGACGCCGCCGACGAAGCACAGACCCAGAGCAACGGTCAGTGCGCTTCGCTTCAGGCCAGAGGCGAGTTGCTTAGAAGCCATTTTTCTTAACCCCCATAAGGACGAAGGACCTTGAGATGTACATGTACGTCAAAGCCGTGGATTGGGCATGACTGGCCGACTATAGAACAGCAAACAATTCCTTAACAACCCCCCCCTGAAATCATCACGTCCCGGGCCGGAACCCGCCCCCCGCCTGGCCCCGCGCGTGATTTGTTGCGTCGCAGCATGACTGCGCCGGTGCTGCGGCGCACAAAAAAGGCCGCCGGGGATCCCCCGGCGGCCTTCGACTGGCTCCCTGGCGGGACGATCAGAAGGTGTAATGCACCCCGATCTGCACCGAACGCGGCGCCTGGTAGTTCACCGTGTTGAGGAAGTTCAGGTCGGGCTCCTGCGAGTTGTTCGTCCCCAGCGCCGAGTTCTCGTTGTACTCGGTGACACGCTGCGTATCGAACACGTTGAACACCTTCAGGTCGAAGCTGAGGTGCTTGCCGGCCCACGCCGGGGCGTAGGTCACCGACGCATCGACGCTGAAGATCCAGGGCGTGCGGCCGCGGTCGCCACGGTGCCCCAGCACGTCGTTGCCGTTCGCATCGCGGCAGTAGAAGCTCGAGCCGCTCCACTGGCTGAAGAGGTCCCAGTCGTAGACCGGCGTGTTCACGTCGGAATCGTCGATCGAGGGATCGTCCAGCGGGATGAAGCCGTTGCAGTTGACCGGACGGCCGGACTGCACCAGGGCGTTGGCGCCGACCTGCCACTCGTCGTTGACCTTGTAGGTCCCGAACAGCTTGAGCGTGTGGCGGCGGTCGTTGGGCAGGTAGCCGTAGGCGCCACGCTCGAACAGCGCGTGGTCGAAGTCCTGGTTGATGCCCGCGTCCTCCTGCTCCAGCGTCGAGTTGACGTAGCCTTCGGAGGTGCCCTTGAGCTTGGCGTAGGTGTACGAGCCCTGCAGGTACCACTTGTCGCCGTCGTGGTGCTCGAAGAAGAACTCGAGCGCGTTGTACTTGCGGCTGTACTTCGGCAGGCCCAGGTACGAGGCCGGCACGGTCACGACCTTCAGGTTGCCGTCGTTCTCCAGGTCGAGCGCCAGCTCCACGTCCCGGCCGGGGTTGAGCAGGATGCACTGGGCCATCGTGCCGCCGGAGCCTTCGCCGGAATAGGCGAGGTTGGCGTTGTCGTAGCCGTTGTCCTCCGCCCACTTCTGGAAGCCCTGGTGGGCGCAGTAGTCGTCCATGCCCGCCTTGACCTCGCGCTGGATGCCGCGGACGCCGACCATCCAGTCGTTCGCCAGCTGCTTCTGCAGGCCCAGGATGATCTCGTCCTGGTACATCGGCTTGAGGTTCGTCGCGGCCACCGTGCGCGGGTCGGGCGCGACCGGGACGGAGGCGTCGTGCGGCCCGATCTCGGCGCCGAGGCCGTGCGCCGGTGCGCCGGTGACGGGGTCGATCTGGCCGTCGTACAGGTAGAAGTTCTCGGCGGTGTTGTCGCCGCCGGCCATGCGCACGCTGGTGTTGGCCGCGATCGGGATGTAGTAGCGGCCGGCGTTGGCGAACACCTTCAGCGAGGAGTCGCCGTTCACGTCCCAGGAGAAGCCGAGGCGCGGCGCGATCATGTTGTCGGCCTGCGCGAACGTGTCCCCGTCGCCGTTGAGGTTCTCGAAGCTCTCCGAACGCACGCCCGCGTAGAGCATGATGTTGTCGGTCGCCTGCCAGGAATCCTCGAGGTAGGCGGCGGTGTTGGAGACCTTGAACGAGCCCGACAGGCTGCGGTAGTCCCAGGTGCGCACGTAGTCGGTGTTGGCCGCCAGGGTCACGCCCTTGACCGTGAACGGCGTCGGGCGCTTGAAGTAGCGGTAGTAGATGCCGCCGGTGTAGGACTGGCCCGCGCGCTGCGAGGTGAACTTCTCGTCGTCGTAGCCGAAGCGGATCTGGTGGTCGCCCAGGCGCCACTCGGCATCGAGGCGCCACGCGTTGCGGCGGTCCTGGTCCGGCGGACGGGTCACGTCGCGGACGAAGGTCACGGCCTCGAGCCAGCAGCCGATCTTCTCGGTCTGGGCCGGGTTGGCGCGGCTGTCGAACGCGCGCGGGCACGCCTCGCTGCCGAGCAGGGCCGGGTCGCGGTCGCCGGTGAGGATCTTCAGCTGCCCGACCTGGCCCGACAGGGTGAAGTTGTCGCCGAAGTAGCCGGTGTACTTGCCGATGTAGGTCTCGCCGCCGCTGGCCACGCTGTAGCGGGCCGATTCGGTGCCGTGCCGGCCGGTGTAGAGCTCGCCCGACGGGTTGTCGTAGGTCACGACATCGGTCTTCTCGCGATCGGAGATCGCGGTCAGCTCGAGGTGGTGGTCGTCGTTGAGGTTCCAGTCGAGCTTCACCAGGCCGTGCGGCTTGCGGTTGTCGTCCGAGCGGCTGTTGTTGTCCGAATAGGTGTCCGAGCTGTTCATCTGGCCCTCGGCCAGGCCGAACACGAACAGGCGGTCCTTGACCAGCGGGCCGCCGGCATAGACGTTGTAGGTCAGCGAATTGCTGGTGTTGTCGGCGCGGTACACGAAGTAGCGGAAGCCGGACGAGATGTCGCGCGGGTCGCGGCTGACGACGTTGGCGCTGTGCTCGTTCAGCGCTTCCGGCGACCAGTAGAGGCTGGCGCCGCCGGTCCACTCGTTCGTGCCGCGCTTGGTCACCAGGCTCATGACGCCGCCCAGCGAACGGCCGTACTCGGCGCCGTAGCCGCCGGTCTTGACCTGCTGCTCGGCGATCGCGTCGAACGGCAGGTTGGCGTAGGTGAGGAAGTTGAAGATGTTGGTGACGTCGAAACCGTTGATGTAGACGCCGTTTTCCGCCGGCGAGGCGCCGCCGAACGAGGCGACGTTGCCGAAGCCGGTATCGCCGCGCACGGTGCCCGGCGCCAGCAGCGACACGTTGATGATGTTGCGGTTGACCGGCAGCGCCTGGATCTGCTGGGCGCTGAACACGGTCGTGGACTCCACCGAGGAGACGTCGATCGGGTTGAACGTCGCGGTGCCCTTGACGGTGATGACGTCCAGGTCGGTCGCGGACTGGCCCGCGAAGTCGACCGAGCTGCCCGTGCCCACGCGCACCTGCACGTCCCGGGTCTGGCCGCCCGAGGTGATCTTGTACTGGCCCGGCGGGAGCTGCGAGAAGGTGTAGCGGCCCGAGGCGTCCGCGCTGATCTCGCGCGAAAAGCCGGTGGCGTCGTTGCGGATCGTGACCGTGGCGTTCGCCGCGGTTTCGCCGAACACGGAACCGACCGCGCTCTGCGCCTGCACGCCGCCGGCGACGCACAGCCCGAGGGCGATGGTCAACGCGCTGCGCTTCAGGGTTTTCCTGATGTTCTTGTAAGCCATTTCCGTTGTCCCCGATGGAAGTGGGCCATGCGGGCCCGATCACCATGCGCAACCGCATGGCGTAACGAAAATATAATCCTCGCCAAGGGCGCAGCGGAAGTACCGCGCCCGCGGGTCACGCCCCGGGTCGACCCCGGGACGCCGGTCGGGGTGGACCGCTCAGCCGGCCAGGGCCGCCGCGATGCGGTCCCGCTCGGCGCGGAGCGCCGCCGGCATGCGCGGACCGTAGCCCTCGAGGTATTCGCCGATGCCTTCGAACTCGGTCCGCCAGCCGGCCGCGTCGAAACCGAACAGCGCTTCCCGGGCCTCCGCCGGGAGGTCGAGCCCGGCCAGGTCCAGGTCGGCTTCCGCCGGCAGCAGGCCGATCGGCGTGTCGACGGCGCCGGCCTTGCCGTCGACGCGGTCGATCATCCACTCCAGCACGCGCAGGTTGTCGCCGAAGCCCGGCCACAGGAAGGCGCCGTCGGCGCCCTTGCGGAACCAGTTCACGTGGAAGACCCTGGGCAGCTTCGCGCCGGCCTTGTCGAAGGACAGCCAGTGCGCGAAATAGTCGGCGAAGTTGTAGCCGCAGAAGGGCTTCATCGCCATCGGGTCGCGCCGCATCACGCCGACCGCACCCGTGGCCGCAGCGGTGGTTTCCGAACCCATCGAGGCACCCACGAGCACGCCGTGCGTCCAGTCGCGGGCCTCGAACACCAGCGGCACGAGCGAGGCGCGGCGGCCGCCGAACACGATCGCGCTGATCGGCACGCCCTGCGGGTCCTCCGCCATCGGCGAGTAGCTCGGGCAGCGCTTCGCCGAGACGGTGAAGCGCGAGTTCGGATGGGCCGCCGGGCGCTTCGCCGGATCGTAGGGCTCGCCCCGCCAGTCGGTGGCGGGCGCCTGGTCGTTGCCGATGCCTTCCCACCAGGGCTGGTTGTCGGCGGTGACGCCGACGTTGGTGAAGATGGTGTGCGACTGGATCGAGGCGAGCGCGTTCGGGTTCGATTTCCTCGAGGTCCCGGGCGCGACGCCGAAGAAGCCGGCCTCCGGGTTGATCGCGTACAGGCGGCCGTCGGCGCCGGGGCGCATCCAGCAGATGTCGTCGCCGATCGTCCAGATCTTCCAGCCCTTCTCGCGGTAGCCCTCCGGCGGGATCAGCATGGCCAGGTTGGTCTTGCCGCAGGCCGACGGGAACGCGGCGGCGATGTAGTGCGTGTCGCCTTGGGGATTCTCGATGCCGAGGATCAGCATGTGCTCGGCGAGCCAGCCTTCGGCACGCGCCTGGTGCGAGGCGATGCGCAGCGCATGGCACTTCTTGCCGAGCAGCGCGTTGCCGCCGTAGCCGGAGCCGTAGGACTTGATCGTCAGCTCTTCGGGGAAGTGCATGATGAAGCGGCGCTCGGGGTCGAGCTCGCCGATCGAGTGCAGGCCCTTCACGAACGAACCCTCGCGCTCGATGCGCGCCAGCGCCGGCGCGCCCATGCGGGTCATGATCCGCATGTTCGCCACCACGTACGGCGAATCCGTGATCTCCACGCCGCAGCGCGAGAGCGGCGAATCGATCGGGCCCATGCAGTACGGGATCACGTACATGGTGCGGCCCTGCATGCAGCCGTCGAACAGCGCGTCGATCTTCGCGTGCGCCTCGGCCGGGGCCATCCAGTGGTTGTTGGGGCCGGCGTCCTCGCGCTCGGGCGTGCACACCAGCGTCAGGTGCTCGACGCGCGCGACGTCGTCGGGGTGCGAGCGGTGCAGCCAGCTCTGCGGATGGGTCTGCTCGTTGAGGCGGAGCAGCGTGCCGTCGGCTTCCATCTTCGCGATCAGCGCGGCGTTCTCCGCGTCGCTGCCGTCGCACCAGTGCACCGCGTCGGGACGGGTGAGCGACGCGACTTCCGCGACCCAGTCGTTCAGCGCCTGCAGGCGGCTGCCGGCCGTGCCGGGCGGAAGCTCGAAGTCCTTGGTGCGGGCGTTCACGGTGTTGCCTCCTGCATGAAACGTATGGGAAAGGCGGTCGGGCGGCGCGGCGCGCTCAGCCCGGGATGAGGGTGGCCATCATGTGGCCGACGTAGGCTTCGAATTCGTCGTGCTGCAGGCGCGGGTGCTGCAACTGCAGGTTGAGCTGCAGGAAGCCGATGTACGCGGCGTACGCCAGGCGCGCGCGGTGCTGCGCGTCGCTGCGGCTCAGCCCGGCCTGCCGGAACGACGCGGTGAGGTACTCGAGCCGGCGCGAGGACACGCGTTCGATCACCGGGCGCACCACCGGATGGTCCAGCGCCTTGAGCAGCTCGCTGTAGACGATGTGCGAGCTGGCTTCGTGCGCGACCAGTTCGAACAGCGAGCGCAGGCGCTGCGCGGGGTCGGGGATCGCTTCGAGCTGGCCGAACACCTGCTCCTGCTCGACCTGCTCCCAGCGCTCGAGCGCGGCGACGAGCAGCGCCTCGCGCGACGGGAAGTGCCAGTAGAAGCTGCCCTTGGTCACGCCGAGCCGGCGCGCGAGGGGTTCGACCGCGACGGCGGCCACGCCCTGCTCGGCGATCAGGTCCAGCGCGGCCTGCGCCCAGTCGTCGGCGCTGAGGCGCGCCGGCCGGTCGGGTCGCGACTTGCCCGCGGGACCAGCGGAGCCTGCAGCTGCGGATTCGGCCACGGACGGGGTTCCATACGCCATAGAGGCCAATAGTACGCGGAACGGAGCGTCCCGGCGGCCGGCTTGCGGGCCGCGATGCCCCGTGGCAACATCCATACCATACCGTATGGAACAGCCGGTGCACACTCCGTGCCGGCGCCCACCGACCTGGAGCTACCGAGCATGGCCATCGTCCTGCCGTTCCTGTCCATCCTGCTGGCCGGCGCGTTCGCCGCCTACCACCGCTGGCGCCTGGCCACGTGGGTCGCGATCTCGGCGGCGCTGCTGGTGGCGTGCGGCCTGCTCGGCGCCAGCGGGACCGCGACGGCCGTGGCCGCGGCGCTGCTCGCGCTCGTCGCCGTGCCGCTGCTGGTACCGGCCATCCGCAAGCCGCTGGTGACGGCGCCGCTGCTGAAGTTCTACACGCGCATCCTCCCGCCGCTGTCCGACACCGAGCGCACCGCGCTGGAGTCGGGCACGGTGGGCTTCGAGGGCCAGCTGTTCTCGGGCAAGCCCGACTGGTCGCAGCTACTGTCGCAGCCGAAGCCGCAACTCACCGCGGAGGAGCAGGCCTACCTCGACGGTCCCTGCGAGCAGCTGTGCCGCATGGTCGACGACTGGGACATCACCCACGTGCGCGCCGACCTGCCGCCGGAGATGTGGGAGTTCGTCAAGCGCGAAAAGTTCTTCGGCCTGAACATCCCGAAGGAATACGGCGGCCTCGGCTTCTCGGCGCTGATGAACCACAAGGTGATCCAGAAACTGGCATCGATCTCGTCGGTCGTCAGCTCGACCGTCGGCGTGCCGAACTCGCTCGGCCCGGCGGAACTGCTCATGCATTACGGCACCGACGAACAGAAGGCGCACTACCTGCCGCGCCTGGCCGACGGCCGCGAGGTGCCCTGCTTCGCGCTGACCGGGCCCTTCGCCGGCTCCGACGCGACCTCGATCCCCGACTACGGCATCGTCGCGATGGGCGAATGGGGCGGCGCGCAGGTGCTCGGCATCAGGCTGACGCTCGACAAGCGCTACATCACGCTCGCCCCCGTCGCCACGCTCGTCGGCGTCGCCTTCCGCATGTACGACCCGGACGGGCTGCTCGGCGACAAGCGCGACATCGGCATCTCGCTCGCGCTGGTGCCGGCGGACACGCCGGGGCTCGAGATCGGGCGCCGCCACTTCCCGCTGAACACGCCGTTCCAGAACGGCCCGATCCACGGCGACGGCGTGTTCGTGCCGCTGTCGCAGCTGATCGGCGGCGAGGACTACGCCGGCAAGGGCTGGCAGATGCTGATGGAATGCCTGTCGATCGGCCGCTCCATCACCCTGCCCTCCACCGCGAGCGGCGGCACCAAGATGGCCGCGGTCGTGACCGGCGCGTACGCGCGCATCCGCAAGCAGTTCGGCTTGTCGGTGGGCCGCTTCGAGGGGGTGCAGGAAGCGCTGGCGCGCATCGCCGGCAAGGCCTACGCCACCAGCGCGCTCTCGCAGGCCACGGCCGCGGCGGTGTCGCGCGGCGAGAACCCGGCGGTGCCGTCCACCATCGCGAAGTACCACTGCACCGAGATGGGGCGCGAGGTCGTCAAGGACGCGATGGACGTCCACGGCGGCAAGGGCATCATCCTCGGCCCGCGCAACTACCTCGGCCGCGGCTGGCAGGCGACGCCGATCAGCATTACCGTCGAGGGCGCGAACATCATGACGCGCTCGCTGATGATCTTCGGCCAGGGCGCGATCCTGTGCCATCCGTGGGTGCTGAAGGAGATGAAGGCGGCGCAGCGGGAGGACCCGCGCGAGCGCGTCGACCGCTTCGACCACGCGCTGTTCGGCCACATCGGCGCCGCCATCTCCAACGCGGTGCGCGCATGGTGGTTCGGCCTGACCTTCTCCGCGTTCGGCGCGGCGCCCGGCGACGGCTACACGCGCCGCTACTATCGCAAGCTCAACCGCTATTCGGCGGCGCTGGCGGTGATGGCCGATACCTCGATGCTGATGCTGGGCGGCAAGCTCAAGTTCAAGGAGTCGCTGTCGGGCCGGCTGGGCGACGTGCTCAGCCAGCTCTACATCTGCAGCGCGATGCTCAAGCGCTACGAGGACGAAGGCCGCCCGGAAGGCGACCAGCCGCTGCTGGCGTGGGCCATCCACGACGCCGTCAACAAGATGGAAACGGCGCTGTCGGGCGCGCTGCGCAACTTCCCGATCCGCCCGGTGGGCTGGCTGCTCTGGCTGCTCGTGTTCCCGCTCGGCCGCCGCGCGCAGGCCCCCGGCGACCGGCTGAGCCGGCGCGCCGCCGCCCTGCTGATGACGCCGTGCGACGCGCGCGCGCGCCTGGCCGACGGCGTGTTCCTCACGCCCTGCGCCAACAACCCCGCGGGCCGCATCGACAGCTACCTGCCGAAGGTGGTCCTGGCCGAGCCCGTGGAACGCAAGTTCCTCAAGGCGCTCAAGCACAGCGACATCGAGGCGCTGGACTTCCCGGCGCAGCTCGACGAGGGCGTGCGCGAAGGCTGGATCACCGCGGAAGAGCGCGCGCAACTAGAAGAACTGCGGGCGATGACCCTGGACGCGATCACCGTGGACGACTTCGAGCCGTGGGAGCTGCGCGCCTCGTCGTACTACGGCGACTTCGGCCGCGACGACGCCGCGGAGCGCCGCGACGTCGCCTGACGCGGCGCGTTACTCGAGGACGAGGGTGGCGTCGCCGCTGAAGGATTCCATGCGGATCTCGCCGGCGCCGCTGCCGTAGCGCGCCTGGATCGACTTGCCGGGACCGAACTCCTCGCGGTGCACGGTGGCGTCCGGCGCGGCCAGGCCGCCGCTGAACGACTCGCCGCTGACCCGCGCCGAGAGGTTCTTCGGCAACCGCAGCCGGATCTCGCCGCTCACCGTCTCCGACTTGATCGAACCGCCGTCGGCCAGGCCCACGCGCACGTCGGCGTCGCCGGAGACGGTGCCGGTGGTCAGCCGGCGCACCCGCTGGCCGCGGCTGTCGATGGTGATGTCGCCCGACACCGTCTCGGCGTGCACTTCGCCGTCGAGGCGGCCCTTGAGCACGATGTCGCCGCTCACCGACTCGGTCTTCGCCTCGCGGCTGTTGAGCGTCAGCACCAGGTCGCCGCTGACGCTGTCGATGCTCGCGCGGCGCGGCGCCGCGGCCACGGACACGTCGCCGCTGACGGTCTCGATGTCCAGGTCCTCGGACGCCACGCCCTCCACGTCGATGTCCGCCGACACGGACTCGATGTCGAGGCTCGCCTGCAGCGGCACCTGCAGCAGCAGTTCCGTGGGCTCGGTCCGGTCGTTGCGGAACGTGCCCATGCGCTTGGGATACTGGACGCGCACCTCGAGGTCGTCGCGGTCGCCGTCCACGACCAGCTTCTCGACGCCGTCGCCGAGCGTGCCGGTCACGCGCACTTCGGCGCGATCCCAGGCGCGGACCTGGATCCGGCCCTTGAGGTTGTCGATCGAGATGCGGCCGCGCGGATCGAGCGGGCGGGTCTCGTTGATGGGCGTGCCGGCGTAGAGCGGCGCGCAGGCCAGGCCGGCGCAGAGCGCGAGGGCGAGGACGTGGAAGGAATGGCGCATGGGGCTTCTCCGTGGGGTGCGTTTGCGGCGGCGCGGTTCGCGGGCGCCGGTCAGGTCATGTCGGCGCGCTGGGTGAGGGCCAGCCGCAGGGTGTAGGTCTTGCGCAGGCGGTCGAGCAGGAAGCGCGCGTCGGGGTCGCGTTCCAGCGCGGTGCGGATCTGCCTGGCGCTGTGGTCGAGTTCGCGCAGCACCGGCTGTTCGGCGCGCGCTTCGCTGCGGTCCGGCGTCGCGGCTTCCAGCTCGCGCAGCGCGGCCTGGTATTCGCGCGTCATCGCGTCGGCCTGGCGATCGAGCATCAGCGCGGTCGGATCCGCCCCCGTCGAAGGCGCGGCGGGCGCCAGCAACGGCGCCTGGGTTTTCCAGGCGACGCCGACGGCGAGCACCAGCGAGGCGGCGAGCGCCCAGGGCGCGAAGCGCGAAGCGCCGCGGCCCCGCCCGCCGCTGCGACCGGCGGGCGCGACGGATCGCGCGTCGCGCGGCGCATCGGCGAGCCGCGCGGCGATCCCCGGCCAGAGGTCGGCCGCAGGTTCGATGTCGCGGCGCAGGCCGCGCAGCTGCAGTCGCAGGCCGGCATCCAGCGGCGCGTCGTCGCGGCGATCGGGGGCGTGGTCGTTGTCGTTCATGCGTGTCCCTCCAGTCGTTCCCGCAGCAACCCGCGTGCGCGGTGCAGCTGCGCCTTGGAGCTGCCGACGGCCATGCCCAGCGCCTCGGCGATCTCCTCGTGCTTCCACCCTTCCACGTCGTACAGCACGAGCACCGCGCGGGCGCGCGGCGGCAACGTGGCGACGGCGCGCTCCAGGTCCAGCGACAGCGCCGTGGAATGCCCGGCCGAGTCCGGCGCGCCGACCTGGTCGAGCGCGTCCTCGTCGTCGCTGCCGCGCGGGCGGCTGCGCGCGGCGCGCAGGTCCATCAGCGCGGTGTTCACCGCCAGCCGGTGCAGCCAGGTGCCGAACGCGCTCTCGAAGCGGTAGGCGGGCAGCGCCTGCCACGCGCGGACGAAGGCTTCCTGCACCAGGTCCTCGGCGCGGGCGCGGTCGTAGCCGACCAGGCGCGCGACGACGCCGTGGATGCGCGACGCATGGCGGCGGTACAGGGCCTCGAAGGCGCTGCTGTCGCCGCCGGCGGCGGACCGCGCCAGCGCGTGGTCCACGTCGCCGGGCACGGCGGCCCGGGTTCCCGCGTCGCGGCCAAGGCCGGCGGCGGGAGCATTGCCTGCGATGTCGACCCAGTCGGTCACGGTGGCGGTGAGCATACCCAGTCCGATGCCCCGGGCCGCCCGAAGGTTTAGACGGGCGGGGACACCAGGCGGTCGTGGCGCCGCGAGAGCCGCCAGCCCACCGCGCCGGCCGCGATCGCGGCGGTGCCGCTCAGTGCCGCGAACGTGGCCACCGTGGCGCCCACCGCCCGCAGGGCGTTCATCCCGGTGGCGATGGCCACGTCGCCGAAGCGCCAGACGGCCGTGTCCACCGCGTTCTGGCCCTTGTAGCGGACGTTGCGCGGCACGCCGGCGAACAGGCTGTGCCGCGCCGGTTCGGCCATGCCGTAGGCCAGGCCGCGGCTCACGATCAGGGCCAGCGCGACCGCCGGCATGCCCGCCAGCATCGGCGCGTGGGGGTCCGGCGCGAGCATCACCAGCGCCAGCATGCACAGGCTCGCCATCGCCCACACCAGGATCGTCGGGCCGGCGCCGTGCCGCGGCAGCAGCCAGCGCGTGAGCGTGAGCTGGACGAGCGCCGTGAGCACGTTGGTCGCGAGGTCGACGTTGGCGGCGAACCGCGTCCGCGCCACCGCATCGCCGAAGGCGTGGAAGGAGTAATCGGTGACCAGTGCGTAGTTGACGGTGCCGATGCCGTCGGCCAGCAGCAGCAGGATCGCCATGCCGCGCATGAACGGGTCCGCGAACACCTGGCGCAGGCCGTCGAACATGCCGCCGCCCACGGCCGCCTCGTCGGCCGGTGCGCGGCGCTCGCCGTACACGCGCGACCAGCGGCCGAGCCAGACCACGCAACCCAGCGCGACCGAGAGCAGGCCGGCCGACACCAGCAGCAGCGGCGCGACCCCGATCAGGCCGACCAGCAGCCGGGTCAGCGCAGGCCCCGCCACTGCGCCGCAGGTGCCGGCCAGCGCGATCAGCGGGAACAGCCGCCGCGCCTGCGCGACGCTCCAGATGTCGGTCATGAAGATCCAGAACACCGACACCACGAACAGGTTGAACACGCTGACCCAGACGAAGAACACGATGCCCAGCGTGCGCGGGGAGAGCACCGGGTGGGTGAAGAGCGGGACGAACCCCACCAGGCAGGCGATGACCGCCAGGTTGAACAGCGGCACGGCGATGCGGCGCGGATAGCGCGACACCAGCGCGCCGAACACCGGCGCCAGCGCGAGCGTCGCCAGGAAGGTCGCGGCGTAGAACCAGGGCAACTGGGTCGATCCGACGCTCGCCACCAGCTGCTCGCGCACCGGCCGGATCATGTAGTACGCGGCGAGCACGCAGAAGAAGTACGCGAACGAGACCGCCAGCGCGCCCGCCTCGCCCGCGCGCACCCGTCCGGCAAGGCCGGCGCCGACACCGCTCATCGCCGCTCCACTGGCGCCGCCCCGCCGGCGGCGCGGCCACGTTAACGGAATGGCGGAGCGCTGTCGCGCCCGGCATAGTGCCGGCCATGCACGACTACGTGATCGTCGGCGCCGGTTCCGCCGGCTGCGTCCTCGCCGCGCGGCTCAGCGAGGATCCGGCCTGCCGCGTGCTGCTGCTCGAAGCCGGGCCGCGCGATCGCAATCCCTTCATCCACATGCCGGCCGGCCTCGCCCGGCTCGCCGGCAACCGACGGATCAACTGGAACTACGAGACCGCGCCGGAACCCGCGCTGCGGGGGCGCCGCCTGTGGTGGCCGCGCGGACGGGTGCTCGGCGGATCGAGCTCGATCAACGCGATGTGCTACATCCGCGGCGTCCCGGCCGACTACGACGGCTGGGCCGCGCTCGGCGCGACCGGCTGGGACTGGGCGTCCGTGCTGCCGTGGTTCCTCCGCAGCGAAGGCAACGCGCGCGGCGCGGACGCGCTGCACGGCGCGGACGGCCCGCTCGCGGTGTCGGACCTGCGGCACGTCAACGTGCTTTCGCGCGCGTTCGTCGAGGCCGGCGTCCAGGCGGGGCTGCCGCGCAATCCGGACTTCAACGGCCTGCGCCAGGAAGGCGTCGGGCTGTACCAGGTCACGCAACGCGACGGCGCGCGGTGCTCGGCGGCGGTGGCCTACCTGCGGCCTGCGCTGGCGCGGCCCAACCTCGAGGTCGTGACCGGCGCGCTGGCGCGCCGCCTGCTGTTCGCGGGCGGGCGCGCCACCGGCGTCGAGTACACCCGCGGCGCCCGGGTGGCGCAGGCGCACGCCGCGCGCGAAGTGCTGCTGTGCGGCGGCGCGGTCAATTCGCCGCAGTTGCTGATGCTGTCGGGCATCGGCCCGGAGGCGGAGCTGCGGCGGCACGGCATCGCGCCGCAGGTGGATGCTCCCGGCGTCGGCGCGAACCTGCAGGACCACCTCGACGTCTGCACGCTGCGCCATACCGTTCCCGGCGTCAGCTACGACCGCGCGAGCGAGGCGCGGATCGCCTTCGACTACTTCCTGCGCGGCCGGCGCGGCGCCGGCACCAGCAACGTCGCCGAGGCCGGCGGCTTCGCGCGCTCGCCGCTGGCGCCCGATGCGCGCTGCGACATCCAGTTCCACTTCGTGCCGGCGATGCTGGACGACCACGGCCGCAACCGCCTGCCCGGCGACGGCTACACCCTGCACGCCTGCTTCCTGCATCCCCGCAGCCGCGGCCGCATCCGCCTGGCCAGCGCGAACGCAGCGGTGGCGCCGCGGATCGAGGCCAACTACCTCGGCGACGCCGAGGGGTTCGACCTGCGGATGATGGTCGAGTGCGCGCGCCTCTCGCGCGAGGTGTTCGCCCAGCCCGCGTTCGACCCGTATCGCGGCGCGCCGATCTTCCCCGCGCGCGACGACCTGGACGACGCGGGCCTGGCCGACTTCGTGCGCGCGAAGGCAGAAACCGTGTACCACCCGGTCGGCACCTGCCGCATGGGCAGCGACGCGGGCGCCGTGGTCGATCCGCAGCTGCGGGTGCGCGGCGTCGACGGCCTGCGCGTGGTGGACGCCTCGGTGATGCCCGCGCTTCCGACGGGGAACACCAACGCGCCGACGATCATGATCGCCGAGCGGGCGGCGCGCCTCATCCTTCCAGCATAGGCGGCAGCGGGCAGCGCAGCACGCCGCAGATCGTGCGCAGCAGTTCCGCTTCCGCGACGCCGACGCGCCCGTCGTGCGCGATCGTCGCGGCGATGCCCTCGACCAGCAGCTCGCGCGCCAGCGGGTCCAGCGTGTCCAGCGCGGGCCACACGCCTTCCAGCGCCTGCACCCCGTCGCGCGCGAGGTACGGCAGGTGCTCGCGCGGCAGAACGCGGTCGATGCCCGCCAGGTAGGCGCGCTTCGCCTCGGCTGGATCGTCGTTGCCGGCCTGCGCGACCACGCACAGCAGGGTCGCGATCTCGCTGCCGGCATCGGCGAGCTTGCGACGGCCGAAGCGCGCATGCTTCGACGGCTCCAGCGAATCGCGCACCTGCACCTGCAGCAGCCGGCCCAGGCAGTATTCGAACAGCGACACCTCGCCGTCGGCATTGGCGACCGCCTGCACGGCGTCGAGGAAACGCTCCAGCTCCGGGCGCGGGCGCAGCCGCAGCACCGGGAACGCGAGCGCGGCCAGCGGCAGGCGCAGCATCGGGTGCAGCCCGGCGAGTTCGCCGCTGCGCAGGCGCATCGCGTCGTCGGCGGCGCCCTCGCCCAGGCGCGCCGCGATCTCCATGCGCTGGTTCGCGGCGAGCGCCGCGTCCCCGTCCAGCAGCAGGCCGAGCAGCAGCGGCATCACCGCGTCGCGCCGCGCCGCCAGCGCGCGCAGCGGCGCGGGGATGCGCGCGGCGATCGCATCCGCGCGCCCGTAGTCGCCCGGCGAGGGCGACGCGACCTGGTCCGCGACCCGGGCAGGATCCAGCGCGATCTCGGCGCCCACCGCCGGCAAGGCGCCGGCATGGCTTTCCGCCAGCCCCATCGCCGCGTCCTCGCCGGCGCCGTCGGGAGGCGACAGCGCCCAGTGGCGGCGCAGGGACTCCAGCTGCTCGCCGCGGAAGTCCGGCTCCAGCGCGCGGATGCGCTCGAGCAGCGGCGGGTGCGTGGCGAACAGCCGCGACACCTCGAGTCCCTCGCCGAACAGCATGTGGCTGACTTCCTCGGCGTTGCCGCGGTCGTTGAGCCGGGATCCCGCGTCGAGCCCGCCGATCTTCTTCAGCGCGCCCGACAGCCCGCGCGTCTGCCGGGTGAACTGCACCGCGCTCGCGTCGGCCAGCGACTCGCGCTGCCGGCTCACGCCGGCCTTGATCATGCGCGCGAAGAACAGGCCCACGTAGCCGATGACGATCGCGACCACGGCGGCGAGCATCACCGCGGCCGCGCCCCGGTCGCGCCCGCGCCCGCCGCCGCCGAACTGCAGCACCTTGCGGCCGATGAGCGCGAGCACGAGGATCCCGAACAGCACGCCCATCAGGCGGATGTTGAGGCGCATGTCGCCGTTGAGGATGTGGCTGAACTCGTGCGCGATGACGCCCTGCAGCTCGTCCCGGTTGAGGCGGTCGAGCGCGCCGCGCGTCACCGCGACCACCGCGTCGGCGGGCGCGTAGCCGGCGGCGAAGGCGTTGATGCCGGCCTCGTGCTCCAGCACGTAGAGCCGCGGCACCGGCACGCCGGAGGCGATCGCGATCTCTTCGACCACGTTGCGCAGGCGGCGCAGGTTGAAATCGGTCGTGTCCTCGGGCACGGGCACGCCGCCGAGCTGCAGCGCCACGGGGTCGCCGCCGCCGCGCAGCGACGCGATGCGGTACAGCGAGGACAGGCCGATGACCGCCAGGGTGACGATCGTCGCGGCGGGGACGAGCTGCGCGCCCGCCGCGAGGTACACCGCGGCGTCCACCGCGGCGACGATGCCGGCGACCGCCAGCGCGAACAGCAGCACGAGGCGCGTGGAAGCGCGCCGCGCGGCCGCCTGGTGCTCGAAGAAGTTCATCGCGGCGGCGGGGCCCGGCGCGCCGGCGCGGACGCCCGCGTCGTCACGCGCGCGTCAGAACCGGACCTTCGGCGCCGCACGGACCGCCGCCTGCTGGTCCGCCGGGATCTCGAGCAGCGCGGCGGGCGCGAAGCCGAACATGCCCGCGACCACGCTGGACGGGAAGACCTCGCGCCGGTTGTTGTAGGCCATCGCCGAATCGTTGAAGGCCTGGCGCGCGAACGCGACCTTGTTCTCGGTCGACGTGAGCTCTTCCGAGAGCTGCATCATGTTCTGGTTCGCCTTGAGGTCCGGGTAGGCCTCCGCGACCGCCATCAGCCGGCCGAGCGCGCCGTTGAGCAGGCCCTGCGAGTTCGCCAGCTCGGCCATCGCCGCCGGGTCGCCCGGGTTGGCCTTGGCCGCGGCCAGGCCCGACATCGCGGCGCCGCGCGCGGCGATCACCGCTTCCAGCGTCTCGCGCTCGTGCCGGATGTAGCCCTTGGCGGTCTCGACGAGGTTGGGAATCAGGTCGAAGCGGCGCTGCAGCTGCACGTCGATCTGCGCGAAGGCGTTGCGAAATGCGTTCCGCGCGCGGACCAGGCCGTTGTAGATGCCCACGGCCCAGAATGCGACGACGGCCACAATAATCAGCAGAATCAGCAGGGTGCCCATCGAACCTCCCCTTGTTCATGCAAAGACCGGCACAAGCGTTATGATCGGGCCGGAAGGCTCAGAATACGCAAGGGGCATGGCCGATGAAAGACATCCGACGTTGGCGCACTCCCCGCATCGCCGCCCTGGCGATGCTGCTGCCGCTCGCGCTGGGGAGCGCCGCGCAGACGGCGGGTGAACCCCCGCAGCGCCTTGCCACCGTCGTCACCACGTCGCCGCCGCCGCGGCCCGTCGCCGCGGACCAGGTTTCGCAGCTGCCGGCACCGCGGGTCTCCCGGCCGGCCGCCGGGTTCGATGTCGCGCGCTTCGAAGCGATGGCCCAGGCGATGGTCGCCAACGGCCGCGTCCCGGGGATGGCCCTGGCCATCGTCCAGGACGGCCGCATCCTGACGGCGCGCGGCTACGGCACCACCGACGTCGACACCGGCGAGGGCATCGACGCGCACACCGTGTTCCGCCTCGCGTCGCTTTCGAAGGCCTTCGCCGGCACCGTGACCGGGCTGCTCGTTTCCGAAGGCGCGCTGCGCTGGGACAGCCACGTCGCCGACTACATGCCCGGCCTGCAGTTCTCGCAGCCCGGCGCCGCGCAGCAGCTCACCGTCGCGGAAGTGCTCAGCCATCGCGTCGGCCTCACCCACAACGCGTACGACGGCCTCGTCGAAGGCGGCGAGGACTACCGCAGCCTGGTGCAGAAGCTCGCCTACGCGCCGATGACCTGCGCGCCCGGCGAGTGCTACGCCTACCAGAACGTCGCCTTCAGCCTGATCGGCGACGTCGTCTTCGGCGCCACCGGCCGCTTCTTCAGCGAGACCGTCTCGCGCCGCATCTTCAAGCCGCTGGGCATGGACGACGCGAGCTACGGCCTCGAAGGCATCGAGGCGAGCCCGCGCTGGGCCCACCCGCACGTGCGCGGCCGCCGCGGCTGGGTGTCGCTCACCGCGCCGCAGCCGACCTACTATCGCGTCGCTCCCGCCGCGGGCGTCAACGCCAGCATCACGGACATGGCGCAGTGGCTCATCGCGCAGACCGGGCATCGCCCCGACGTGCTGCCCGCCCCGCTGCTGGCGACGCTGCACTCGCCGGTGGTGGCGACGCCGAGCGAGATGCGCGGCTCGTCCTGGCGTCGTGCACGCCTCCAGGACGCGGGCTACGGCATCGGCTGGCGGATCTACGACTACGCCGGCCATCGCGTCGTGTTCCATGGCGGCGCCGTGCAGGGCTACCGCGGCGCGATCGCGCTGCTGCCCGAACGCGACCTCGGCGTGGTCGTGCTGTGGAACAGCACCAGCGGCGTCCCCAGCGGCCTGGTCCCGACGATCCTGGACAGCGCGCTCGGCCTGTCCGGCGACTGGCTCGACGTGGACGAGGACGACGTGGACCTGCTCTACGCGAGCCGCCTGCAGGCGACGCCGTCCGAGGCCGGCAGCGACGCCTCCACCTCGCGCGCGAAGCCGAGGTAACGCCGGATCCCAGGCAAAAAAATTCCCCCTCCGCCTGGGCTGCGAAGGGGGAACTCGATTTACGGCTTCTCGGGGTCTGCTTACATCATCGGCGCGGGAGCGGAAGGCATCGCCACGGAGGCAGCCTTGCGCTTCGCGGGACGACGGGCCTTCTTCGCGGCCTTCTTCGCCGGACGCTTGGAGGCCTTCTTCGCAGCCTTCTTGGCGCCCTTCTTGGCAGGACGACGCTTGGCGGCGGCCTTCTTCGCAGGACGCTTGGCGGCCTTCTTCGCGGCCTTCTTCGCGGTCTTCTTGGCGGGACGACGCTTGGCGGCGGCCTTCTTCGCCGGACGCTTCGCGGTCTTCTTCGCCGCCTTCTTGGCCGGACGACGCTTGGCGGCAGCCTTGCGGACGGTCTTCTTCGCGGCCTTCTTGGCCGGACGGCGCTTGGCCGCGGCCTTGCGCACGGTCTTCTTGGCCGCCGACTTGCGGGCGGTCTTCTTCGTCGCCTTCTTGGCGGACTTCTTCGCAGCTTTCTTCATGGCCATGTGATGGCTCCTCGTCAGTTGGACTTACGGGTACTGCAGCCCAGTTTGGAACGCCGCGGGAGTCGGACCCGCGAGCAGCCGCCGACGCGCGAGGCGCGCCGGGACGGATTCTTGGCAACAAAAAACCCGCATCGCGCGGCGATGCAGGTCGTCGATTCGGAGGGTGCCGGAGGGTTTCGAGGCTTTCGCGGGGGAGATGCTGCCCGAGTCCACCTTTGAATGTTCCAGGGCGGAAGGCTTTGTTGTACTGCGCGTTGTGCCGGTCGCTCGACTCACTCTCGTCCGCAGGTCACCTCTGCTGGGGCGGAAACTAATCACGGTTTTTTCGCCTGTCAACAACCCCGGCGAAAATTTTTCCGGGGAGGGCGCGCGCCGGCGGGTCGCGGCGGCGGCGGCGCGACCGCCGGGACCGCAGCGCGAAGCAACGTCGAAGCGGAACGATGCGCTGCCGCGACGAACCGAACGCCGTGCGGAAACACCTTGTTTTACGCATTCCACTTCGCACGGCGACGCACCGGGCGGCAAGCGCGCGCGGCGCGAGCGCGATGCGCGCGACGGTACGCGCGGACGCGTCGCGACACCCCCGGAGGCGGTCGACGGCATGTGCGCGCCGCGGCGCCGGATGGCGCGTCGCAACAGCCCGATTGCGCCGATTTGCGCAAAAAAAGAAACCGGCCGAAGCGGCCGGTTCCCGTAGAGCCGACCCATGGTCGGCTGCCGAACAGCAGCGGAGCACGGCTCCGCTCTACCTTCAGTGATCGTCTTCCTCGAGCAGCTCGGCGTACGCGTCGGGGTCGAGCATCTCGTTGAGCTGGTCGGGTTCGTCGGCCTGGACGACGAACAGCCAGCCGTCGCCGTAGGCATCCTCGTTGATCGTTTCCGGCTTGTCGGCGAGCGCCGAGTTCACCTCGAGCACGGTGCCGCTGACCGGGCTGTACACGTCCGAGGCGGCCTTCACCGACTCGACCACGGCGCTGGCGTTGCCGGCCTCGACGCGGTCGCCGACGTTGGGCAGCTCCACGTAGACGAGGTCGCCGAGCAGGCCCTGCGCATGGTCGGAGATGCCGACGGTGACCTTGCCGTCGCCTTCGACGCGGGCCCACTCGTGGGACTTCAGGAACTTCAGGTCGCCGGGGATCTCGCTCATCGTCTGCTCCGGTGTTTCGCTGCCGGCGGGCCGGCCATTGGGGGTGAGGGGCGTAGTGTATCCAAGCGCGGGCGGCGCGGATCAAGCTGACGGATCAGATCCCCGCCTGCGGCTTGCCATCGCGCACGAACGGGAACTTCACCACCCGCACCGGCACTTCCCTGCCGCGGATGTCGACGCGCACGCCGCCGTCCGCGCCGGTGGCGAGCTCGCCCGCCGGGACGCGCGCGAAGGCGATCGCCTTGCCCAGCGTCGGCGAGAACGTGCCCGACAGGATCTCGCCCTCGCCCTGCGGCGTGAGCACGCGCTGGCCGTGGCGCAGCACGCCCTTCTCGTCCATCACCAGGCCGATCATCTGCCGCGGCGCGCCGGCCGCGTGCTGCGCGTCGAGCACGTCGCGGCCGGTGAAGGCGCGCGGCGTCCCGTCGGCGGCCGCGTCCAGCGCGACGGTCCAGCCGAGCGCCGCCTCGTACGGCGTGACCGACTCGTCCATGTCCTGCCCATAGAGATTGAGCCCCGCCTCCAGGCGCAGCGTGTCGCGCGCGCCCAGGCCGGCGGGCTTCACGCCGGCGGCGAGCAGCGCGTCCCACAGTGCGACCGCGCGGTCGACGGGCACCACCACCTCGAAACCGTCCTCGCCGGTGTAGCCGGTGCGCGCGACGAACAGGGGCGTGCCGTCCTTCGCAGCGACCTCGGCCGCGGCGAAACGCCCGAGCTTGCCCGCGGCCTGCGCGCCGGCCGCGTCGAGCAGTCCGGCCACGCGCTCGCGCGCCGCCGGCCCCTGCACCGCGATCATGGCGAAGTCGTCGCGCTCCGCGACGGACACCCCGAACGGCGCCGCCTGCGCGCCGATCCACGCCAGGTCCTTCTCGCGCGTCGCGGCGTTCACCACGAGGCGGAAGAAGTCGTCCGCCCCGTTTTCGGTCGGCATGAGGTAGACGATCAGGTCGTCGATGACGCCGCCCTGCGGGTTCAGCATGCAGGTGTAGAGGGCCTTGCCCGGCTTCTGCAGCTTGTCCACCGAATTGGCGACGAGCCGGCGGAGGAACTCGCGGACGCGCGCGCCGTGCAGGTCCACGACCGTCATGTGCGAGACGTCGAACATGCCGGCGTCGCGGCGCACCTGGTGGTGCTCCTCGACCTGCGACCCGTAGTGCAGCGGCATGTCCCAGCCGCCGAAGTCGACCATCTTCGCGCCCAGGGCGCGGTGGGCGTCGTTGAGGATGGTCTTGCGGGTCATCGGCGTCGCTCGCTGCGGGGGACGCCCATTGTAGAGCCGACCCATGGTCGGCTCACCCACTCCAGCCGACGGTGGGTCGGCTCTACGCGGCCTCGACCTCGAGGACCATGCCGTCGGCGCCGGCGATCCGCACGCGCGCGCCGGCGGGCAGGTCCGCGCCGCGCACGTCCCAGTAGGCGTCCGCGATCTGCACCCGTCCGCGCCCGTCGACGATCGGCTCGCGCAGCACCGCCACCTGCCCGACCAGCGCCGCGGTGCGGCGGTTGAGCGTCGGCTTGTCGCCCTGCGGCTCGCGGCCTCGGAACCAGCGCCGGTAGGCCTGGATCGAGACGAAGCTGAGCACGACGAACGCGGCCACCTGCGCCAGCAACGGGATGCCGGGCACCAGCAGCACGCCGAGGAAGACGACGGCCGAGGCGAGGCCGAGCCACAGCATGAAGGCGCCAGGCGCCATCGCTTCCGCCGCGAACAGCAGCAGCGCCAGCGCCGCCCAGCCGAACACGTCCCAGCGCATGGTCAGCTCCCCGCGTTGCGCGGCGCGGTGACGGCGGCGCGCGCGGCGGGTTGCTGCTGCAGCGCTTCCTTCGCCAGTTCGGCGATGCCGCCCAGCGAGCCGATCACGCCCGCGGACTCCATCGGCATCATCACGAACTTCTGGTTCGGCGCCTCGGCCAGGGCCTTGAACGCCTCGATGTACTTCTGCGCGACGAAATAGTTGATGGCGTTGACGTTGCCGCCGGCGATCGCGTCCGAGACCATCTGCGTCGCCTTCGCTTCGGCCTCGGCCAGGCGCTCGCGCGCTTCGGCGTGGCGAAACGCGGCCTCGCGGTCGCCCTCGGCTTCCAGGATCGTCGACTGCTTCTCGCCCTCGGCCTTGAGGATGGCCGCCTGGCGGAAGCCCTCGGCCTCGAGGATGTTGGCGCGCTTCTCGCGCTCGGCCTTCATCTGCCGCGCCATCGCCTCGACCAGGTCGCGCGGCGGCGCGATGTCCTTCAGCTCGATGCGGTTGACCTTGATGCCCCAGGGATGCGTCGCGGCGTCCACGGCCACCAGCACCTTGGCGTTGATCTCGTCGCGCTTGGACAGCGACTCGTCCAGGTCCATCGAACCGATCGCGGTGCGGATGTTGGTCATCACCAGGTTGAGGATGGCGATCTCCAGCGTCGCCACTTCGTAGGCCGCCTTCGCGGCGTCCAGCACCTGGAAGAACACGATGCCGTCGACCTTGACCACGGCGTTGTCCTTGGTGATGACGTCCTGCGACGGCACCTCGAGGACCTGCTCCATCATGTTCACCTTGCGGCCGACGCCGTACACGATCGGCACCAGGAAGTGCAGGCCCGGGGTCAGCGTCTGGGTGTAGCGGCCGAAGCGCTCGACCGTCCACTCGTAGCCCTGCGGCACCATCCGCACGGTCTTGAACAGGATCACGACGCCCGCGAACAGCAGGACGGCGGCGAGGGCGGAACCGAACATGGCGAATCTCCCCGGAAGACGGGCCCAGTGTAGAGCCGTCCCATGGTCGGCTGCATGGGCCTGCGACCCTTCCCCCCGCTGGCGCATCCTAGCCATCGAATGACCGCCACCGCCGCGCCCGCTTCGGCCTTCGCGATCGACGTGCCCGCCGCCCTGCTCGCCAGGGCGCGGCGCGGCGAACGGGCGGCGTTCGAGCAGCTCTACCGCCGGTTCGAGCGACCGGTGTTCACCCTGGCGCTGCGGCTGTGCGGCGACCGCGAGGAGGCTTCCGACGTGCTGCAGGACACCATGCTCAGGCTGTTCGACCGCATCGGCGACTACCGCGCCGACGGCGGCGCGCCGTTCTGGGGCTGGCTGCGGCAGGTCGCGGTGAACGAGGCGCTGATGCGGATGCGGCGCGCGAAGGCGCGCGGCGGCGCGCCGCTCGAACTGCCCGCCGACGACGGCCTGCCCGACGACCTGCTGCCGCCGCCCAGCGCCGCCGCCGATGCCGCCGCCCTGCAGCGCGCGCTCGCGCAATTGCCGGTCGCCACCCGCAGCGTGCTGTGGCTCTACCACGCCGAGGGCTACACCCACGAGGAGATCGCCGCGCTGATGGAGCGCACGCCGAGCTTCTCCAAATCGCAACTGGCGCGCGGCGGACGGAAGCTGCGCGCGCTCCTGGAGGAACCCGCCCATGCCTGATGCCAACGATCCGCGCGGCCGCGGCCCGGCCGGTTGGGGCGAGGCGTTCGCCGCGTTGCCGCAGGCAGCGCCGCCGTCCGACGGCTGGGCGCGCGTCTC
>JANINR010000099.1 GCA_024508915.1 Lysobacteraceae bacterium | reverse complement strand
CCGGCCGGCTGCACCTGCGTCGCCGTTTCGGCGGCGCGCACCGCCTGCTTCGGCGATTCGGGTTCGGCACGCGGCGCCTGCGCCGGTGCGGCCGCCGGCGCGGAGGCAGCGGCCGCGGGCGCGCCTTCTTCCGCCGCTTCGACCATGGCGACCACGCTGCCCTCGGACACCGCGTCGCCGACCTTGACCTTCAGCTCGCGCACCACGCCCGCGAACGGCGCCGGCACTTCCATCGTCGCCTTGTCAGATTCGAGCGTCACGAGGCCCTGGTCCTTCGCCACGGTGTCGCCGACGGCGACGAGCACCTCGATCACGGGCACGTCGTCGTAACCGCCGATGTCGGGGACGCGCGCTTCCTTCAGCTCAGGCATGACCGATGGGCCTCGGTGGGGTTTCGGGACCTTCCATTGTGCCGCCAGCGCGAAGGCGGCGCCAATGCGGCGCGCAGGACGCGTGAAAACAACGGTTTCCGGCGTTCCCAGTCAGGTTGCATGCGCGGGGAGGTTCATGCGGGCCTCGCTACGGTGGCGCCGCCCTACTCCCCAGGGGCGCAAAAAACCAACGAGGAGATTCCCATGCAAGCCATTCGAAGCAACCCCCGCATCCTGGCCCTGGCGCTCGGCAGCCTCCTTGCCGGCGGCATGGCCGCCGCCCCCGCGTTCGCGCAGGACGCCGGCGCGGCAGGCAAGCGTTTCGCCGTGGTCGGCGGCTACGCCCACCAGGAGCCGACCGGCGACGGCACCGTCGCCGGCAGCCAGGCCGAGTTCGCCGGTTCCGGTGCGCCGACGCTGGGCCTGAGCTACTACCTCAACGACAACGTCGCGATCGAGGGCTGGGGCGCGGCCACCAAGTTCGACCACCGCGTCACCACCGCCGCGGACGGCAAGATCGGCACCGTCGGCTCGCAGCCGTGGGCCCTGAGCGGCCAGTACCACTTCCGCGACGGCAACGCGACCGTGCGCCCGTTCGTGGGCCTGGGCTACTTCCAGAGCAACATCAGCGACGAGGACCAGGACAACGTCGGCCCGTACGTGGACAACCACATCGGCATGAGCACGCCGAAGGGCGCGATGGCGACCGTCGGCGTGGACCTCAACTTCACCCCGCACGTGTTCGCCCGCGCGGACGCGCGCTACCTGCACGGCGGTTCCGACATCGCGGTGGACGGGGCGAAGGTGGGCGAGGCCGACCTCAACCCGGTGGTGATCGGCGTCGGCGTGGGCGCGCGCTTCTAGGCGACGCGCGCCTGGCGCATCACGCCGCGTAGAGCGGAGCCATGCTCCGCTCTGCGCATGCCCGAAGGTCCCTCGATCGTCATCCTGAAGGAGCAGGCCGCGCGTTTCGCAGGCCAGGTCGTCCGCGAGGTGTCGGGCAACAGCAAGCAGCCCCTGCAGCGCATGCAGGGGCTGCGCCTTCTGGACGTCTGCAGCTGGGGCAAGCACTTCCTGCTGCCCTTCGACGGCTTCTCGCTGCGCATCCATTTCCTGCTGTTCGGCAGCTATCGCATCGACGACCCGAAGGACGGCGTGGCGCCGCGCGTGCGCCTGGTCTTCGACGCCGGCCAGCTCGACCTGTACGCCTGCTCGGTGCGCTTCATCGAGGAGCCGCTCGACGAGGTCTACGACTGGAGCGCCGACGTGATGGCCGACGCCTGGGATCCGGCGCAGGCGCGGAAGAAACTGCGCGAGCGCCCGCACGTGATCGCCGCCGACGCGCTGCTCGACCAGGATCTGTTCGCCGGCGTCGGCAACATCATCAAGAACGAAGTGCTGTTCCGGATCCGCGTCCATCCGGAAAGCGAGGTCGGCGCGCTGCCGGCGCGCAAGCTGGGCGAGCTGGTGAAGCAGGCGCGCGAATACAGCTTCGACTTCCTCGAGTGGAAGAAGGCCTACGTGCTGAAGAAGCACTACCAGGTGCACACGAAGACGCACTGCCCGCGCGACGGCACGCGGTTGACGTATCGCAAGCACCTGGGCCGCGCGCAGCGGCGCGCGTTCTTCTGCGAAACCTGCCAGAAGCTCTACGGCGGCGCGGCGGGCACGGCGCGCGCGCCTTCGCGGCGCACGAGGTAGAGGCCGCTGGCGACGATGATGGCCGCGCCCAGCCAGGTCGCGCCGTCGGGCAACACGCCCCACAGCGTCGCGTCCCACAGCACGCCCCAGACCAGCGCGGTGTACTCCAGCGGCGCGAGCATCGAAGCCTCGCCCAGGCGGAACGCCTCGGTGATCAGGTACTGGCCGAGCGCGCCCGCGCTGCCCAGCGCGACGATCAGCCATGCGTGCTCGGGGCGGATCGGCCGCCAGTCCGGCAGCGCAAGCGCGCCGGCGCCAGCGGCCATCAGCAGCATCAGCCAGAGCACCATGGCCTGGGTCGAATCGGTGCGCGCCAGCACGCGCACGGTGATGGCGGACACGGCGTAGCCGAACGCGGCGAGCAGCACCGCGATCCCGGCCGCGCTCGCGACGCCGCCGAACCCCGGCCGCAGCACCACCAGGACGCCGGCGAAGCCGAGCGCGATCGCGGTCCAGCGGCGCGGCCCGACGCGCTCGCGCAGGAACGGCACCGACAACGCGGTGATCAGCAGCGGGGCGACGAAGAAGATCGCGTAGGCGGTCGACAGCGGCAGGGTGCGCAGCGCGTACACGAACGCCGACATCATCAGGATGCCGAGCGCGCCGCGCAGCAGGTGCAGCGGCCAGCGCACGCGCAGCAGCGGCCGCAGCCCGGTGGTGGCCGCCGCCCACGCCAGCAGGAACGGCAGCGACGCCGCGCCGCGCAGCGAAGCCACCTGGAACGGCGGATAGTGCGCGGAGAGCGTCTTCAGCACTGCGTCCATCAGCGAGAACACGCCGACGCAGGCGAGCATCATCGCGACCGCGCGCAGCCGCTGCCGGCGCTTGCGGTCTTCGGTCGCCCCGGCCCCGGCCCCCGTCTCCATGGCGCCAGCATGGGGCAAGCGGCCCGCATCGGCTACCCTGCGCGCATGGCCGCGACCGACGCCACCGCCGACCCCATTGCCGACACCGTCCGCTGGCTGCAGGACGCAGTGATCGGGCTGAACCTGTGCCCCTTCGCGAAGGCGGTGCACGTCCGCGGCCAGGTGCGCTTCGCGCTCAGCGAGGCGTCCACGCCGGAAGCGCTGCTGGAGGACCTCGGCGCCGAGCTGCTGCGCCTGCGCGACGCGCCAGCGGACCAGATCGACACGACGCTGCTGGTCCATCCCGGGGTGCTGGGCGATTTCCTCGACTACAACGACTTCCTCGACGCGGCCGACGCGCTGGTGGCCGAACTCGGGCTGGAGGGCGTGATCCAGGTGGCGAGCTTCCATCCGGCGTACCAGTTCGCGGGCACGCATCCGGACGACGTGGAGAACTTCACCAACCGTTCGCCGCACCCGACGCTGCACCTGCTGCGCGAGGACAGCGTGGCGCGCGCGGTCGAGGCGTTCCCGGATCCGGACGCGATCGTCGATCGCAACATCGAGACCCTCCGCCGCCTCGGGGCGGCGGGCTGGCACGCGCTCCTCGACTGACGTGGTCATGGCCTTCAGGGCTGGGCGGCGGAAGCTTTACGAGCTTCGGGGCTGGGCGGCGGAAGCGTGCGGGGACTTTCGGGGGACGGCGTGAATCCATCCATGGAGCCTCTTCGGCGACATCCATGTCGCCGACGCCCCCGAAAGTCCCCGCACGCTTCCACCGCCTACCCCAAGCGCGTCCCGACGCTTCTTGAAGAGCGAAGAGCACGAGTGCACGGCGCAGCATCGAGCGCTGCGCGGATGTCGTGGCCGGAGACGTGGGACGCGCTTGG
>JANINR010000098.1 GCA_024508915.1 Lysobacteraceae bacterium | reverse complement strand
CATCGCGGGCTTCGGCGGCGCGCGAGGGCGGCGGCGCAGCGAGCGCCAGCAGCACTGCGGCGATCGCCGCCAGGCCGTTCGCAAGGCGATGCATCACGCATTCCCCGCGAGCGGTTCCGCGGTGCGCGCGCGCACCGGTGCAGCGGCGGCTTCGCGCACGGGCGCGGGATACATCAGCCACAGGCTCGCCAGCGCAGGCAAGCCGACGACGCCGCAGGCGAACACCCAGGCCCAGCGGGCGAGCGGCGCGGCGATGCGGCGGCGGGCCAGCGCGACCGCGGCGAGCAGCGACACCACGCACAACGCGACCGCGAGCAGCACGATGTGGCGCGGCGGCGGCGGGATCGCGCCCGCGGCCAGCGGATTGCGCGGCGCGAAGGCGTCCTGCAACGAGAGGCAGAGCGTGCGCAGCACCGGCGACAGCCACCAGCTCCGCATCGTGTAGGCGAGCGGCAGGTCGTACGTGAGCGCGCGCCGCGAGACCTCGCTCGCGCGGCCGCTGCCGTCGATGCGCATGACCTGCTGGTAGGGTTCGGCTTCGCCCGACCATGCGCCGTTCGTGTAGGTGAACGACACCAGGTAGCCGTCGAGCAGTTCCATCAGTTCGATGCTGCCGAGCTTGCCGACCGGGCCCGGCATCGGCAGGCGCAGCACCGGCGCCAGCTCAGCGAGCGTGTTCGCGGCCTCGCGGCCCGGGTAGATGTACAGCGCGCGGTCGCTGAGCACGGCGATGTTCTCGCCCGCCGCTTCCGGCACGCTCGCGAAGACCTCGCCCGCCGGCAGGCGCACGCGCGGGAACACGCGGCGCTGGTCTTCGTCGAACTGGTAGGCGACCGTCGGCGTGGCCAGGTAGCCGCCGCCGATCGGCATCGCGGGCCCCGGGAACGGTGCGCCGTCCTCGCCCACGCCGAGTTCGCCGCGCGGCCGGCCGTCGAGCGAGCCGCGGCCGACGAAGCGCATGCGGTCGTGGCTGAAGGTCCAGGTGACCGGGCGCTGCGACTCGTCGAATTCCAGCGGCTGCATCGTGCCGGTGAGCTGCCCGCGGATCGGCAGGTCGCGCATCGGGTACAGCACGAACACGTCCGACAGCGCGGCCTGTTCCCGCCACAGCGGCGCATCGGCGTCGCGGCTGGCCGCCAGGCCCGCGAGCAGGCGCTCCTTCGGCTCCATGCGCCCAGCCGCGATGTAGCCGGTGGGCGCGGGCTGCGCGCCGTTGAGCGGGTGCTGCCCGAGCGCCGTGAGGCCGATCTCGTAGCCGGTGCCGAGCATCCACAGCAGGAAGTACGCCGCCACCTGCACCGGCAGCGCCGTCGCCGCCACCGCCAGCGGACGGCGCGGCGGTTCGTCGAGCTGCGGCTTGAACGCGATGCCCACGAGCACCGCGAGCGCGAGCAACACGATCGCCTGCACCGCGAGCGCGGCGAGGCCGGGCGCATGCGAGAACATGAACACCGCCGGCAGCAACGCCGCGGCAGCCGAATATCGCCGGTTCGCGAGCATCGCGTACGCGCCGGCAAGGTAGCCGCACGCCGCGATCAGCAGCGCGGCCAGCGGCAGCAGCCAGTGGCGCACATCGACGACCCGCGCGGTGAGCGCCTCCTGGTAGCCGGCGGTGGCCAGGATCGGCAGCGCGATCGCCACCGCCAGCACGACGGCGCCCGCCGCGCACAGCGCGCCGGCGATGCGGAGGCGGTGCAACGGACGGTGCAGCAGGTTGAGCCAGTGGTTGGCGCGCCGGTAGGTGCCCATCTGGTAAAGGCCCAGCAGGGCGCCTGCCACGGCGTACACCATCGCGAACACCTGGTAGACGAGCTTGGGTTGCTGGGCGAGGTCGACCAGGCGGGCCATGAAGCCGAGCACGGCGACGTGGACGACGGCCGCCGCGATCGCCCAGGGCCTGAAACGCAGCAGTTCCCCCTTGAACAGGTCCTTCATCGCACGCCCTCCTTCACCGGCGCCGCGTGGTTCTTCGCCAGGAAGCCGTTGACCGCGCGGTCCAGGCTCACCGGCATGCTCTGCATGGAGCGCGCGCCGGCGGCGCGCAGGAAATCGCCGAAGGCCTCGTCCTGGTCGAGCACGATGTAGTGCTGCAGGCCGTCGAGGCGCTGCTGTTCCAGCAATCCGGGCACGGTGCGCGGATCGGGGCCCTTGAACGGGATGTCGGCGATCCAGTGGCTCACCCGCGCGCGGAAGTCGTCGGGCGCCGACATGCTGACGAGGCGGCCCTGCTCCAGGATCACGAGGTTGTCGGCGACGCGCTCGACTTCCTCCATCTGGTGGGAGCAATAGATCACCGTGCACTGCTCGGCGGCGTTGCTGTACAGCAGCGACTCGAGGAACGCGCGCTTGGCGACGACGTCGAGGCCCAGCGTCGGCTCGTCGAGCACGAGCAGTTCGGGCGACTGCGCCAGCGCCAGCGCGAGGTTGAAGCCGGCGCGCTCGCCGCGCGAGAGCTGGCCGACCTTCTGCTCCATCAGCACGTGGTAGTGGCCGATGACCTCGTCGAAGGCCTCCTGGCGCCAGCGCGCGTACTGGCGGCGCTGCATCGCGACCACCGCCCCGACCGTCATCCAGCCCGGCAACGTGTGTTCTTCGTTGACGAAGCCGATGCGGGCGCGGTCCTCCGGACGCAGCGCGCCGCTGTCGCGGCCGAGGATGCGCGCCGTCCCCGAGGTCTGCGGCATGAAGCCGAGCAGGATGCGGAACAGGGTGGACTTGCCGGCGCCGTTGGCGCCGACGACGGCGTGGATGCGGCCGCGCGGGATGCGCAGGTCGAGCGCGTCGAGCGCGAGCTTGCGACCGTAGCGCTTGGTGAGCGCTTCGGTCTCGATGACGTAGTCGTGGGTCATGCGGGTCGTCCTGGGGGTCAGGCGCTCTTGCGCGGGGCAAGCGCGAGGAATTCGTGGTGCAGTCGGGCCTGCACCTCGTCGGGGGCGAAATCGAGCGCGACGACGTCGTGCAGGAATCGCTGGATGGCGTCGTCGAGCCGGCGCTCGCGCTCGGCGTCGCTGAGGCGCTGGCGCACCGGGGCGACGTACAGGCCCAGCCCCTGGCGCGCGTCGAGCCAGCCCTCGGCGACGAGCTCGGCGTAGGCCTTGGCGACCGTGTTCGGGTTGATCGTGAGCTGCTGCGCCAGGCCCCGGACGCTGGGCAGCTGGTCGCCGGCCTCGAGCTCGCCGGTGGCGATCTTCATGCGGACCGCGTCGACGATCTGCTTGCCGATCGGGCGGGGATCGCCGGTGGCGATCTGGATCATCAGGGGGCGCGTGCGGGCCATGGGCTGTCCTATCTGTACTATGTGCACTAGTACAGACGAACCCGCGCACCGCGTCAACGCGATTCAGCCCCCGGAATCGCCGTTTCGTCGCAGGCCCGGCTCAGGCCGGGGGCGGCGCGCCCTTGGCGATCATGGCTTCCAGGTCCGCGGCCGTGACCGGGCCCAGGAAGTGGTGCGCCACCCGCCCGTCGGGCGCGATCAGCCAGGTGGTGGGCAGGCCGCGCGGGGCGTCGAACGCCGCCGGCGGGTCGTACACATCCACGACGGCGACCGGGTAGACCACCGGGCGCTTGGCGAGGAACGCCTTCAGCTCCGCCGGGGCGATGTCCTCGTAGGCGAGCCCGATCACCTCGACATCCTCGCGCATCGCGTCGAGGGCGGAGAGTTCCGGCATCTCCTTGAGGCAGGGCCCGCACCAGGTCGCCCAGTAGTTGACCACCACCCAGCGGCCCCGGTGGTCGGCGAGGCGCCAGGGCTTGCCGTCGAGGGTGGCGACCTCCAGGACCGGCATCGCGTCGGCGCCGCTCTTGCGCTGCGCGGACTGCGGCGTGCGGCCGTCGCCCGCCGCCGGCGCGG
>JANINR010000097.1 GCA_024508915.1 Lysobacteraceae bacterium | reverse complement strand
GCGCGCGCCTGGACGCCGGCGAGCGCGACCTCCATGCGCATGCGCGCGACCGCTTCGAGCAGGCGCTGTTCGACGCCGCGCTCGAACACACCGGCGGCCACCGCGGCGACGCCGCCGCGCGCCTCGGGCTCGGGCGCAACACGCTGACCCGGCGCCTGGGCCGGAAAAAGGGACGCACCTAGCCGTTTTGCGCGAGAATCGGCGTTCCCCGCAACAGGAGATCGCCATGCGCATCGTCCCGCTCGCCGCCGCCGTCCTGGCCGTGTCCGGCCTCGCCGCCTGCGGTTCCACGCCTCCGAAGCAGCCCGCGCCCGCCGCGTCGTCGACGCCGGTCCCGCAGCGCGACGGCGTCGCCAACCTCGCCTCCGCGTCCGGCAGCCTGGTGAGCGGCCGCCTGCAGGTGATGAGCATGGGCGCGAACGCGGTGCACGTCGCCGGCGACATCGGCGGCTTCGCCCCGGGCAGCAGCCACGGCTTCCACATCCACGAGAAGGGCGACTGCAGCGCGGCCGATGCAAGCAGCGCCGGCGGGCACTTCAATCCGGCGGGCGCGCCGCACGGGCGCATGGACGTGGGCGCGCACCATGCCGGCGACATCGACAACATCACCGCCGACGCGCAGGGCGTCGCCCACGTGAACGTCCACATCCCGGGCCTGACGCTCGGCAGCGGCGCGGCGAACGACGTCGCCGGGCGCGCGATCGTGGTGCACGCCGATCCGGACGACTACGCCAGCCAGCCCGCCGGCAACGCCGGCAAGCGCATCGCCTGCGGCGTGATCACGCTGGCCGACTGACCGGCGTCAGACGTCGGGCGTTTCGCCGGCGTTGCAATGGGCGAAGGTGACCGGCACGCCATGCGCGCCGGACACCGCGGCGAACTGCCGCTGCCGCGCCTGGAAGTGCTCGAAGCCGCGGGCGAGGCGGCCGTCGTCGGTTTCGTCCGGCGCATACCGCGCGTGCCACGCGGCAGGCGAGAACAGCGCGATCCGCAGCTCGCCGTCGCGATAGTGCGCCAGCGGCTCGGGCGGCGCGTCCAGCCATTCTTCGGTCCCGGGCGCGAGCAGCGCGGCCTCGAGCAGCGGCCACAGCGGGGCGAGCCCGGCATGCTCGTATTGCAGCGCGGTCATCGCCAGCAGGTCGTGCAGCGTGAGATAGCGCGCGTGCTCGACCTTCAGGCCGAACAACTCCTGCGCCAGCAGGGCGGTCGCGGCGCCGGCCATGCCGGTCTCGACGAGCTCGCGCTCGAAGGCGTCGCCGACGCGCGCCGTCGCGTCGACGTCGCCCGCCAGCACGAACGGCAGGATCCGCAGCGGCCCGCCCACATGGCCGGGATCGGGTGCCAGCGCTTCCGGCAGGCGCCCCTCGTGCGCGCCGAAGGCGATGATCCGGCCCGTCGCCTCGCCGCGCGCCGTCCCGCGGCCGGGCGCGCGCGCCGCCAGCTGGTCGAGTTCGCGGTGCAGCGGCCAGCCGGGTCGCAGCGCTTCGACCGGATCGTAATGGGCGCCGGCGAGCGCGAGCTCCAGCGTCGCGGCTTCCGGCTGGAACTTCGCCAGGTCCGCGGCGATGCGCTCGCCGAGCCGGCCCGCGTCCGCCTGCGCGAGCGACAGCCGGCCCACCGGGCTACCCGGCGCCAGCTCCAGCGCGAGCGCGCCGGCCACGATCCGGGTTCCAGGAATGCGCACTGCGTCGCTCATTGCGTGATTGGCCGGTCAGCGGGGCGGGTTTACACTCGGTCATCTTAATGGCTATGCACGCCCGCGATGTCGCGCGGGCCGATTCGCGAGGTCGCACGATGCTGCAAGGTCGTCCCGTCGCCGTGCTCGGCGGCGTCCGCATCCCGTTCTGCCGGCAGAACACGGCCTACGCCGATGTCGGCAACCTCGGCATGTCGGTGCGCACGCTCGGCGCGCTGGTCGAGAAGTTCGGGTTGCACGGCCAGCCGCTGGGCGAGGTCGCGATGGGCGCCGTGATCAAGCACCCCTCGGACTGGAACCTCGGCCGCGAGGCGACGCTGTCGTCCGGCCTGTCGCCGCTGACGCCGGGCATCACGCTGCAGCGCGCGTGCGGGACCTCGCTCGACTCGATCGTGATGATCGGCAACAAGATCGCCGCCGGGCAGATCGAAGCGGGGATCGGCGGCGGCAGCGACACCACGTCCGACGTGCCGATCGTGTACGGCCAGTCGCTGCGCAGGCGCCTGCTCGAGGCCGCGCGCGCGAAGACGTTCAAGCAGCGCGCCGCCGCGTTCAAGGGCTTCCGCCTGCGCGAACTGAAGCCGGAGTTCCCCGGCGTCGCCGAGCCGCGCACCGGCAAGTCCATGGGCCAGCACTGCGAGGACATGGCGCGCGAGTGGAAGATCTCGCGCGATTCGCAGGACGAATGGGCGGTCGGCTCGCACCGCAAGCTCGCCGCGGCGTACGAGCGCGGTTTCTTCGACGACCTCGTGGTGAGTTTCCGCGGCGTCTCGCGCGACAACGTCCTGCGGCCCGACACGTCGCTGGAGAAGCTGGCGACGCTGAAGCCCGCGTTCGACAAGGTGTCCGGACAGGGCACGCTCACCGCCGGCAATTCGACGCCGCTCACCGACGGCGCGGCCGCGTGCCTGCTGTCCACCGACGAATGGGCGGCGGCGCACGGCCACGAGGTGCTGTGCCACCTCCGGGACGCGCATGTCGCGGCGGTCGACTTCGTGCACGGCGAGGGCCTGCTGATGGCGCCGACGATCGCCGTGCCGGAAATGCTGGCGCGCAACGGGCTGTCGCTGCAGGACTTCGACTTCTACGAGATCCACGAAGCGTTCGCCGCGCAGGTGCTGTGCACGCTGCGGGCGTGGGAGAGCGAGGAATACTGCCGGTCGCGGCTCGGGCTCGACGCGCCGCTCGGCCGGATCGATCCGGAGCGGATCAACCCGAACGGCTCGTCGCTCGCCACCGGCCATCCGTTCGCCGCGACCGGCGCCCGCATCGTCGCCACCGCGGCGAAGGAACTGAAGGCGCGCGGCGGCGGGCGCTGCCTGGTGTCGATCTGCACCGCCGGCGGCATGGGCGTCGTCGCGATCCTCGAGCGCTGACCACCGGCGGGCGCGCGATTCAGGCCTGCCGGAGGATGGGCTGCGGCGCGTCCGCCGTGATCCAGGCCACGTCCTCGCCGCGCGAGGCACGCAGCGCATTCGCATAGCACTGGCGGGCAAGCGCGTCGTCGCCCTGTGCGGCGAGGCCGTGGCCCAGTTCCTCCCAGGCGTCAGCGCCGGCGCCCTGCGCGATCGCGCGGTGCAGCGAGGCTTCGGCCGCCGGCCACTCGCCCTGCGCACGCGCCAGCCGTGCGCGCGCCAGCAGCAGCGAGGGGCTCGACGGATGCTCGCCCAGCCAGCGTTCGATCGCGGCCCGCCGTTCGTCGAAACGCGTCACCGGCAAGGTCCCGTAACGCGCGGCGAGTCCTTCGTCCCAGCGCGTATCGAGCGCCTGCTCGATCGCCCGCGTCGCGGCTTCGTCCCAGTTGAGCGCGGCCGCGCGGTCGGCGTATGCGGCGGCCACGGCCGGTTCGGCGCGCAGCGACTTCGGCAGGCGCTCCCAGCGTTCGGCAAGGACGTTGGCGTCGTCGGCCTCGCGCACGAGCGCCGCCGCCCAGCGTTCCTGCAGTTCGTCCAGGCGCGCCGGCGGCAGCGCCTGCTGCTGGCGCAGCGTGCCCAGCAGTCCGTAGGCCTGCGCGGCCTGGCCGTTCGCCGCGAACGCCAGTGCGCGCAATGCCAGGCCGCGCGGCGGCAGCGGCTGCGCGGCCGGTGCGTCCAGCGCGACGAGCGCGTCGGTCGGCCGGTGTTCCTCGAGCGCGAGTTCTGCCGCGGCGATCGCGCGCGCGCCGGCATGGCGATCGCCCAG
>JANINR010000096.1 GCA_024508915.1 Lysobacteraceae bacterium | reverse complement strand
CCGCCTCGGGGGCGGGCGCGGGTGCCGCCTCGCGCTTGCAGCCCGCCAGCGCCAGCGCGGCCACGCAGGCGCACGCCAGCCAGGATCCTCGGTTCATGCCGTTCCCTTCGCGTCTTCGTAGATGTTGGACACGCGCCGCCGCAGCAGGTCGCGCAGCGGCAGGCGCAGCTCGTCCAGTTCGGCCATCGCGGCGCCGCCGAGCGCGTCGTCGCGGCACGGCAGGTGCGCTTCCGCGATCGGGATGCGCAGCTGGCACGCCTCGTAGAGCTCGGCCATGCTCAACTCGTCGAGGTCGCGCGCCAGCAGCCATTCGCCGGACTCGGCGCGCGCGACCACGCCGACCTCGCACAGCTGGCCCAGCAGCTCCTGCACCAGCGCGTCGGTCAGCAGGGGTTCCAGCGACAGGATCTCGTCGGTGTGCAAACCGCGCCCGGTCCTGCGCTGTTCGGCGAAGCGGCCGAGCAGGCGCAGCAGGCCGTAGATCTCGAAGCCCTCCGGCAAGCGCATCGCCGCCGGCTGGTAGCGGAACGCCGACATCGAGGACGCGAAGGACGCGCCGAGCAGGATCGAAACCCAGCCCAGGTAGATCCACAGCAGGAACACCGGCACGAACGCGAGCGGCCCGTAGATCTTCTGGTAGGAGCCGAAGCTGCCTATGTACAGCCCGATGCCCCACTTGACCAGCTCGAACAGCAGCACCGAGAGCACCGCGCCCGCCGCCGCGTGCCGCCACTTCACGGTGCGGTGCGGCACCACGCGGAAGATCGCGGCGAAGGCGAGCAGCTCGATCGCCATCGGCGCCACGCGCAGCATCAGCGCCTCGAGCATGCGCCCCGGCACGGTGCTGAACACCGCCAGCGAGAACAGCTGCGTGGACAGCGCCAGGCTCGTCGTCGCCACCAGCGCGCCCAGGGTGAGCACGGTCCAGTACACCAGGAAGCGGCTGAACTTCGGCCGCGCCGTCTTCACCCGCCAGATGCGGTTGAACGTGCCCTCGACGCTGAACAGCGTGATCAGCAGCGAGGTCACCAGCGCGATGACGCCGGCGGTGGTGAGCTGCCCGGTGTTGGCGGTGAAGCCCTTCAGGTAGTCCTCCACCTTGCGCGCCGCGCTGGGCACGAAGTTGGTGAAGATGTAGTTGGTGAGGGTGTCGCTCCACTGGTCGAACACCGGGAACGCCGAAAGCACGCCGAACACCACCATGGACAGCGGCACCAGCGCGAACACCGTGGTGTAGGACAACGCGCCGGCGGCCTCGAACAGCCGGTCGTCGAGGAACCGGCGGAACAGGAACGCGAAGAACGAACGCGCCCGCGCGCGGTCGCGCAGGCGGTCGCTCCAGCGGTTGATCGAATCCAGCGGCTCCATGGCCCCGGGAGGGTAGCAAGAACCGGGGTTGCGCCGCGCGAGCGGTCGCGCCGCGGGGCGCGGCCGGTTACGCTGCGCGCATGCCCGAGATCCTCGTCCTCTATTACAGCCGCGGCGGATCGGTCGCGCGCCTCGCGCGCCAGGTCGCCCGCGGCATCGGCGAAGTCGAGGGCATGGCCGCCCGCCTCCGCACGGTGCCGCCGGTCGCGTCCGTCACCCAGGCGGCGAGCCCGCCGGTGCCCGAGGACGGCGCGCCCTACGTCGAGCGCGCGGACCTGGCGGAATGCGCCGGGCTGCTGCTCGGAAGCCCCACCCGCTTCGGCAACATGGCCGCGCCGCTCAAGCATTTCATCGACGGCCTCGGCGCGGAATGGGCCAGCGGCACGCTCGTCGGCAAGCCCGCCGGGGCGTTCACGTCCACTTCGACGATGCACGGCGGCCAGGAGTCGACGCTGCTGACGATGCTGGTGCCGCTGCTGCACCACGGCTGCGTGGTCGCCGGCATCCCGTTCACCGAGCCCGCGTTGAACACGACGCGCAGCGGCGGCACGCCCTACGGCGCCAGCCACGTCGCCGGGCTGCAGGACGATCCGCAACCGACCGACGAAGAGGCGCAACTCGCGCGGGCGCTCGGGCGGCGCATCGCCGACCTCGCGGCGAGGCTCGCGCGATGACGCCCGCGCGACGGCTGCTGCGCATCGCGCTGCTGGCGCTGGTGGTGCTCTACGGCGCGTGGTTCGGCGGCCTCTGGCCGGCCGGCGGGCCGCGCTGGGTGGCCTTCGTGGTGTTCGCGCTGCCGCCGTTGCTGCTGGCGTCCGCGTTGCCCCGGCACGGCGCGCGCGCCGGCTTCTGGGCCGGCGTGCTCGCGCTGCCGTGGTTCTCGCACGGCGTGATGGTGGCCTGGACCCGGCCGCCCGAACGCTGGCCGGCGCTCGCGGAAGTCGCGCTGGCGCTGGTCGTGGTCTTCGCCGCCAGCATCCCCGGCCTGCGCGCGCGTTTCGCGAAGCGCTGACGCCGCCCGCCCGCACCCGCCCGCGCATGGACAGCGCCGATCCGCGGATGCAGGGCCTCGACGACGCGCAGGTCTCGCGGCTGCATGCGGCCGCGCGGGCGATGCGCGACGGCGCGCCTGCACGGGCGGAGGCCCTGCTGCACGACGCGATCGCCGCGACGCACGGCCACCCGGAAGCGCTGCGTCTGCTCGGGCTCCTGCGCAACCGCGCCGGACGCCCGGTCGAGGCGCGAGAGCTGTTCCTGCGCGCGCTGGCGCAGCGCCCCGACGACGCGGTGCTCGTCAGCGACCTGGGCAGCGCGCAGATGAACGCCGGCGACGCCGAGGCCGCGTTCGCGAGCTGGCGGCGCGCCTGCGCGCTGGCGCCGCGCGAACCGGCGCCCTGGTACAACCTCGGCCGCAACCTGCAATTGCAGGGGCGTGGCGAGGACGCCGTGCCGGCGCTGCGCCAGGCGCTCGCGCTGGCGCCGGCGATCGTGCCCGCGGCGGTGCTGCTGGGCGACGCGCTCGTGCACCTCGGCGATTTCGCGGAGGCCGCGGACGCGTACCGGCAGGCCCTGCGCAACGACCCGGCCTGCGGCGACGCGTGGCGCGGGCTATGCGCGATCCGCGATCCGGCGCCCACCGGCGACGACGTGCGTTCGCTCGAGGCGCAGCTCGCGCGCACGGACGTGCGCGAAGCGGACCGCATCGCGATGGAATACGCGCTCGGGCGCCTGCACGAACGCGACGGCGACTACGCACGCGCCTTCGCCCGGCTCTCGGCCGCCAATGCACGGCAGCGCCGCCAGGCGCCATGGAGCGCGCGGGCGCTGGCGGACTACGTCGACGCCGCGCTCGAGGCGACCGCGACCCTGCCTGCGCCGCCCGACCCGGCGCTCGGCCAGGAGGCGATCTTCATCGTCGGCCTGCCGCGCTCGGGTTCGACGCTGTTCGAGCAGGTGCTGGCGGCGCATCCCCGGGTGGAGGGCGCGAGCGAACTGCCCGACCTCGGCGCGATCGTGCAGGCGGAAAGCCGGCGTCGCGGCCAGCCCTACCCGCACTGGGTGCCGCGGGCGACGGCGGACGACTGGCAGCGGCTCGGACGCGAATACCTGCAGCGCACCGCGCGCTGGCGCGCGCACCGCCCGCGCTTCACCGACAAGCTGCCGGAGAACTGGAAGCACGCCGGCATCCTGCGGGCGATGCTTCCCGGGGCCACCGTGCTGGACATCCGTCGCGATCCGCTCGAGACGGCGTGGTCCTGCTTCCGGCAGCAGTTCCTGTCCCTGCCCCACTTCAGCTGCGACTTCGGCGACATCGCCGCCTGCCTGCGCCACTGCGAGCGGGCGATGGACACCTGGCGCGCGCGCGATCCGGAACGCATCCGGCCGTTCCGCTACGAAGCCCTCGCCGCGTCCCCGGAGCCGGAGATCCGGGCGCTGCTCGACGCCTGCGGCCTGGACTTCGACCCCGCCTGCCTGGCGCCGCACGCGGTGCGGCGCGGGGTCCGCACCGCCAGCGCCGCCCAGGTGCGCGAGCCGCTGCGCGCCGCCGCGCCGCTGGCGCCGCGCTACGGCCCCCTGCTC
>JANINR010000095.1 GCA_024508915.1 Lysobacteraceae bacterium | reverse complement strand
CGAGCGCGCGACGGCCGCCGTCCGCGGCCATCGCCGCCAACGCCGCGTCCGCCGCATGCAGCTCGCCCGACAGGCTCGAGAGCGAGCGTTCGGCCGTCGCGACGTTCGCCGTGCGCTGCAGGCCGCCGGCGGCTTCCAGGAACGCCGGCGCCACCGTCGCCTGCGCGCCGGCGTCGAGCGCGTCGAACGCGTGCTCCACGCGCGCCGCGCCGGACTGCGAGGCTGCGGTCAGTCCCATCGCCTGCGCCGTGTTCGCGACGTCCATGCGGGTGATGTCGAGGAAGGCCTCGTCCGGGTCGTACGACAGCGTCGCGTCGAGGAACGAGCCGACGCTGGTCAGGCGCGCGAACGTGCCGGACAGGCCGCCGTCCGCGTGCACGACGATCTCGCGCGCGGCGGCGGTGTAGCCGGTGCGCACGCCGAGCACGTTGAGGGTGCCGTCGAGCGTCGCCGTGCCGCCCACCACCAGCCCGCGGCCGATGAAGGCGTCGAGCGTGCCGGTGGCGTCCTGGCGATAGTTGCCGTCGACGCGCAGCCCGACGAGGTCGTCGCCGATGCTCGCGACGTAGTGGCCGGCGTTGCGCACGTCGCCCTTGATGCTGCCGCGGCCCTGCAGCGTGCCGCCGGTGCCGATGAGGAAGTCCGAGCCGGTCATGCCCATGGCGAGCTCGACCGTGCCGGCGTCCACCCGCGTGTCGCCGGTGTACGTGGAGTTCTGCGCCAGCACGAGCTTGCCCGTGCCGCGCTTGACCAGCCCGCCGGCGCCGGAGATCGGGTTCGACCAGGTCGAGGTGCCGGCGAACGACACCGTCACGTCGCCCCAGTCGAAGCGCGCCGGCCCCTTCACCGCCGCGGCCACGTCGAGCAGGCCGTGGCCGAACACCGCGTCCACGCCGGGCGCGCCGAGGTCCTCCGCCGTGCCGAGCAGCGTCTGCCGCACCAGGTCGTTGTTGAAGTACGGGAACGCCGACCACACCACCGCCGCCGCGCCCGACACCAGCGGCGCCGCGAACGAGGTGCCGCTGCCGACCCAGTACGTCGGCTTGCCGGGCGTGTCGGTGGTGCCGGTGAAGACCACGTCGCCCGGCGCGACCATGCAGTAGTCCTTCGCCACGCCGCAGGCCTGCGAATACGACGCGAGCTGCGTGGGGTGCAGCGTGTCGAGCGCGGCCACCGCGATCCAGCCGACCGCCAGGTCGGTCGCGATCCCGTCCTTGCTCGGCAGCGCCGCGTTGTCCGACGGGTTCGGGCGATAGCGCGGGTCCTGGCCCGCGTTGCCGTTCGCGAACACGACCAGGCCGCCGCGCGTGATCACGAAGTCGCGGTAGGCGTCGGCGAATTCGCGGGTGACGTTCGGGTCGTTCCAGTACAGCCCGCCCCACGAGTTGTTGATGATCTTCGCGCCGGCGTCAGCGAGCTCGGCGTCGATCGCGGCGAAGAACGCACCGTAGCCCTGGCCGCTGCCCACTTCGTTGCCCTGCCCCGAACCGTCGTCGACCGGCGGCTTGTCGGAGATGATGCGCGACGACACGATGCGCGCGTCCGGCGCGATGCCGCCCGGCCACTGCCCGAAGGCCTTGCCCGCGGCGAGCATCGCGACGGTGGTGCCGTGGCCGACCTTGTCGTCCACGGTCATGTCGTTGGTCGCGGTATCGACGTGGATGAAGTTCGCGGCGACGCGCCCGGACAATGCCGGGTGGTTGCGGTTCACGCCGGTATCGACGAAGCCGATGGTCACGCCGGCGCCGGTGTAGCCGGCGACGCGCGCGCCCAGGTCGTTGGTCAGCGACAGGTGGTCGGCGATGCCGGGCTGGGTGGCGGAGCCGCCTCCGCCACTCGACGGCGGCGGCGGCGCGGGCGGTGGCGGGGTCTTGACGTTCGTGCCGCCGCCCCCGCTGCCGCAGGCCGCCAGGCCCAGGACGACCGCCATCGCCAGCGCGTTGCGCGCCGGGCCCCCGAAATTGCGCATGAAGCACCCCCTGCCTGCCAGGGAGCCATTCTATGCGCCGCCCCGGCGCCTCCCGCAAGCGATGCGGCACTGCAGCATCCGGCGCCGAATCGCGCCATAATCGGGCGGTGCGGCATCGCCGCTCCCCCAATGGAGTCCCCCATGTCCGAGACCCCGGACCAGAGCGTCGTCATCGTCGGTGCCCGGCGCACCGCCATCGGATCCTTCCTCGGCCAGTTCACCGGCACCCCGACCCCGCAGCTGGGCAGCGCCGCGATCGCGGGCGCGCTCGCGCAGGCCGGCCTCGCGCCCGACCAGGTGGACGAAGTGCTGATGGGCTGCGTGCTGCCGGCCGGCCTCGGCCAGGCGCCGGCGCGCCAGGCCGCCATCGCGGCGGGCATCCCGGTGTCCGCCGGCTGCACCACGGTCAACAAGGTCTGCGGCTCGGGCATGAAGGCGGCGATGCTCGCCCACGACCTGATCAAGGCCGGCTCGGCGAAGGTGGTGGTCGCCGGCGGCATGGAGTCGATGACCAACGCGCCGCACCTGCTCAACGGCTCGCGCACCGGCATCCGCTACGGCAGCGCCGAATTCCTGGACCACATGGCCTACGACGGCCTGACCAACCCGTACGACGGCCAGGCGATGGGCGTGTTCGGCGACATGGCCTGCGCGAAGTACGGCTACGACCGCGCCGCGCTCGACGCGTATTCCGCCGAGAGCGTGCGCCGCGCGCAGGCGGCGCAGGCGTCGGGCGCGTTCGACGCCGAAATCGTCCCGGTGACCGTCAAGGGCCGCAAGGGCGACACCGTCGTGGACAAGGACGAGGAGCCAGGGAAGATCGACGTCGCGAAGATCCCGACGCTGCGCCCGGCCTTCGGCAAGGACGGCGTGATCACCGCCGCGGCCTCCTCGAAGATCTCCGACGGCGCGGCCGCGCTGGTGCTGATGTCCGCGGCGGAGGCGAAGTCGCGCGGCCTGCAGCCGCTGGCGCGCATCGTCGCCCACGCGACGCACTCGCAGGCGCCGGAATGGTTCACCACCGCGCCGGTGTCGGCGCTGCGCAGCGTGCTCGACAAGGCGGGCTGGACCGTGGCCGACGTCGACCTGTTCGAGGTCAACGAAGCCTTCTCCTGCGTCGCGATGGCGCCGATGACCGAGCTGGGCATCCCGCACGACCGGCTCAACGTCAACGGCGGCGCGGTCGCCCTGGGCCACCCCATCGGCGCCAGCGGCGCGCGCCTGCTGGTGACCCTGCTGCACGCGCTCCGGGCGCGCGGCGGACGCCGCGGCGTGGCCTCCCTGTGCATCGGCGGCGGCGAGGCGACGGCGATGGCGGTCGAGCTCGCCTGACCCCTGTTCCAGAACGTTAAGACCGCTTAACCAAAAAAAACCGCCCCACCCGCTTGACAGGCGACACGGGCTTGTCATCATGTTAAAGGCGCGCAGTTGCGCGTTGCCAAACTAACGACGAGGAAGATTTGATCATGACCATCAACAAGGCGCTGCTCGCCCTTGCCATGGGCGTTGCCCTGGCCGCTTGCTCCAACTCGCAGCAGGCCGCGGACTCCGCGACCGACGCCGCTGCCGCTGCCACCGACGCCCAGCAGGCTGCGGACACCGCCGCCGCGACCGGCGACGCCGCTGCTGCCGACGCTGCCCAGGCTTCGGCTGACGCCGCTGCCGCCGCCGCCGACGCTGCCAGCACCTCGGCCGACGCCGCTGCCGCCGCCCCGACCATGGGCGAGGCCGACAACGCCGCCGACGCCGCCGACAACGCGGCCGACGCCGCCGAGCAGGCGAAGGACGCTGCGCAGGAAGCCGCGAAGAAGTAAGCCCCCGGGCAATCGCGAAACGAAGCCGTCGGCCCCTGGCCGGCGGCTTTTTTTTGCCGGATCCCTTTTGCATTTGGTCCCGGACAAGCGCAGCATTCACGATCGTCACGCGCCCATTCACGCGCGACGCTTACCCTCTTTCGCCGTTCCATCCCAAAGTTCCATCCCAAACCTCTCCGGAGCTGTCATGAACACCAAGCTTTTCGTCCTGGCCACCGCCGCCGTGCTCGCCCTGTCGGCCTGCAAGAACGAGACCCCCGAAGCGCAGCAGCAGGCCGCCGAGGCCGCCGCCGCCGCCGACCAGGCGGGCGCCGCCGCTGCCGACGCCGCCC
>JANINR010000094.1 GCA_024508915.1 Lysobacteraceae bacterium | reverse complement strand
GCGGCCGTCGCGCGCTCGAATCGCGCGTGGACGCGGCGCGCCCCGCCGGCGCCTGGGCCGCGGCACTCGATGGCCGGCACGGCGTCGGCGCCGCGTTCGGCAGCGACCTGCGCGGCTGGGCGATGGGCCAGGAGCACCGCGACGGCGACACGCTGTGGGGCATGGGCTTCTCGCGCGGCGAAGGCACGCTGTGGAACAGCGGCCGCCGCGACCGCAGCCATGACGTGCAGACCGAAGCCCAGGTCTACGCCGCGCGCAGCGGCGAGGGCGGGGCGTACGTGCTCGGCCGCGCCGCGTTCGGTCGCTTGCAGCGCGACCTGCAGCGCGAGATCGTGCTCGGCGCGTCGGACTACGCCGTGGATTCGCGCTATGCGGACCGTTACCTGGCCGCGAGCCTGCAGGCCGGCCGCCGCTTCGACGCGTTCGGCGGCACGCTGGTGCCCTACGCGGGCGTGCAGGCGCTGGAGCTGCGGCGCGGCGCGTTCGACGAGGACGGCGCCGCCGGCTTCGGCCTCCGCGCGGATGCGTCGCGCTTCGCGCTGTCGCAGGCGCTGCTGGGCACGCGCTACGCGCGCGGCTGGCGCCTCGGCGGTGCGCGCGTCGACCTGCATGCGCATGCGGAGTGGCAGCGCCGCCTGTCGCAGTCGGGTGCGATCGAGGCCAGCTTCACCGGCGTGGACGCGCGCGCGCCGATCGCGCTCGACCTGCTTGGCCGCGACATCGGGGTGCTCGGCGCCGGCTTCGGCGCGGCCTGGGGCAACGCGACCCTGTCGTTCGACCTCGACGCCCGCAGCGCCGCCGGCCGCAACGACCTCGGCGCCTCCGCCGCCTGGCGCTGGACGTTCTAGGCGTTGCCGGCGAAGAGTTCGCGGCCGATGAGCATGCGGCGGATCTCGTTGGTGCCCGCGCCGATCGCGTAGAGCTTGGCGTCGCGCAGGATCCGGCCGGTGTCGAACTCGTTGATGTAGCCGTTGCCGCCCAGCGCCTGGATCGCCTCGAGGCCGACCTGCACGGCCGCCTCGCTCGCGTGCAGCAGGCAGGCCGCCGCATCGACGCGCGAGCGGTGGCCGGCGTCGTAGTCGCGCGCCACCTGGTAGGCGAAGGCGCGCGAGGACTGCAGCGCCGTGTACATGTCGGCGACCTTGGCCTGCATCAGCTCGAAGGTGCCGATGGGCGCGTCGAACTGGCGCCGCTCGCGCACGTAGGGCAGGGTGATGTCGAGCGCCGCCTGCATCAGGCCGAGCGGGCCGCCGCTGAGCACGAGGCGCTCGGTGTTGAGGCCGGACATGAGCACCTTGACGCCTTGGTGGACTTCGCCGAGCACGTTCTCCGCGGGGATGACGCAGTCCTCGAATACCAGCTCGCAGGTGTTGGAGCCGCGCATGCCGAGCTTGTCGAGCTTCTGCGCCGTCGAGAAGCCGGGCATGCCCTTCTCGACGATGAACGCGGTCATGCAGCGGCTGCCCGCGTCCTTGCCGGCGGTGCGCATGTAGACCACCAGCACGTCGGCCTCGGGGCCGTTGGTGATCCACATCTTGTTGCCGTTGGCGACCCAGGCGCCGTCCGCGCGCTGCTCGGCGCGGCAGGCCATCGAGCCGACCACGTCGGAGCCGGCGCCCGGCTCGCTCATCGCCAGCGCGCCCTTCCACTCGCCGCTGCACAGCTTCGGCAGGTACTTCGCGCGCTGCGCCTCGTCGCCGTTGGCATGCAGGTTGTTGACGCAGAGGTTGGAGTGCGCCCCGTAGCTCAGGCCCACCGAGCCGGAAGCCCGGGAGATCTCCTCCATCGCCACCAGGTGGGCGAGATAGCCCATGCCGCTGCCGCCGTGCCGTTCCGGCACGGTGAGGCCGAGCAGCCCCATCTCGCCGAGCTTCGGCCACAGGTCCTGCGGGAACGCATTCTCGTGGTCGATGGCGGCCGCGCGCGGCGCGATCTCCGCCTGCGCGAAGCGGTGGACCGCCTCGCGCAGCGCATCCAGCTCGTCGTTTAGCGGAAATGGACGCATCCAGACCTCGTGGTGATCCGTTTCCCAAGCCCCCCTTTGGTAAAGGGGGGCGCCGCGAAGCGGCGGGGGATTTGGCAGTACATAGCGGGGCCCGAAATTTGCGAAGCAAATTTTGGGATTGAACAAGGCGAAGCCTTGGTCAATGTCCCCGGATGCGGCCCTGGAAGCGCGGCTTGGACCGGCCCAGCGGCAGCTTCAGCTTGCCCATCACTGCGATGCGCTCCTCGGCCATGCGGTCGGCGGCCTTGTAGGTGGGGATGCCGTCGCGGTCCGCGATCTCGTAGATGCGGGTGAGGTTGTGGTAGATCGTGCGCATCATGCGCATCGCGCGCTCGCGGTTGTAGCCGGTGATCTCCAGCGCCACGTTCATCACGCCGCCCGCGTTCACCGCGTAGTCCGGCGCGTAGACGATGCCGCGCTTCTCGACTTCGTCGCCGATCGCGTTGGTCGCCAGCTGGTTGTTGGCGGCGCCGCAGATGACCTTGAACTTGAAGCGGGGCAGGGTCTGCTCGTTGACCGTGCCGCCCAGGGCGCACGGCGAGTAGACGTCCGCGTTGACGTCGTAGATCTCGTCCGGGCTGACGGCCTCGGCGCCGAACTCCGACACCGCGCGCTCGACGCGGTCGGCGTGGATGTCGGTGACGAAGATCTTGGCGCCGCGCTCGCGCAGCAGCTTCACGTACTCCATGCCGACGTGGCCCAGGCCCTGCACGGCGTAGCTGTACTTGCCGACTTCCTCGTCGCCGAAGCGCTTCTGCAGCGTGGCCATCAGGCCCTGCAGCGCGCCGTAGGCGGTGAACGGCGAGGGATCGCCCGAGCCGCCGTGGACCTGGTGCACGCCGGTGACGAACTCCGTCTCCTTGAACACGTACTCCATGTCGTTGACGTCGATGCCGACGTCCTCGGCGGTGATGTAGCGGCCGCCCAGCGACTCGACGAACTGGCCGAACGCGCGGAACAGCGCCTCGGACTTGTCCTTCGCGGGGTCGCCGATGATCACGGCCTTGCCGCCGCCGATGTCCAGGCCCGCGACCGCGTTCTTGTAGGTCATGCCGCGCGAGAGGCGCAGCACGTCGTTCAGCGCTTCCTGCTCGGTCTTGTACGGCCACATGCGCGTGCCGCCCAGCGCGGGGCCGAGCACGGTGTTGTGGATCGCGATGATGGCCTTCAGGCCCGCGTCCTTGTTGTGGCAGAAGACGACCTGCTCGTGGCCGAAGGTATCGAGGGTTTCGAAGATCATCGCGGCTGTACTCCAGCGCCGGCGGGCCGGTCCGCGGGGGCGGCCGGAGCGTCGACTTTGTTGGCTAAGTCTTTGATTCGGTAAGTGAAGCAGGCGGCCCGGGCGCGCGGGCTCCGGTCGCAGGCGCAGTATTTTACGCGTCCCCGCCGGCAAAAGCCCGTGGACCCCGGTATGGGCGGCGCGCCCGGTCATCGCCGGCGACGCTTCTGTATCCTCGTGGCGATGACCACCGCAACACCGATCAGCGACGCCCAGGGGCGTTGGCAGCACGCCGAGGCCCTCGCGGCCGCCGACCGGCTCGACGAGGCCGCGGAGGCCTATCGCAGCCTCGGGGACGACGCGGCGCTGGCCGTCCCCGCCCAGCTGCGCCTGTCGCAGCTCGCCACCCGGCGCGGGCAGCTTCGCGACGCGGTCGCGGCCGCGCTCGCGGCGTTCGAGCGGCGGCGCCCGGAGCCGGCGCTGATGGCCAGCCTCGCGCGCGTGCTGCGGCCGCTGGGCGAACTGCGCGCGATGTTCGCGTGCGCGCACGACCTGTCGGTGCTGCGCGGCCGCAACCCCGGGGCGATGCTGGAGCTGGGCACGCTGCTGTCGGTTGCCGGCTTCCACGCCGACGCCGTCGAGATGCTCGGCCGCGCGGGCAGCGCCGGCGCGGGCGGCCCGAAGCTGCTGCTGCCGCTGGCCCGTTCGCTGCAGGCGCTGGGCCGCGACGAGGAAGCCCGCGACATCTACGGCGCCTGCATCAAGGCGGCGCCTTCGCTGGCGGCCGCGTGGCTCGGCGTCGCGGAACTCGGCGACCCCGATGCCGCCACCGAGGCGGCGATGACGCAGCTCCTGCGCCAGGTCGCGGCGTCGGGCGGCGCGGACGACAGCGCCACGGCGCGCCTGCACTACGCGCTGTTCCGGCTGCTCGACCGCGGCACCGACACCGACGCGGCCTGGGCCGCGCTCGAGCGCGGCATGGCGCTGGAGCGCGCCGCGCTGGCCGACCACGACCCCACCGCGGAAACGGCGTTGCTCGACCACCTCGCCGGCTTGCGCGCGGGCGAACGCGACACCGCCGCGGGCGGGTCGCCGGCGGGCGCGCCCG
>JANINR010000093.1 GCA_024508915.1 Lysobacteraceae bacterium | reverse complement strand
AGCGACGGGTCAAGCCGCCGCCGCAGGCGACAGCGTGCTGCGGGCCGCCTGGCCCGCCCCGGCCGGCGTCCACGCGCTGACGACCTTGCGCGGCCCTGCCGGCGGGTCGGCGTCGCCGTTCGACCGCTTCGACCTGGGCCTTCGCAACGGCGACGACGTGGCGGCGGTGCGGGCGAACCGCGAACTGCTCGAACGCGGCCTCGCGCTGCCGTCGCCGCCCTGCTGGCTGCGCCAGGTCCACGGCACGCGCGTCGTCGTGGATCCCGACCCCGGCGAGGAACCCGAGGCCGATGCTGCGGTCGCACGCGTTCCCGGCAAGGTCCTCGCGATCCTCACCGCCGACTGCCTGCCGGTGGTGCTGGCCACCGCCGACGGCGCCGTGGTCGCCGCCGCGCACGCCGGCTGGCGGGGGCTCGCCGCCGGCGTGCTGGAAGCGACCGTGATGGCGATGGACGCACCCGCGGGAACGCTGCTCGCCTGGCTGGGCCCCGCCGCCGGACCGGATGCCTACGAGGTCGGTGCGGAGGTGCGCGACGCGTTCGTCGCGCGCGACGCCGAAGCCGCCGCAGCCTTCGTCGCGACGCGGCCCGGCCATTGGCGGGTCGACCTGTACCGGCTCGCGCGGCAGCGCCTCGTCGGTGCCGGCGTCCCGCTGCAGGCGATCCACGGCGGCGGCCTGTGCACGATTTCGGATGCCGGCCGCTTCTTTTCCCACCGGCGCGACCAGCGGACCGGGCGCATGGCGACGCTGGCGTGGCGCGATCGCTGACGGGAAGCGGGTCCTACGGGGACTGGGCAGTCGCGAGCGCAGCGAGGTAATCGCGCCGCCACGCGTGGATGTCGCGCGCGCGCAGCACGTCCATCATCGCGTTCCAGCGCCGCCGGCGTTCCGGCGCACGCATCCGCATTGCCGCGGCGATCGCATCGGCGACGCCGTCGAGGTCGTAGGGATTGACCAGGAGCGCGCCCGCGTCGAGCTCGCGCGCGGCGCCGGCGAAGGTCGACAGCACCAGCACGCCCGGATCCTCCGGGTCCTGCGAGGCCACGTATTCCTTCGCCACCAGGTTCATGCCGTCGCGCAGCGGCGTCACCAGCCCGATCCGCGCCATGCGGTAGAAGCCGGTGAGCGTGGGATGGGCGAAGTTCCGGTTGACGTAGCGCATCGGCGTCCAGTCCGGCTCGGCGTGGCCGCCGTTGACGTGGCCGGCCAGCTGCTCGAGTTCCTGGCGCAGCGCCCTGTACTCCGCGACCTCGCCGCGCGACACCGGCGCGATCTGCAGGAAGGTGAGCTTGCCGCGCTGCGCAGGATGCCGCTGCAGGAAGCGTTCGAACGCGCGGAACCGCTCCGGCAGCCCCTTCGAGTAGTCGAGGCGGTCGACGCCGATTGCGAGCTCCCGCCCCGACAGGCTTTCGCGCAGCCGGCGCACGCTCGCCTTGTCCGTGGCCTCGGCGGCCTGGCGCTCGATCTGCGCGGTATCGATGCTGATCGGGAACGCGCCCGCGCGCAGGCGCCGGCCGCCGGCGGTCTCCAGCACGCCCGGCGCGACCACCCGGCCGCGGCCCCACAGGCGCACGTAGTCCTGGAAGCGCTCGAGGTCGCGTTCGGTCTGGAAGCCGACGAGGTCGTAGGCGGAGAGCCCCTCGAACAGCCGCCCGTGCTGCGGCAGCGCCGCCAGCAGGTCGGAGGACGGCATCGGCACGTGCAGGAAGAAACCGATGCGCGCGCGCACGCCGCGCTCGCGCAGCAGCGCCGCGAGCGGGATCAGGTGGTAGTCGTGGACCCACACCAGGTCGTCGTCGTGCAGCATCGGCGCGAGCTTGTCGGCGAACAGCGCGTTGACGCGGCGGTACGCGGCCCAGGTCTCGCGGCTGTAGTCCACCAGGTCCATGCGGAAGTGCAGCAGCGGCCACAGCGAACGGTTGGCGAAGCCGTTGTAGTAGTCGGCGTGGTCGCGGCGCGACAGGTCGATGGTCGCGTAGGTGATGCCGTCCGCGTTCGCCTGGTGCAGCTTGCCCGAGCGCTGCGGATCGATCCTGCCGCTCCAGCCGAACCACAGGCCGCCGTGGCGCTGGCGCGCGCGATCCTCCAGCGCCGCCTGCAGCGCGACGGCGAGGCCGCCCGCGCGGGTTTCCCCCGGCAGCGCGACGCGGTTGGAGACGACGACGAGGCGGCCCATGCTCAGGTCACCGCGCCTATACCGCCGACTGCCACGGCCGGCTCAGCGCCATCGCGGCGATGATCAGGCCGACGTGCGAATACGTCTGCGGGAAGTTGCCCCAGGCTTCGCCCGTGTCGAAGGCGAGGTCCTCCGACAGCAGCCCGAGCGGATTGCGGCGGGCAAGCACCGCCTCGAACATCGCGCGTGCCTCGTCGCGCCTGCCGATCGCGGCCAATGCGTCGATGTACCAGAACGTGCAGATCGTGAAGCTGGTCTCGGGGGCGCCGAAGTCGTCGGGCGCGATGTAGCGGAACAGGCCGTGGCCGCGCTTGAGGTCGCGGCCGATGGCCTCGACGGTGGCGACGAAGCGCGGGTCGCGCGCCTCGATGAAGCCGAGGTCCGCGAGCAGCAGCAGCGAGGCGTCGAGGCGCTCGCCGCCGAAGGCGTCGGCGAAGTGGCCGCGCTCCGCGTTCCATGCCTCGGCCAGCACGCGTCCGCGGATCGTGTCGGCGCGCAGGCGCCACAGGCCGCTGCGGTCGCCCAGGCCGAAGCGGGCGGCGATCCGCGCCAGCCGGTCGCAGGCCGCCCAGCACATCACCGCGGAGTAGGTGTGCACGTGCGCGCGGCCGCGGAACTCCCACAACCCCGCGTCCGGCTGGTCGTGCAATGCCCAGGCGCGCTCGCCGAGCGGCTCGAGGCGCTCGAACATCGCGACGTCCCCCGGCTGGCGCAGGCGCTGGTCGAAGAACAGCTGCGCCGATGCGAGCACGACGCTGCCGTAGACATCGTGCTGCTTCTGCAGCCAGGCCAGGTTGCCGCGCCGCACCGGTCCCATGCCGCGGTACCCGCGCAAATCGGGCACGTCCTCCTCGGCGAGCTCGCGTTCGAAACCGATGCCGTACACCGGCTGCAGCTCGGATTCGTCGCCGGCGACGAGGTTGAAGATGTAGCGGATGTACTCCTCCATCGTGCGCGTCGCGCCGAGGCGGTTGAGCGCGCGGACGACGAAGGCCGCGTCGCGCAGCCAGCAGTAGCGGTAGTCCCAGTTGCGCTGCGTTCCGGGCGCTTCCGGGATCGAGGTGGTCATCGCGGCGATGACGCCGCCGGTGTCCTCGTACTGGCAGAGCTTCAGCGTGATCGCGCTGCGGATCACCGCCTCCTGCCACTCCAGCGGCAGCGACAGGTAGCGTGCCCACTCGAACCAGTAGTCCTCGGTCTGGCGGCGCGCGTCGTCCACGAAGCTCTGGATCGGGCGGGTCAGCGTTTCGTCCGGGCCGAGGACGAAGCGCAGCTCGCGGTCGAGCACGAACGGCAGCGCGTCGCGCACCAGGCGCAGCGGCGCATCGGTGGTGAGGCGCAGGGTCATCCCGGGCAGCAGGAAGCGCAGGTGGTTGCTGCCCCAGGTGCGCTCGGGCACGCGCGACGCCCAGTCCGCGAGCGGCCGCAGCCGGATGCGCACGCGCGGCTTGCCCGCGAGCGGGCGCACGGTGCGCACCAGCATCACCGGCCGGTAGAAACGGCCGTGCTGGCGCCAGCGGGGCGCGAAATCCACCTGTTCGACGGCGCCGCCGTGCGCGTCGTGCAGGACCGTGCGCAGGACCGCGGTATTGCCAATGTAGTGCTGTTCGGCGCGCTCGAAGTCCTCCAGTTCGACGGCCCAGTCGCCGCCTTCCAGCTTCGGCTCGAGCAGCGCGCAGAACGCCGGGTCGCCGTCGAACGCGGGCAGGCAGCTCCAGACCACGCGTCCGCGCGCGTCGAGCAGGGCGCCGAAGCTGCCGTTGCCGACGAGGCCGAGGTCGAGGGTATTCGCGGGCCGGGCGCCCGTCGCGGAGGTCTCGTTCATTCCATCGCTCCCGTGGCGAGCCAGCGCCGCACCGCGGTCGGGCTGCGCAAGGCGTAGTGGGCGGCGCTGGGTTCGCGCGCGCCGACGAGCACGCTGAGGCCGCCGTGCGCGTTGACCACGGCGAAGCCGCTTTCGTCGGTGATGTCGTCGCCCGCGAACACCGGCACGCGGCCGCGGAACGGCGCGTCCTCGAGCAGGGCGGCGATCGCGGCGCCCTTGTCGCCGCTGGCGGGCCGCAGTTCGACCACGTGGTCGCCGTGCTGGAGGCGGTAGCCGGGGAGGCGCGGCAGCGCGGCTTCGGCCAGCGCGCGCAGCGCGTCGCGCGCGGCGGG
>JANINR010000092.1 GCA_024508915.1 Lysobacteraceae bacterium | reverse complement strand
CGCCAGCGTGCGCGCGAACTCGATCGCCCCGGGCACGACGCCCAGCAGCGCCGATGCGCCGAGGATCGCGGCCAGCACCGGCAGCGGGAACTGCGGGTCGCGCCAGCGCAGCGCCCAGCGGCCCGCGCCCGCATCGAAGGGCGGCCACAGCGCCTGCCATGCCGGCCAGTGCAGCACCACCACCAGCGCGAACGCCGCCAGCGGCAGCGCGATCAGGAAGGCGTGCACGAACTGCTCGAAGACCGTGATGTGCCGGCGCGGCGCCGCCCAGCGCAGGTCGCGGTACGCGGTGAGGGTGTGCAGCGCGACGCCGGCGAGCGCCAGCAGCAGCACCGGCGCGGTCGCCTCCAGGAACAGCAGGGCCAGCATCGGCACCGCGATCTCCGCGGTCTGCAGCAGGTGCAGCGCCGATTCGTGCACGCCGGACGTGCGCTCGATGCGCGTGCGCGCGTGGACGATGTAGTCGGCCAGGCCGGCGAGCAGCCACAGCGGCAGGATCGCGCAGCCGAGCAGGCGCCAGAGCAGGGCGGCCAGCTGCGGATCGGTCATGGCCAGGCGCGCACGCTCAGAACGCCGCCACGCACAGCAGCAGGAACGCGACGACGGCGATGGCGGCGTGACCGATCATCAGCCCGACCGGGAGGGGCCGCTGCCGCCATTGCCACAGCAGGTTCATCGCGGCGCCGCCCGCCGCCGCCAGCAGGAAGAGGAACAGCGCCCAGCCGCCGGGGGAGGGCACGCCGCCGCGCCAGGCGGCATAGGCCACCAGCGTCACGCCCGCGGCCGCGAGCAGGCCGTGCAGCATCGACAGCCACGCGGGGGGATTGTGCCTGCCCAGCAGGCGGATGCCGGCCATGACGAGGCCGCCGGCCGCCGCGATCGCGAACAGCGCGACCGCGGCCTTCAGCATCGATATCGCATCCATGGTCGGCTCCGGCCCGGGGAGCCCGATCGTCCCGCCGCCCCGGTGAGCGTCGCGTGTAACCGGGTAAAATGACCGTTTTCCCCGCCAGAACCGCCGTGACCGCCAATCCGCTCCGTGCTTCCGCTCCCGTGTCGATCCGGCAGGAAGACCTGATCCAGTCCATCGCAGACGCGCTTCAATACATCTCGTACTACCACCCGGTCGACTACATCCGGGCGCTGTCGGCGGCGTACGAACGCGAGGAATCGCCGGCGGCGAAGGAGGCGATGGCGCAGATCCTGATCAACTCGCGCATGTGCGCCGAGGGCCATCGGCCGATCTGCCAGGACACCGGCATCGTCACGGTGTTCCTCGAGATCGGCATGGACGTGCGCTGGGACGACGCGACCATGGGCGTGGAGGAGATGGTCCACGAGGGCGTGCGCCGCGCCTACAACCATCCGGACAACAAGCTGCGCGCCTCGGTCCTCGCCGATCCGGCGGGAAAGCGCACCAACACGAAGGACAACACGCCGGGCGTGGTCAACGTCAGGGTCGTGCCGGGCAACACCGTCGACGTGATCGTCGCCGCGAAGGGCGGCGGCTCGGAAGCGAAGTCGAAGTTCGCGATGCTCAACCCGTCGGATTCGATCGTGGACTGGGTGCTCAAGACGGTGCCGACGATGGGGGCCGGCTGGTGCCCGCCGGGCATGCTCGGCATCGGCATCGGCGGGACCGCCGAGAAGGCGATGCTGCTGGCGAAGGAAGCGCTGATGGAGGAGATCGACATCCAGCAGCTGATCGCGCGCGGCCCGTCGAACCGCGCCGAGGAACTGCGCATCGAATTGTTCGACAAGGTCAACGCGCTGGGCATCGGCGCGCAGGGCCTGGGCGGCCTCACGACCGTGCTCGACGTCAAGGTCAAGGATTATCCGACCCATGCCGCCAACTTGCCGGTGGCGATGATCCCCAACTGCGCGGCGACCCGCCACGCGCACTTCACCCTCGACGGCAGCGGCCCGGTGATGCTGGATCCGCCGTCGCTCGAGGACTGGCCGAAGCTCGCCTACGACGCCTCGAAGGGACGCCGCGTCGACCTCGACACGCTCACCCGCGCGGACGTGGCGAGCTGGAAGCCCGGCGAGACGCTGCTGCTCAACGGCAGGCTGCTGACCGGTCGCGATGCCGCGCACAAGCGCATCGTCGGCATGCTCGACAAGGGCGAACCGCTTCCCGTCGACCTGCGCGGCCGCTTCATCTACTACGTCGGCCCGGTGGACCCGGTGCGCGACGAAGTGGTCGGTCCCGCGGGCCCGACCACCGCGACGCGCATGGACAAGTTCACGGAACAGGTGCTCGAGCAGACCGGCTTGCTGGGCATGGTCGGCAAGGCCGAGCGCGGTCCGGTCGCGATCGAGGCGATCCGCAGGCACGGGTCGGCCTACCTGATGGCCGTCGGCGGCGCGGCCTATCTCGTGTCGAAGGCGATCAAGGCGGCGCGCGTCGTCGCGTTCGAGGACCTGGGCATGGAGGCGATCTACGAGTTCACCGTGCAGGACATGCCGGTGACCGTCGCGGTCGATTCCACCGGCGAGTCGGTGCACGCGACCGGCCCGCGCGAGTGGCAGGCGCGCATCGGCAGGATCCCCGTCCTCGTCGCCTAGCGGGGCAAGCCGTAAGATGGGGCGACTCCAGGGAGGGGGACGCCATGAAGGCACGACGCATTCTTTCGATCGACGGCGGCGGCATCCGCGGCCTCGTCGGTTGCCGCTGGCTCGCCGGGGCCGAGGACGCGCTGCTCGCCGCCGGCAAGCCCGGCCTCCTCGGCAGCTTCGACCTGCTCGCCGGCAGCTCCACCGGCGCGATCATGGCCGCCGGGCTGGCGATCGGGCTGTCGCCGGCGGCGATGGCCGATCTCTACCGCGAGCAGCGGCACGCCATCTTTCCCGGGATCGCCGAGCGGCTGTGGTCTCGTGCCGGGCGCTTCTTCGGCGAAGGCCCCTCCGCGCCGAAGTACGACGCGAAGGGCCTGGAGAAGGTGCTGAAGCAGGTCTTCGGCAAGACGACGCTCGGCCAGGCGAAGCTGCCGCTGATGGTCACCAGCTACGACACCGTGTCCCGCACGCCGGTGATCTTCAAGAGCTTCAAGCCGGAGCACCAGGAACTCCCCCTGTGGGAAGTGTGCCGTGCGTCGTCCGCGGCACCCACGTATTTCCCGGCGCACGGCATGCAGGTCGAGGGACGGGCCTGCGCGCTGATCGACGGCGGCGTGGTCGCGAACAACCCGACCGCATGCGCCATCGCCGAGGCGCTGCGCAAGGACGCGCGCGCGGCGCAGCCGCAGGACCTCGTCGTGCTGTCGGTCGGCACCGGCGCGCACACCCGCAGCATCAGCCTCCAGTCCGCGCGCGAATGGGGCGCGCTCGAATGGGCGGTGCCGATCATCGACGTGCTGTTCGACGGCAGCGCCGATTCCGTGGACTACATCGCGCGGTACCTGGTGGGCGACGGCTATTTCCGCATGCAGGCGGAACTGGCGATCGGCCTCGACGACATGGACGACGTCAGCGAGACCAACATCGCCGCGCTCGAGGCCGTGGCCCGCGACTACCTGCTGCAGCCGGACACCCGCATGCAGCTCAAGCGACTCGCCTCGCTCCTGTAGGGCCGGCCATGGGTCGGCTCTACCTAATACCACTCCATGAGCGAGATGCCGAGGCCCACGTAGGTCGCGCGGTGGTTGTAGTCGATCAGGCTCTCGCCGTAGCCGTCGAAGACCTGCAGGTGGCCGCGGAAGGTGTCGTGCAGCGGGAAGGCCCAGTCGAACTGCACGGCGCCGTGGGCGCGGTCGCCGCTGCGCAGCGAGTGGCGCAGCGCGAGCGAGAACTGCTGGCCGTTGTCCAGGGTCCGCACCAGGGTCGCGTCGCCGCGCCCCATGTAGTCGGAGATGTCGGGGTTGTCGTCGCCGTGGCCGCGCTCCGGGATGCGGATCCACGGACGCAGGTTGAGCGCCCAGCCGTCGCGGTCGAATCCGAAGTTGAACATCACCCTGTTCCAGCTGCGCGACAGCGGATCGGTGCGCCCGTTCGACTGGTGGTTGACGCCCACCGCGAACAGCCGGCCCTTCCATCCGAGCAGGCCGTAGCCGGTGCGGAACGCGAGCATGACCTCCGGCTCGTAGTCCGTCTCGCGGAACGGGCGCGACGCATCGCCGTTGAAGACCTGCCAGCGCGAACTCTGCGTATAGGCCATCCAGAGGTCGCCGTTGTCGCCGAACAGGTTCTCCACCGCCTTGGTCTTGAAGCTGATCTGGAACTTCGATTCGAGCGCGTCGAGCGAGTCGACGTCGGTCGCGGTGCCCCGGCTCGGCGAGAAGGGGTGGGCGTTGGGCGAGCTGCTCCAGAACGCGGGGAACAGGTACACCGGCTTGTAGGCGCGGAAGTTGAAGATGCCGAGCTTGGAGTCGCGGGCCAGCTCCCAGCGGGTGTCGAGCAGCGACCCCTTGCCGGCGTTCGCGATCGCCGCCTGCGCCTGCGGGTCGAGCGGCGCGCTCGTGCCGGGCGCGTCGCGCCGGAACAGGCTGGCGCTCCCGCGCCGGTCGCGCGCGAGGGCGCGCGTCCCGGCAGGGTTGGGGCGCGGC
>JANINR010000091.1 GCA_024508915.1 Lysobacteraceae bacterium | reverse complement strand
GCCGCGACGTTCCGCTCGCGCTCGTGGCGCCCTGGCTGCCGGAACGCAGCGACGGGCGGCCGTGGGCGCTGCACGGCGCGTTCGCACTGGACGCGCACGTGGCGCCGGCCGGCAAGGCGTGGCGCGGCACGCTGCGCCTCGCCTCCCCCGCGGGCGGCATGCGCAACCGCGAGCGCTCGCGCAACGACCTGGTCGACTATCGCGACCTGGTGCTCGACGCGCGCTTCGATGCGCAGCGGCTGGAGGCCACGCTCTCCGCCGCGGTCAACGACGACGGCCACCTGCAGGCGCGCGTCGCCACCGGCTGGGACGCCTACGCCCCGCTGTCGGGCGAGATCCGCGCCGATACCGACGAACTCACCTGGATGGAACTGTTCTCGCCCGACATCGTCGAGCCCACCGGCAAGCTCGCAGGCCACGTCACGCTGGGCGGGACGCGCGCGGCGCCGACGATCGGCGGCAGCGCGCAGCTCACCGGCTTCGCTACCGAACTGCCGGCGCTGGCGATCGCGCCGCACGACGGCGACATCCGCCTCGATGCGCTGCCCGACGGCAGCGCGCGCATCGCCGGCACGCTGGTATCCGGCGACGGCACGCTGCGCGTCGACGGCACGCTCGGCTGGCACGGCGACGACACGCCGCTGGTGCTCCGCGTCCGCGGCAAGGACGTGCTCGCCTCCGACACGCGCGACCTGCGCGCCGTCGTCGACCCCGATGTCGTCGTGCGCTACGCCGCCGGCCAGCCGCTGCAGGTGACCGGCACCGTCACCGTGCCCGAAGCGCGCATCGACCTCGAGCGGCTGGACCGGGGCACGGCGGTGTCGAGCGACGTCGTCGTGCTCGACCCCGACACGCCGGACGAAGGCCTGGCCACGCCGCTGCAACTCGACCTCACGCTCGCGATGGGCGACGACGTCCGGCTCGACGGCTTCGGCCTCGACGGGACGCTCGCCGGCACGCTGCGCGTCCTGTCGCGGCCCGGGCGGGAAATGACCGGCAACGGCGTGCTCGAGGTCGGCGGCCGCTACACCGCCTACGGCCAGAAGCTCAGCATCACGCGCGGCCGGCTGTCGTGGCAGAACGGGCCGATCGGCGATCCGCTGCTGGACATCCGCGCCGAACGCGACGTCGGCGACGTCACCGCCGGCATCGCCGTCACCGGTCGCGCGAGCCGCCCGCAGGCCGAGGTGTGGAGCGATCCGGCGATGGACCAGTCCGAGGCCCTGGCCTATCTCACGCTCGGGCGCTCGCTCGCCACGCTCAGCAGCGCCGAAAGCCGCCAGCTCGACGCCGCCAGCGCCGCGCTCTCGGCAGGCAGCGGCCTGCTCGCCTCGCAACTGGGCGCGCGCATCGGCCTGGACGATGCCGGCGTCACCCAGTCCCGCGCCCTCGGCGGCAGCGTGCTCGGCGTCGGCAAGTACCTCTCGCCGAAGCTCTACGTCGGCTACGGCGTGTCCCTGCTCGGCACCGGCCAGGTGCTCACGCTGAAGTACCTGCTGCGCAAGGGCTTCGACATCGAGGTCGAGTCGAGCACCGTCGAGAACCGCGCCTCGGTGAACTGGCGCCTCGAACGCTAGTCCGTCCGATGGCGATCGTCTTCGATTCGGCGCACCATCGGGATCCCGACCCCGCGAGGTACCCCATGAACGCCAGGACCGCCGCCCAGCTCGTGCAGGATGCGAAGTCCGGCATCGAGAACCTCACGCCCGACCAGGTCGCCGCCGAGCTCGCCGCCGGGGATGCGCTGCTGGTCGACGTGCGCGATGCGCCGGAGCGCAGCGCCAACGGCGCGATTCCGGGCGCGATCCATGCCTCGCGCGGCATGCTCGAGTTCTACGCCGATCCGTCTAGCCCGTACCACAAGGCACCGCTCGACCCGGCCAGGCGGGTGATCCTGCATTGCGCCTCGGGCGGGCGTTCGGCGCTGGCGGCGCAGACGCTCAAGGCGATGGGCTACGCGAACGTCGCCCACCTCGACGGCGGCTTCAAGGCCTGGCAGGCCGCGGGCAAGCCGGTCGAAGCCTGACCGCCTCCGGGCCCGCGGCCGAACGCCGGACCCGGTTGGCCGCCCGCCCCCCCGCTCCGGCGTTGTTCCGGGCGAAGCCGCCGCACCGGCGGAGAGGGGAGGAGGAGCATGAAGAAGCTCGCGTTCGGACTGTTGCTGCTGGTCCCGACCGGCCTGGTGCACGCCCAGCAGGCCTGCGAACGGCTGATGGCGTTCGACACGACGATGGTGCACAGCAATGCCGCGGCCCGTTATTCGGTGCTCTCGCTCGTCAACCAGGAGAACTACGAGGCGATGAAGCAGAGCGCCGGCCTCTCGATCCCGGGTTACTTCGGCGGCAGCTACGACGATTTCTCGCAGAAGCGGAGCCGGCTGGAGTCGATGTTCGCGGCGTCCGGCGGGTTCGAGCTGGAGGAAGGCTTCTATCGGCACGCCCTGTCGCCCGCGGGCGCCCAGGCCTACGCCGTCTGCGTCGCGCAGCAGGGCAACAAGCCGATCGCCGCGTGGATTTCCAGCAAGGCCTCGAATTCCGTGCTGGCCGTGACGGTGAAAAGCGGCGTGACCGGGAACGCCGTCGTCGACTACACCCTGGACGGCACGAACGCGCCCCTGAACCAGCCGGTCCCGCTTGCTGCCGGATCGAGCCAGACGCTTTTGTTCCGGCGCGATCCGGCGGAACCGTTCCTGGTGGTCGTCAACGCGACCAACCGCGCGACCCAGGCCTCCGATTCGACGTTCGTGGAGCTGCCGCCCCTGCGCAGCTTCCAGACCGTCACCGAGGAGCAGGCCGTGAGCGGCTCGCTGATGTGCGCCGCCGGCTGCCAGGGGAACACCGCGGGTTGCCCGATCCGCGAGCCCGCCACGCTGGTGGCGCCGTCGGGCTTCTCCCTGGACCGCAACACCCTGCGCGAAACAGGGCGCACGGTGCGCTTCGGGCCGGGCAGCAAGAACATCGACATCGAATGGATCGAGAACCGCCGCGGCGACGGCTCGCTGCAGTCGCTGCAGGGCAACGTCCGTTCCTGCGAAGGCAACAGCGGGGATACGCAGGGCGCCACCGACGTCGCCTACCAGGTGCAGGCGGTGCGGGAGTATCTTCGCGAGGTCAGCCACTGAACGAGTGCCATGGCTTCGGATCCCGGTTACGTCGAATACGTGCTCGACCAGATCGGCCCGCTGCCGGGGCTGGCGCACAAGCGGATGTTCGGCGAGTACGGGCTTTGGCTCGACGCGAAGATCGTCGCGCTGGTGTGCGACGACCAGTTCCTGCTGAAGCCGACCGATGCGGGGCGCGCTCTGCTCGGCGGCGCGCCGCCGGGGGTGCCGCCTTACCCCGGCGCGAAGCCCTGGCTGCTGGTCGAGGACCTGGACGACAGCGAGGCCCTGCGCGCGATGCTGCGTGCGACGGCCGATGCGCTGCCGGCGCCGAAGCCGCCGCGCGGCGGCGGCAGGCCGAAGACCCGGGCGCCGGCGGCGCGCTGATCTGCTAGCGTGCGCGCGAGCCGGCCGCTCCGGCCGGTCCCGGGGGACGCACATGGGCAACGCACCGAAATGGCTGTCGCCGGTCGCCATCGCCGGCCTGGCGTGGAACCTGCTGGGTTGCTACGCATGGGTCTCCGACATGCGCACCACCCCCGAGCAGATCGCGGCAATGGGGCCCCGGATGGAGCAGCTCCACGCGGCGATGCCGGTATGGGCGCCGACGGCCACCGGCGTCGCGGTGCTCGGCGGCGTCGCCGGCTGCCTCGGGCTGCTGCTGCGCAAGCGCTGGGCGGTGCGGCTGCTGTGGCTCTCGCTCGCGGGCGTCGTGGTGCAGGACATCGGCTTGTTCGTCCTGGCCGGCGGTGCGTCCCTGGCGAGCACCACTGCATTCGTGCTGCAGGGCATCGTACTGGTCGTCGCCGTCGCGCTGGTGCTGCTGGCACGCCGCGCCGAACGCACCGGCTGGCTCGGCTGAACGGACGGCAAAACCCCCGCCCGCGCGGCCACCGCCGGCCGCGCGCGGCGGTATAGTCCGCTCCATGACGACCTTCCTGCTCTGGGTGCTCCTGCTCGTGGTGTGCTGGCCGCTGGCGCTGCTCGCGCTGGTGGCATGGCCGTTCGTGTGGCTGCTGTCGCTGCCGTTCCGGCTGGTCGGGATCACGTTCTCCGCGCTGTTCGCGTTCCTGCGCGCGCTGCTGTTCCTGCCGGCGCGCGTGCTCGGCGGCGGACGTCCCGCCGCCGCATGATCGGCCGGCGATGAACGCGCAGGCGATCGATCCGCGCCGCCCGCCCGGCTGGTTCTGGGTGGTCGGTGCGCTGGTGGCGCTGTGGATGCTGGTCGGCGTGCTCGCGTGGTGCATCGACCTCGGCATGACGCCGGAACGCCTCGCGACGTTGCCCGAGGCGCAGCAGCAATTGTTCGCCAGCCGGCCGGCGTGGGTGTTCGGCGTGTACGGCGTGGCGGTGTTCGCCGGCCTCGCGGGCGCCGTCGCGCTGCTGTTGCGGCGCAAGGTCGCGAAGGCGCTGTTCCTGCTGTCGCTGCTCGCCGCGCTGGTGCAGTTCGGCTACACGTTCGCGGCGCTGGATGCGCTGGCGCTGCTCGGTCCCGCGCTCGCGCTGCCGCTGCCGCTGATGGTGGTGGCCGTCGGCTTGTTCACCGTCTGGTATGCGCGCTGGTGCGCGCGCCACGCCCTGCTGCGCTGAGCCGCCTCGCCCGGCAGTCGTCCGCTCGCGACGAACGGCCGGCGCCCTCGGGCGCCGGCCGCAAGACCCGATCGGGTCAGTGATCGCCCCAGTGGTCGCAGGCGTCGTCCGGGGCGCACAGGCACGATTCCTTCCAGATGACACGCGGCGTGCCGACCAGTTCGCCGCTGACGAGCACCGGGCCCGTGCACGGATAGAGCTCCGACCCGTTCATCGAAACGCCGTCGGCCGCGAAATAGCCGACCTCCCAGGTATAGGCGCGCGTCGCATACGCGACCGACGCACAGGACACGGCCACCAGGGCCGTCGCCAACCAGAGTCGCTTCTTCATGTTCCCCTCCAATGGGATCAGTGCTGCAGGTGCAGCCCGTCCGTGATAGCGGCGATCGGAAAGCGCTGTCAATTCCGGGGGGCGACGCTACCGCCGGTCACGTCGCCGGCGATGCGCCCGGGTGTTTCCGTCAGGGGCCGATGACGGCGCCGCGCAGGTGCGGCACGCCATCGGCGACATCCGTCCACGCGACGTACGCGGCGGCGCCGCGCAAGGCGATCTTCGGGAAGCCGGTCGCGCGGCCGCGGCCCTGAAGCTTCGCCACTTCCAGGCGCTGGTATTCGCGCGCCAGGTCCGGCGTGCGCCGCGACAGCCACAGCGACTGGCCGGTCGCGTCCTCGCGGATCCACAGGATCCAGGCCTGCCGCGCGTCCAGTGCGACCGCGACGCGACCTGCGACGGCGTCGCCCGCGTCGAGCTGGACCGGCGCGCCGAAACTGTCGCCCGCATCGCCGCTGCGCGCGGCGCGCACCGACGGCTGGCCGCCGCCCTCCGTGTACCAGGCCACCACCGCGTCGTCGCCGACGGCGGCGACGGCGGGGCCGTTCACGGGGCACCCTTCGATCGTCCAGCCGTCGGCGTGCACAAGCACCGGCTTGCTCCACGCCTTGCCGTCGTAGCGCACCGCGACGATGTCGCGCACTTCCCGTTCGCTGCGATCGCGGTAGACGAGCAGCGGTCCGAGCGTCGTGCCGGCGATCGCGGTCTGGCAGCAATCGCAGGTCCGGGCGTCCACGACCGTCTCGCCGCTGCGCTGCAGATCCATGTCGAAGGTCGCGGCGCGCAGCGCGGTACTGCCCTTGCCCGGCATGGCGTGCATCCCGCCCTTCGCGTCGCCGGCGGCGTGTTCCGCGCCCTCGACGTTGTCGCGGCCGTCCAGCCAGGCCACGCCGATGCGGTCGCGCGATGCCGGCCACAGCGCCGCGAAGCCGTGTTCGGCCTCGACGCCGTCGTCGTTCACCGCGATCGGCGAGGCCCAGTTGAAGCCGCCGTCGGTGGAGCGGCTCAGCGCGACGTCGCCGGCGTAACCGGTGCCGCGCTGCTGCATGAACTGCACCCACAGCGCACCGTCGGCGGTCTGCGCGATGTGCGGCGTGTTCGCCCAGTTCGCCATCAGCGTGTTGCCGACGACGATCGTGCGCGGCGCGCTCTGCCAGTGGCCGTCCTCCGCCATCGCCACGAACTGCAGCGCGTTGCGGCGGCCTTCGCTGCGGCTGATCCAGCCCAGCAGCAGGCGGCCGTCGGGCGTGGCCGCGAGGTCCGGCTGCGCGGAACCCGCCGCGGCGGGCAACGGCCATTCGGCGACGGCCAAGGGCTTCGCGGGGTCGCCCTGCGCGGGCGCGGCCGTGGCGTTGGAATCGTCGCCGCGATGGCAGGCGGCGAGCGCGAGGGGGAGCAGGAGGAGGGCGAGTTTGCGCATGGGGTGGGCTCCTTGGAGCCGTCCGTGGGTCGGCTCTGCATGCCGGCGGGAGGCCGGCGCGGCGTGGTCAGGCGGCGCGGGCGCGGGCGAGATGGACGAGCAGCAGCGAAATGGCGGCGGGCGTCACGCCGGGGATGCGCTGCGCCTGCCCGACGGTTTCCGGGCGCACGCGCTCCAGCTTCTGCCGCGCCTCCGCCGACAGGCCGTGCACGCGCGCATAGTCGAAGGACGGCGGGATGGCCGTGGTCTCGTTGCGCTGCCGTCGCGCGATCTCCTCGCGCTGGCGGTCGAGGTAGCCCGAATACTTCACGCCGATCTCGACCTGTTCCGCGACGCCGTCGTCGTCCACGGCGGGGCCGAGCGCCGGCAGCGCGGCGAGCGACGCGTAGTCGAGCTCCGGGCGGCGCAGCAGGTCGAGCGCGCTGACTTCCCGCGATACCGGCACGCCCAGCGTGGCCGCGACTTCGCGCCCGAGCGCGTTGTTCGGCGCGGCCCACAAGCCTCCCAGCCGCGCCGTCTCGCGCTCGATCGCGTCGCGCTTGCGCTCGAAGGCGGCATGGCGCGCGTCGTCGACGAGGCCGAGCTCGCGGCCGATGCCGGTGAGGCGCAGGTCGGCGTTGTCCTCGCGCAGCTGCAGCCGGTATTCCGCGCGCGAAGTGAACATGCGGTACGGCTCCGACGTGCCCTGCGTCACCAGGTCGTCGATCAGCACGCCGATGTAGGCCTGGTCGCGGCGCGGCGACCAGGCGTCGAGGCCCCGCACGAAACGCGCGGCATTGAGCCCGGCGACGAGGCCCTGCGCGGCGGCTTCCTCGTAGCCGGTGGTGCCGTTGACCTGGCCGGCGAAGAACAGGCCGGCGATCGCCTTCGTCTCCAGCGAGGCCTTCAACCCGCGGGGGTCGAAGAAGTCGTACTCGATCGCGTAGCCGGGGCGCGTGATGTGCGCGCGCTCGAAGCCGCGGATCGAGCGCACCAGTTCCAGCTGCACGTCGAACGGCAGCGAGGTGGAGATCCCGTTCGGGTAGATCTCGACGACGTCGAGTCCTTCCGGTTCGACGAACACCTGGTGCGACGGCTTGTCGGCGAAGCGCACCACCTTGTCCTCGATCGACGGGCAGTAGCGCGGGCCGATGCCTTCGATCTGCCCGGAGTACAGCGGCGAGCGGTGCAGCGCGCCGCGGATCAGGTCGTGCGTGCGCTCCGAAGTGTGGGTGATCCAGCACGGCACCTGGCGCGGATGGTCGTCGCGCGACCCGAGGAACGAGAACACGGGGCGCGGATCATCGCCGGGCTGCAGCTCCATCGCCGCATAGTCGAGCGTGCGCCCGTCGATGCGCGGCGGCGTGCCGGTCTTGAGCCGGTCGACCACGAACGGCCCGTCGCGCAGCTTCATCGCCAGCGTGGTGGCCGGCGCGTCGCCCATGCGGCCGGCGGCGTACTGCGTCTCGCCGACGTGGATCTTGCCGGCGAGGAAGGTGCCTGCCGTCAGCACCACCGCCGGCGCGTCGAAACGCAGCCCGGTGCTGGTGACCACGCCGCGGACCGCGCCACCCTCGAACACGAGGTCGTCGACCGCGGCCTGGAACAGCGACAGGTTCGGCTCCGCCTCCACCGCGCGGCGCACGAAGGCGCGATACAGCGCGCGGTCCGCCTGGCAGCGCGTCGCGCGCACCGCCGGCCCCTTCGACGCGTTGAGCCGGCGCCACTGGATGCCGGCGGCATCGGCGGCGCGCGCCATCAGCCCGCCGAGCGCATCGATCTCCTTCACCAGGTGGCCCTTGCCGATGCCGCCGATGGCCGGGTTGCAGCTCATCGCGCCCACGGTCTCGACGTTGTGGGTCAGCAGCAGGGTGCGCGCGCCCGCGCGCGCCGCGGCGAGCGCGGCCTCGGTGCCGGCATGGCCGCCGCCGACGACGATCACGTCGTGCGCGAAGAAGCCGGTCGGGGGCGTGGGGCGGGCGGTCATGGGGCCGGCGGTCACAGGCATTGGGTGCTCATGCAGGGCGCCGGACTGACGTTCCGCGTCAGTCCCGGCCCCGCGATTATCGCGCGATGGCGCCTGCGCGGCCCGAATCGGTGGCGGAAACAGCCGGCACCAAGGGGCGCGGCGGTTGGCACGCTTCCTGCATGCCTCTTCCCGCACCCGGCGTGGCAACAGCGTCAGGGGCGCTCGGGCCAGGATGGAACAGGGCTGGCCAGCGCACGACGGGGAAGCAACGAGGGGCCGATGTCGGGGGGCATCGGCCCCTCACCCTTTGCGGGAACCGATTCCGGGGAGAGCCGCTGCGGGACGGGCGTGCATTCGCCGCGCGATGGGAGCCGACGCCCGTCGGGGAAGCGGAACAGGGGGGATCCGGAGAGCCCCGCCGGGCGTCGGCATGGACGATGCGACAACGAGCGATGACGGCCAGCGGCGGCAGCGCGCGGCTGCCGCGACGTGCGTTTGGACAAGGCGCGACGCGACGCGGATAGCTTGGCCGCTGGCCGCGGCCGCGCGCAAGAGCGATCAGGGCTCCGGAATGCGATGGCGGTCTCGTTTCCCGCCGCCCACCCGCGGGATCGACGGCGCGGACTGCGCCGGCGCCATCCGCTGCGGTGCCCGCATCACGGGCGCGCTCGTCGCGGGCGCGGCCGGCTGGACGGGTTCGCTCCTGCCCATCGGCGCACGTCCCACGTTGCCCAGGTCGCGCCACGGCGGACGCGGGCGATCCGGACGCTGCTGGCCGTCGCCCGGGGGCGGGTTCTGGTGGCCGCCGGAACCGTGGCCGTCGCCATGGTGGCCGCCCCCGTGGTGACCGCCGCCGTGCGGACGGGACGGCACGTAGCGGTAGTATCCGCCCCAGTAGGGCGAGCCGTAGCCGTAGTAGCCCGGATATCCGTAATACCCGGGATAGCCGTAGCCGTAGTAACCGGGAGACCCGTAGCTGCCGTACACGCGGTACTGCGTGCCCGGCTGGCCGTAGTAGTAGTCGCCCGATCCGTCGCGATAGCTGTACGTCGCGCAGCCGGCGAGCAGCGCGGTGGCGATCACGGGCAGGAGCAGCAGCTTGCGGATCATGGACGTCGGGTTCCCCTTTCTGGCACCGTCCAGCATCGGCGCCCGGCATTGAATCGGTGCTTAATCCTGCCCTTTGCCGCGGGACGCTTCCTGAACGGTTTACGATGACGCATGGACGCCATGACGCTGCCGACCTTCGACGACGTGCTCGCCGCCGCGGCGCGGATCGCGCCCCACGCCCACGTCACCCCGGTGCTGCGCTCGCGAACGCTCGATGCGCTCGCCGGCTGCGAGCTGCATTTCAAGTGCGAGCCGCTGCAGCGCGCGGGCGCCTTCAAGTTCCGGGGCGCCTGCAATGCGGTGTGGTCGCTCGCGCCGGAGGACGCGGCGCGCGGCGTGGTCACCCACTCGTCGGGCAACCATGGCGCCGCGCTGGCGCTGGCGGCGTCGACGCGCGGCATTCCGTGCCACGTGGTCGTGCCGGAGGGCGCGGTCGCGGCGAAGCTCGCCGCCATCCAGGCCTACGGCGCGATCCTGCACCGCTGCGCGCCCAGCATCGCCGCGCGCGAGGAGACCGCCGCGCGCGTGCAGCTCGAGACCGGCGCCACCTTCGTGCATCCCTACACCGATCCGCGCGTGATCGCCGGCCAGGGCACGGCCGCGATGGAACTGCTCAACGCGACCGGCGGGCTCGACGTGCTGGCCACTCCCGTGGGCGGCGGCGGGCTGGCGTCGGGCTGCGCACTGTCGCTCGCCGCGCTCGCGCCCGATTGCGAGTTGCTGCTCGCGGAGCCGGCCGGCGCGGCCGACACCGCGCGCTCGCTGGCCGCGGGGCGGCTCGAGCTCGATTTCGTGCCGGACACGATCTGCGACGGCTTGCGCGGCACGCTCGGAGCGCCGGATTTCGCGATCCTCGGCGCGCACGGCGCGCGCGTGGCGGTGGTCGAGGACGCGCGCACGATCGAGGCGATGCGCCTGCTGTGGACGCGGCTGAAGCTGCTGGTCGAACCCTCGTCGGCGATCGCCTTCGCCGCGGTGCTGGCGCAGCGCGAACGGCTCGCCGGCAAGCGGGTCGGCGTGCTGCTCACCGGCGGCAACGTGGACCTGGACGCGATCGCGGAATCTTTCGCATCCGCATCGCGCGCGGCCTGATCGCGATCGATTGACCTGGCTCAAGGAACGGCGGCCGGCGCGGCGCCAACGTGGCAACCTGCGGCCCCCGCCGGCCGCGAACCCGAGGAATCGCCGATGATCCCCGTCCCGAGGAACCGCTACAGCGCCGGGCTCCGGCGCATCCACTGGCTGACCGCGTTGCTGGTCGCCGCCGCCTATCTCTTCATCGAGCAGCGCGGCCTGTTTCCCCGCGGCAGCGACGGCCGCGCGTTGATGATGCAAAGCCATTACCGGGCCGGCCTGCTGGTATTCGCGTTCGCGCTCTGGCGCATCGCGCTGCGCATCCGCCACGGGGCCCCCCCGATCTCGCCGGCGCTGCCCGGCTGGCAGGACTGGCTGTCGCGCCTCCTGCACCTGTCGCTGTACGCGTTCGTCGTGGCGATGCCGCTGCTGGGGCTGGCGACGGCATGGACGGACGGCAAGTCGGTCATGATCCCGTTCACCGGCACGGCGCTGCCGTCGCTGCTGCCGCAGGACCGCACGCTCGCGCACCAGCTCGAGGACCTGCACGGCAGCATCGGCGAGGCCTTCTACTGGGTCATCGGCCTGCACATCGCGGCCGCGCTGTACCACCATGCGTGGCGCCGCGACGACACCCTGCGCCGGATGTTCTGATGGCTTCGGCGCGACGCCCGCACGCCAATGCCGCCTGGCTCGCCGGGCTCGCGCTCGTGCTCGCGCTGCTGCTGCCGGGCCTGCGCGGCATCTGGGATCCCGACGAGGGCCGCTACACCAACGTCGCGATGCACATGGTGGACAGCGGCAACTGGCTGGAGCCCCACCGCAGCAACGAGGTCGGGCACTGGACCAAGCCGCCGCTGACGTATTGGGCGATCGCGGCGAGCGTCGAAGCCTTCGGGCGGAATCCCTGGGCGGCGCGGTTGCCCTCGGCGCTGTCGTACCTGCTGTGCGCGTGGCTGGCGTGGCGGATGGCGCGGCGCCTCGTGGTGCCGGCGGAGCCCGCATCCTCCCCGGGCGCCGTGCGCGACGCGACGCTGCGGGCGCCGCTCGTGTTCGCGACGATGCTGCTGCCGTTCGGCGCGGCGCAGCTGATCACCACCGACTACCTGCTCGCCGCCTGCGAGGCGCTCGCGATGTGGGGCTTCGTCGAGGCCCGCTTCGGCGACGGCCGGCGGGCGCGCCGCTGGCTGGCCTTGATGTGGGCCGCCTTCGGCCTGGCGTTCCTCTGCAAGGGGCCGCCGGGCCTGCTGCCGCTGCTCGCGGTGTTCGCCTTCGACCTGCTCACGCCCGCGGTGGCCGCAGGCGGCGCGCGCCGCCCGCGCGCGCTGCAGTGGTGGGCGTTGCCGCTGTTCGCGCTCGTCGCGCTGCCCTGGTACCTGGCGGTGGTGCTGCGCAATCCCGGGCTGCTGCAGTACTTCGTCGGGGCCGAGGTCGTGGACCGCGTCGCCAGCGACGATTTCAACCGCCACGGCGAATGGTACGGCTGGCTGGCGGTGTACGCGCCGACGCTGGCGATCGGCACGCTGCCCTGGACGCCCGCGTTGTGGCGCTGGCTGCGCGCGCTTCCGGCGCGGCTGCGCGGCTGGCGGACGCGCGAGGGCCGCGCGGGCGATCGCGCCGCGCTGTTGCTCGCGCTGTGGATCGGGCTGCCGCTGCTGGTGTTCTGCGTGTCGCGCTCGCGCCTGCCGCTCTACATCCTGCCGCTGTTCGTGCCGCTGGCCCTGCTCGCGGCACGACAGCTCGCCGCCGAGGGACGCGCGCTGCCGCGGGGGCGCTGGCTGGCCGCGTGGTGCGTGCTGCTGCTCGCCCTCGAGTTCGCGACCGCGCTGTGGCCGACGCACAAGGACGGCAAGGCCTGGCAGGCCGCGATCGCCGCGCGCGCGCCCGGCCCGGTGACGCAGGTCAACATCGTCGACGACATGGCCCGCTACAGCCTGTACCTGCAGATGGGCGTGGACGTGGAGAAGCTGTCGCTGCTGCCGATGGACGAGTCGCGCTTCGGCCCGGAGTACGACGAGGACGTCGCCGACGAACTGGCGGACGACTACGACCCGCACGGCATCTGGTTCACCAAGCAACCGAACTTCCCGGCGGTGCAGGCGCGGCTGCGCGCGCTCGGCTACGAGGCCGTGCCGCAGGGCACGTCGTACCAGGGCCGCACCCTCTTCCGCGTCCGCCGCCTCGCTCCGCCGGACTGACCAGGCGCTAGCGGCGGCGGATGGGGATGCGCGCGGCGGGGAAGCTGGCGATCTCGGCACCGCCCTGGCGGATCGGCGCACCCGGCTCGGGCGCCCAGGCCATCGCGGTGATCGTTTCCCAGGATGCGGGCAGGCCGGTGCCGCCGTCGTCGCCGAAGGCCGCGGCGTAGGCCTGCGCGGCACGGGCGAAACGCTGCCGGCCGGTGAGCGTGTGGCGGCGCGCGCGCAGCGCGTTGGTGGCGCCGAGCGTGCGCAGCTCGCGCACCAGCGCGGCGAGATCCGGATGGCGCGAGACCGTGATGTCCCGGTCGAGCACCGGATCGCGGAAGCCGGCGTGCATCAGCGCGTCGCCGAACTGCGCGATCGACGCGAACGGGCTGACGTGCGGCGCGTCGTCGCCGGCGGCGAACGCGGCGCGCAGCTCGTGCAGCGTGTCCGGGCCGAACGTCGACACCATCAGCAGGCCGCCGGGCCGCATCACCCGGCGGAAACCGGCGAACACCGCCGGCAGGTCCTCGATCCACTGCAGGCACAGGTTGGAGAACAGCACGTCGACGCTGCCGTCGGCCAGCGGCAGCGCGCGCGCGTCGGCGCAAAGTCGGTCGATGCCCCGGCGCAGGGGGCTTCGGGCGAGCACGCCCCAGCGCTCGCGGCGGCGCGCCTCGCGCAGCATCGGCAGCGCGAGGTCGATGGCGAGCACGCGCGCCTTCGGCCAGCGCCCGCGCATCGCGGCGGCACCGCGCCCCGGGCCGCTGCCGAGGTCGAGCACGCAACGCGGCGGATGGTCGTCGCCGTGCCTGGCCGGCCAGAAGTCGAGCGATTCCAGCAAGCGCGCCTCGATCTCGCGCTGCAGGGCGGCGGCTTCGTCGTAGCCCGCGGCGGCGCGCGAGAATGCCCGCCGCACCTGGCGCGCGTCGAAGGTGTCGCCGGCGTCGTGCGGAGGGCTCATGCGGCCACGCTGTCCAGGAAGGCGTGCAGGCGCGCAGCGACTTCGCCTGCGTGGGTGAGGAAAGGCGCGTGGCCCGCATGCTCGACCACGTGCAGGCCGGCGTCCGGCGCCACGCCCGCGAGCGCGGCGGCTTCGCGCATCGCGCGCGGATCCACGAGGCGGTCGCGTCTGCCGGCGAGCCAGAACGAGGGCACGGCGAGGCCGGGCAAGGCGGCGCGCAGATCCGCCGTCTCGAGCAGTTCCAGGCCGTCGGCCAGCACGCTGGCGGCGGGTTCGTCGCGCGCGAACAGGTCGTCGCGCAGCGCGCGGATCTCGTCCTTCGCGTGGTCGGAACCGAACGCCTCCAGCGCGACGAAGCGATCGAGCGTGGCGCGGTAATCGCTGCGCAGGCCGTCGGCGAAGTCGCGGAAGATCCCGGCGGACACGCCATGCGGCCAGTCGGGCCCGCGCACGAAACGCGGCGTCGCGCACAGCATCGCCAGGGCCGGCACGGCCGCGGGACGCGTCGCCGCCGCGTGGAGCGCGACGAGCCCGCCGAGCGACCAGCCGCACCACGGCGCCGGCGGCACCACGGCCGCGATCGCCGCCACGCACGGCTCGAGCTGCAGCGGCACGTCGCATCCGCGGCTGTGCCCGTGTCCGGGCAGGTCGACGACGTGGAGCGTGTGCGCACCGCGGAGCCGCTCGACCAGCGGCGCGAACACGCCTCCATGCATCGCCCAGCCGTGCAGCAGCACCAGCGGCGGCCCGTGGCCGACCACCTCCACGTGCAGGGCCGACCCATGGCCGGCCGGCGCACGCATGTTCATGCGCCGCGATCCGTCCGCAATACGCGCGGATCGGCCGGCACCGCACCGGCGCCCGGCCGCGCGACGATCCAGGCGAAGCCCGCGATGCCCGCGATCACGACCACGGCGCCCCACATGGCCAGCCCTCTCGGCCAGGCCTCGTGCAGGAACGCGACGCCGAGCACCGTCGTGATCAGCAGTTCCGCCGCCTGCATCGCCTCGGCCGCGCCCAGGGCCGCGGGGTTGTCGCGGACCATGCCGGTGGCCTGGAAGAACAGGATCGTCGCGACCACGCCCGCGCTCAGCGCGACGCCGCCGGCGAGCAGCACCTGCGACGCGGGCGGCGCACCCGCCTGCCGCCACGCGAACGCCGCGACCAGCAACCACATCGGCTGGCTCGCGAGCGTCATGCCGAACACGCGCTGCGTCGCGTTGAGCGCTTCGCCGGTGCGCTCGAGGTGCAGCAGCAGCAGGCGATTGCCCAGCGGATACAGCGTCGCCGCGGCGAGCACGCACAGCAGCAGGATCCAGCCGGACCGGTCGAGCCCGTCCGCATAGCCCACCTGCATCAGCAGCACGCCCGCCAGCACGACGAGACCGACCCCGAGTGCGGCGCGCGGCACGCGCCCGCGCGCGTCGGCGTAGAGGAACGGCGCGCACAACATGCCGGCGACCACCGTGAACTGGAAGCCGCCCGCCACGAGCCACGAAGGCCCGCGGTCCGCGGCGTAGGAAAGCGCGAGGTAGAACGCGACGAAGCCGATCGCGCCGCAGCGCAGCCACGCCCAGGGATGCGCGCGGATCGCGCGCAGCACCGGCGCGGTGCCGCCCTGCCAGGGCATCAGCGCGAGCAGCAGCGGCAAGGTGATCAGGTAGCGCAGCGATGCGGTCCACGCCCAGTGGCCTCCGTCGCTGGCGATCGCGCGGTTGAGCAGATAGGTCTGGGTGAAGAACAGCGACGACGCGAGCGAGAGCGCCAGCGCCGCGAGTGCGCGGCGCCGCGCGTGCGCGGTGGCGGTCATGCCGGCGCCGTGGCCGGTTGCGCCTGCAGCTGCCCGCGCGCCTCATCCAGGGCCTGCAGCAGCGCATCGATCTGCAGGCGGTCGTGGCCGGCGCCCAGGGTGATGCGCAGGCGCGCGGTGCCTTCCGGCACGGTCGGCGGCCGGATCGCGGCGACCCAGAAGCCGCGCGCCTCGAGGGCCCGGGCCATCGCGAGCGCGGCGCGGTCGTCGCCGACGAGCAGCGGCTGGATCGGCGTCTCCGACGGCAGCAGCGGCAGGCCGCGGCGTTGCGCGCCGGCGCGGAAATGCGCGATGGATTCCTGCAGCTTGTCGCGCCGCCACTGCTCTCGGCGCGCCAGGCGCATCGCCGCCAGCGTCGCCGCGGCCTGCGCCGCGGGCATCGCCGTCGTGTAGATGTACGGACGCGCGGTTTCGGCGAGATGGCGGACGAACGCGGCATCGCCGCACACCGCGGCGCCGTGGCTGCCCAGCGCCTTGCCGAACGTCGCCAGCTGCAGCGGCACTTCGGCGACGCCGAGCCGCGCGGCGGCGACGCTGCCGCGGCCCTCGGGCCCGAGCACGCCGACGCCGTGCGCGTCGTCCACGTAGAGCATCGCGTTCTGCGCCCGCGCGACCAGTGCGAGCTGGCGCAGCGGCGCGAGGTCGCCGTCCATGCTGAAGACGCCGTCGGTGGCGATCATCGCCGCGCCTTCGGGATGCGCGCGCAGCTGCCGGATCGCGCCCTCCGCGTCCGCGTGCGGATAGCGGCGCAGGCGGCAACCGGCGAGGCGCGCGGCGTCGATCAGGCTGGCGTGGTCGAGCTTGTCCTGCACGCAGACGTCGCCGTCGCCGAGCAGCGCCTGCACGACCGCGAGGTTGGCCACGTAGCCGCTGCCGAAGACGAGGGCGGCCGGGACCTCGAGCCAGTCGGCGAGTTCGCGCTCGAGCGCTTCGTGCGCGGCGTGGTGGCCGCAGACCAGGTGCGAGGCGACGCCGCCGGCGCCGTGGCGGGCGGCGCTGTCCTGCAGCGCGTCGACGACGGCGAAATGCTGCGCCATGCCGAGGTAGTCGTTGCCGCAGAAATCCAGCAGCCAGCGCCCTTCGACCTCGCAGCCCACGCCGTCGCGGCGGCCGACCGTCCGGCGGTTGCGGCGACGGCCAAGGGCCTCGCGCTCCAGGCGCTGGGCATCGATGCGGTCCTGCAGGCGGATTCGGTTCATGGCGGTCGGTCGGGAGGCGTCGGGGCGGTCAGGCGAGCGCGGCTTCCGGCGCCGCCGAAATGCTCGCATGGACCGTGCCGGCATGGTCGTGCCCGTCGGCGTCGACCTCGACCGGCATCGGCACCAGGCCCAGCCGCGCGAACAGCCCCATGTCGCGCTCCGTGTCCGGGTTGCCGGTGGTCAGCAGCTTCTCGCCGTAGAAGATCGAGTTCGCGCCCGCGGCGAAGCACAGCGCCTGCAACTCGTCGCTCATCGATTCGCGTCCCGCCGACAGGCGCACCATCGACTTCGGCATCAGGATGCGGGCGACCGCGATGGTGCGCACGAATTCGAACGGGTCGAGCTCGGCCGACGTGTGCCGGTCGCCGAGCGGCGTGCCGGCGACTTCGACCAGCCGGTTGATCGGCACCGAATCCGGATGCGCCGGCAGCGTCGCCAGCGCCTGCAGCAGGCCGGCGCGCTGCTCGCGCGACTCGCCCATGCCGACGATGCCGCCGCAGCAGGTCTTCATGCCCGCATCGCGCACGTGCGACAGCGTGTCCAGGCGGTCCTGGAACTCGCGCGTGTGGATGATCTCGCCGTAGAAGTCCGGCGCGGTGTCGATGTTGTGGTTGTAGTAGTCAAGGCCGGCGGCCTTCAGCGCCGTCGCCTGCTCGCCGCTGAGCATGCCGAGCGTCGCGCACGTCTCCAGCCCGAGCGCCTTCACCCCGGCGATCATTTCCGCCACCTTCGGGATGTCGCGGTCCTTCGGCGAGCGCCAGGCCGCGCCCATGCAGAACCGCGATGCGCCGGCCGCCTTCGCCTGCCGCGCCTTCTCCAGCACCGCTTCGGTCGACATCAGCTTCTGCGCCTCGACCCCGGTGTGGTAGCGCTGCGCCTGCGGGCAGTAGGCGCAATCCTCCGGGCAACCGCCGGTCTTCACCGACAGCAGGGTGCTGACCTGGACCTGCGCCGGGTCGAAGTGCCGGCGGTGGACCGTGCCGGCCCGGTACAGCAACTCGGTGAAGGGCAGCGCGAACAGCGCCAGGACCTCCTCGCGGCGCCAGTCATGGCGGGGCTGGTGTTCGCGGGACGTGAGGCTGACAGCGGACATGGGGATTTCCTGACGGCGGCGCGGACCGGAGTCCGGCAGTCTGGAAACCATGGCGGATCGTGTCAACCGCAGGTGCGGCCCCCCGGTTGACGGCGGGTGTCGCGCCCGCGCCCTGTTCTGGCCACCCTGGCGCCCGCGTTGCCTGTCGTGCGGCGAGCGCGGCGCGCCCGGCCGGGACCTGTGCGAGGCGTGCGCCGCCGCGCTCCCCCGGATCCGCTTTCCGTGCCCGACGTGCGGCCTCCCCTCCCCGGTCCACCCTTGCCGCGACTGTCGCCTCTCGCCGCCCCCGCTGACGCGGGTCGTCGCGCCGTTCCTCTACCAGCCGCCGCTCGACCGCTGGCTGCCGCGCTTCAAGTTCCACCACGACTTCGCCGCGGGCCGCCTCCTCTCGCACCTGCTGCTCGAGGCCTGCGCGGACGCGCCGCGGCCCGACGCGCTCGTCCCCGTGCCGCTGCACCCGCACCGGCTGCGCAGCCGCGGCTACGACCAGGCGCTCGAGCTCGCGAAGCCGGTCGCGCACGCGATGGGGCTGCCGTTGCGGGCGTCCCTCGTCGTCCGCGCCCGCGCGACGGCGGCGCAATCCTCGCTGGCCGCCGCCTCGCGGAAGGAGAACCTGCGCGATGCCTTCGCGATCGCACGCCAGGCGCGCGGGCGGCCGCTGCCGGCGCACGTCGCGCTGGTCGACGATGTCATGACGACCGGCGCCACGCTCCACGCACTCGCCCGCTGCCTCCTCGACGCCGGCGTCGAGCGGGTGGATGCGTGGGCGTGCGCCAGGACGCCCTGACCCGGCCGCCGCTCAGGGCATGACCGGCGGGATGTAGGGCAGCGTCGTGCCCAGCAGCCACAGCAACCCCAGCACCAGCGGCACGTGCACCAGCAGCTGCACGAAGGTGAAGCCGACGATGTCGCGCGCCTTCAGCCCGAGCACGCCGAGCAGCGGCAGCATCCAGAACGGGTTGACGAGGTTCGGCAGCGCTTCGGCGGCGTTGTAGACCTGCACCGACCAGCCGAGGTGGTACTGCAGGTCGTTCGCGGCCTGCATGACGTAGGGCGCCTCCACGATCCACTTGCCGCCGCCGGACGGCACGAAGAAGCCGAGCACCGCCGAGTACGCGCCCATGACGACGGCGAAAGTGTCGTGCGAGGCGACCTGCACGAACAGCGTCGACAGCCGGTGCGCGAGCGTCTGCCCGTCGGCGCCGGCGGCGTGGGTCAGCAGCATCGCGATGCCGCCGTACAGCGGGAACTGGATCAGCACGCCGGCGGTGGACGGCACCGCGCGCGACACCGCGTCGAGGAAGCTGCGCGGCCGCCAGTGCAGCAGCAGGCCCAGCGACAGGAACAGGAAGTTGTAGGTGTCGAGGTTCGCGATGGCCGCGATCGGCCCCTTCGACGCGAACTGCAGCGCGAGCCAGCCGAAGCCCAGCAGCGACAGCAGCACGACCAGCAACGGGCTGTATTCCAGCCACTCGCCCGGCCGCGACGCGCGCGCGCGCCCCGGCGACACCGCGGGCGCGGGCGCAACGGCATCCGGGAAATGCTCGACCGTGCGCGCCGCATCGCCGCGCGGCACCGTCAGCCAGGCCACCAGCAGCGATACGCCGATCAGCACGCCGGTCAGCAGCAACGACTGCCACAGGAAGATCGTCTGCGTGAACGGCAATACGCCGGTGATCGGCAGCAGGCCCGGCGGCATGCTCGACGGATTCGCCTGCAGCTGCGCCGCGGACGAACTCAGGCCCATCGCCCACACTGCGCCCAGCCCCAGGTAGGCCGCGGCGCCCGCTGCGCGGTAGTCCATCCTCAGTTCGCTGCGCTGCGCCAGCGCGCGCACCAGCAGCCCGGCGAACACCAGCGAGAACCCCCAGCTCAGCAGCGACGACAGCATGCTCGCCAGGGCGACGAACGCGACGGCGCCGCGCCCCGTGCGCGGGAGCCGCGCCAGCGCCGCCACGAGCCGCGCCACCGGCGGCGCGGTCGCGAGCACGTAGCCGCCGATCACCACGAACGCCATCTGCATGGTGAAGGGCACCAGGCTCCAGAACCCGCCGCCGAAGGCTTCGGCCGCCGCCCGCGGCGTGGCGCCGAACCCCAGCGCGCAGGCGGCCACCACGACCACGCCGAGCACCGCGAACACCCACGCGTCCGGGAACCAGCGCTCGCCGAACGCGGCGCAGCGCAGCGCCAGCCGCTCGGGCCAGGAGGCGGACGACCCTGCCGGGACCGGAACGGACATCAAGGCCCCCTCGACGACGCCGCTAGCGCCACAGCGCGATCGCGATCCCGGCGAAGATCGTCGCGCCCACCCAGTGGTTGTGCAGGAATGCGCGGAAGCAGGCATCGCGGTCGCGCCCGCGCGCGATCGCGAACTCCCACGCCACCAGCGCCGTCGCCACCGCCAGCGCCCACCAGTAAGGCGCGCCGAGCTGCGCGTTGTGCCCCACCATCGCCAGGGCGACCAGGAACGCCGCGTACAGGATCCCCTGCGCCGCCAGGTCCATGTCGCCGAACAGGATCGCCGTCGACTTCGCGCCCATGCGCAGGTCGTCGTCGCGATCGACCATCGCGTACCAGGTGTCGTACGCCGTCGACCACAGGATGTTGGCGACGTACAGCAGCCAGGCCAGCGCCGGCACCCGGCCCTGCACCGCCGCGAACGCCATCGGGATGCCCCAGCCGAAGGCCATGCCCAGGTACACCTGCGGCAGGTAGGTGTAGCGCTTCAGGTAGGGATAGCTCATCGCCAGCACGACGCCGACCAGGCTCATCCAGGCTGTCAGCCGGTTCAGCGTGAGCACCAGCGCGAAGGCCGCGAGCATCAGCACCGCGAACACCGCCAGCGCCTCGCGCCCGGACACCTCGCCGGTGGCGAGCGGGCGGCCGCGCGTGCGCGCGACCTGCGGGTCGAGCCAGCGATCGGCGTAGTCGTTGATGACGCATCCCGCCGAGCGCGTCAGCCAGACGCCGAGCGTGAACACCACCAGCGGCCACCACGGCGGCACGCCGCCGGCCGCCAGCCACAGCCCCCACCAGGTCGGCCACAGCAGCAGCAGCCAGCCGATCGGCCGGTCGCCGCGCACCAGTCGCCAGTACAGGCCGAGGCGCCGCCGCCAGGCGGCGCCGGCCCCGCCATCGGGGGGTAGATCGTCCATCGCTCTCCAGCGTATCGCGCAATCATGCGAGAATGGCGGCTTGCGGCCGCTCCATCGCCGCGGAACGGACCCTGCGCCCGTAGCTCAGCCGGATAGAGTAGTGGCTTCCGAAGCCATTGGTCGGGGGTTCGAATCCCTCCGGGCGCGCCACAGTTCCGCGACAGCCGCCTGACCTTGGTTCACATCGACGGGTGCATCGTGCGCAACTACGACCTCGACTTCCTCAAGCGTTTCGCGATGGTGGTGGGCTTCCTGGCCCTGGTGACGATCGGGCTGATCCTGTTCGGCGCCCATCTCAACAGCCTCATCCCGGCCGAAGTGACCCCGCAGGCCAAGGCCCGCGAGCAGGCCCGCATCGCCCCCGAGGGCGCGGTGTACGCCGGCGCGACCGGTGCCGCCGCCCAGGCCGCCGCCAGCGCCGCCGCCCAGGCCGCGGCGTCCTCGCAGGTCGCCTACGGCGGCACGCTGGACGGTTCGGTGGTCTTCAACAACCTCTGCACCGGCTGCCACACCTCCGGCGTGGGCATGGCCCCGACGCTGGACAAGGCCCACTGGACGGCGCGCATCGCCCAGGGCAAGGACACCCTCTACAAGCACGCCATCGAGGGCTACACCGGCCCGGACGGCGGCGTGATGCCGGCGAAGGGCGGCAATCCGGCGCTGACCGACGAGCAGGTCAAGGCGACGGTCGACTGGATGCTGTCGCAGATCTAACCGTGTTCCCCTCCGCCGCCGGGACCCTGTCGATCGCCGGCCCCGCCGGCGCGCTCGAGGTGGCCGTCGACCCGGCGGAGGACAAGCGCGTGCCTGTGGTGGCGATCGTCTGCCACCCGCTGCCCACCGAGGGCGGCACCATGCACAACAAGGTCGTGACCATGGCCGCGCGCGCGCTGCGCGAAAGCGGCGTCGACACGGTGCGCTTCAACTTCCGCGGCGTCGGCGCGTCCGAAGGCCGCTTCGACGACGGCGAGGGCGAGCTCGACGACCTGCGGGCGGTTGCCGCCTGGGTCCGCGCGCAGCGCCCGGACGCGGCGCTGTGGCTCGCGGGTTTCAGCTTCGGCGCCTACGTCTCGCTGCGGATGAGCGCGGAACTGCAGCCGGCCGCATTGATCTCGATCGCGCCGCCCGTCGGCCGCAGCTGGGACTTCAAGGCGATCGTGCCGCCGTCGTGCCCGTGGCTCGTCATCCAGGGCGACGCGGACGAGATCGTCGATGCGGACGCGGTCGCGGCGTGGGTGGCGAAGCAGCCGCACCCGCCGGTGCTGGTGCGCATGCCCGACACCAGCCACTTCTTCCACCGCAAGCTGATGGACCTGCGCGGCGCGATCCGCCACGGCGTGCGCGCCTGGCTGCCGCATGGCTGACGCGGGGCAGGCCGCCGGCATCCTGCCGTCGCAGCGCTATGCCGAGGGCGTCGCCCGCGGCGAATGGAACGACGATCCTGCCCAATACGAGGCGCTGGCCGAGCTCGACCGCATCCACGCGGCCCTCGTCGACACCGGGACGGCCGCGCCCGGGCTGCTCGCGCGGCTGTTCGGCAGCGGCGGTGGCAAGGGCGGCGACGCGGCGGCGACGCGCGGCCTGTACCTGTGGGGCGGCGTCGGCCGCGGCAAGACCTTCCTCGTGGACCTGTTCTACGCCGGCCTGCCGTTCGAGCGGAAGCGGCGCACCCACTTCCACCGCTTCATGCGCGGCGTGCACGGGCGCCTGCGGGCGCATGCCGGCGAGGCCGACCCGCTCGCGGCGATCGCGCGCGAGTGGCGCGAACAGCTGCGCGTGCTGGTGCTCGACGAATTCTTCGTCGCCGACATCGGCGACGCGATGCTGCTCGGGCGCCTGCTCGAGCGGCTGCTGGGCGAAGGCGTGGTGCTGGTCACCACCTCCAACATCGCGCCGGACGGCCTGTACGAAGGCGGCCTGCAGCGCGCGCGCTTCCTCCCGGCGATCGCGCTGATCGAGCGGGCCTGCGCCGTGGTCCACCTCGACAGCCCGCAGGACTACCGGCTGCGCGCGCTGACGCGTTCGCCGGTGTACCGGGCGCCGCTCGACGCAGGGTCGGATGCCTGGCTGGAGACGCGCTGGCACGAGCTCGGCGGCGACAGCAACGTGGTCGACGGCCGCCATCGCGATGCCGGCATCCTGGTCGACGGCCGGCGCATCCCGGTGCGGGCGCGCAGCAAGGGCATGGCCTGGTTCGATTTCGCCGCGCTGTGCGAAGGCCCGAGAGGCGCCGGCGACTACATCGAGATCGCGCGCGAATTCCATACCGTGCTGGTCGGCGGCGTCCCGGTGATGGACGCGCGCAGCGACGACGCCGCGCGCCGCTTCGTCACCCTGGTCGACGAGCTGTACGACCGCCACGTCAACCTGGTGTGCACCGCCGACGCGCCGCCGGAAGCGCTGTACGCGGGCGAGCGCCTTGCCGGCGCCTTCGAGCGCTGCGCGTCGCGCCTGATCGAGATGCGATCGGCCGAATACCTGGCCTCCGGGCACGGATAGAATCGCGGCATGGACACCGAAGGCCTTCCGCTGGGTCGCCACGTCGACTATCCGCGCCGCTACGACGCAACGCTCCTGTTCCCGATCCCGCGGGCGCAGGGCCGCGCCCCGCTCGGCCTCGCCGACGGCGCGCCGTTGCCGTTCACCGGCAACGACCGCTGGCACGCCTACGAAGTGTCGTGGCTCGACCTGCGCGGCAAGCCGGTCGTCGCCACGCTCACGATCACGGTGCCGGCGGACACGCCGCACCTGGTCGAATCCAAGTCGCTGAAGCTCTATCTCAACTCGTTCAACGCGACCCGCTTCGCGGACGCCGCCGAAGTGCGCGCGCGCATCGCCGCCGACCTGTCGCGCGCCGCGGGCGGGCCGGTGCAGGTCGGTGCAGGCCTGCCGCCGCTCGCATCATCGCGCGCGGACGACGCCTTCCTGCTCGATACGCTCGACGTCGACATCGTCGCGTACGGGCCGCCGGACGCGTCGCTTCTGGCCGCCGACGCGGGCGACACGGCGGCGGAGACGCTGCGCTCGGACCTGCTGAAGTCGAACTGCCCGGTCACCGGCCAGCCGGACTGGGCGAGCGTGCGCATCGCCTACGCCGGCCCGCGCATCGACCGCGCCGGGCTCCTGCGCTACCTGGTCTCGTTCCGCGACCACGCGGAATTCCACGAGCAGTGCGTCGAGCGGATCTTCGCCGACGTCATGGCGCGCTGCGCGCCCCGCACGCTGTCGGTCGAGGCGCGCTACACGCGCCGCGGCGGCCTCGACATCAATCCGTGGCGCGCGACGCCCGGACTGGCGCAGCCCGCCGTGCTGCGCGACGAACGCCAGTAGGCGGATTCACCTTCGTCAACGCAGTCCGTCACGCCACGCCGATGCGCGCTTAACGCCCGCGATGCGAGCCTGCCGCCACCCACGGCGCAGGAGATGCACGCATGGCCCCACAGTCCACCAAAGGCGCGGACGGACTTTCGCTGCAACCATCGAAGTCGGACGGCGGCCGTCCCGACTTCTCGAACGTGCACGGCGGCGCCGACACCGTCCCCGGTTCCGGTCCGACCGGCAAGCCCGATTTCTCGAACGTGCAGGGGCGCGCCGACACCGTTCCCGCGGGCACGCTGCCCGACGGCGGCAACACGACCTACACCGTCCGCAAGGGCGACACGCTGTCGGAGATCGCGCAACGCCACTACGGCAAGGCGAGCCGCTGGCACGCGATCTTCGAGGCCAACCGCGACCAGCTCGACGATCCCGACCTGATCCGCCCCGGACAGGTCCTCAAGCTCCCCGCCGAATGACCCACCCCCACGGAGAACAATCCTGATGAAACCCATGAAGCAGAACCTCCTCCGCGCCGCGATCGCGGCCACGCTGGTCGCCGGCATCGCCCTGGCCGGCTGCAAGAAGCACGACGCCGACGACACGGCCGCCACCACGCCGCCGCCGGCCGCCACCGACACCACGCCGCCGCCCATGGCCGACACCACTCCCGCCCCCGCGGGCGTGACCGTCACCACGGTCGACCTCGGCAACGCCGTCGGCGGCGACAACCGCGTGACCACGCCGGCGACCTCGTTCGCGGGCACCGACACCATCCATGCCTCGGTGGCCACCGACGGCTCGGGCGGCGACCTCACCGCGCGCTGGACCTTCCAGGACGGCCAGGTGGTGGACACCCAGGACAAGACCGTCCCGGCCGGCGCCCAGGTGACCGACTTCAGCATCAGCAAGCCCGACGGCTGGCCGGCCGGCAAGTACAAGCTGGAGGTGCTCAACAACGGCATGGTCGTGCAGACGCGCGAGTTCGACATCAAGTAAGGGCCCGCGCGACAATGGCGGCTTGTCCGTTTTCGAACGAGCCGCCATGTCCGCCCAGCCCACGATCCTCTACACCCTGACCGACGAGGCGCCGCTGCTCGCCACGGCGAGCTTCCTGCCGATCGTCCAGGCCTTCGCGGGCACCGCGGGCGTCGCGGTGGAGACGCGCGACATCTCGCTGTCGGGCCGCATCCTGTCGCAGTTCCCGGAGGCGCTGCGGCCGGACCAGCGCGTCGCCGACGACCTGGCGGAACTCGGCCGCCTCGCGACCACGCCCGAAGCCAACATCATCAAGCTGCCGAACATCAGCGCGTCGGTGCCGCAGCTGCGCGCCGCGATCGCGGAGCTGCAGCGGCAAGGCCATGCCCTCCCCGACTATCCCGAGGATCCGGCCGACGACGCGCAGCGCGACATCAAGGCGCGCTACGACCGGGTCAAGGGCAGCGCCGTCAATCCCGTGCTGCGCGAGGGCAACTCCGACCGGCGCGCGCCGGCCTCGGTGAAGGCCTACGCGCGCAAGCACCCGCACCGCATGGGCAAGTGGGCGGCGGATTCGAAGTCGCACGTGGCGCACATGGCGGCCGACGATTTCTACGGCAGCGAGCAGTCCTGCACGGTGCCGGCCGCCGCCAGCGTCCGCATCGAGTTCGAGGGCGGCGACGGCAACCGCAGGGTGCTGAAGGACAAGCTGGCGTTGCAGGCCGGCGAAGTGATCGACGCCGCGGTGATGCGCACCGCCGCGCTGGCGCGCTTCATCGACGCGCAGGTGGACGACGCCGCGCGCCAGGGCGTGCTGTTCTCGCTGCACCTGAAGGCGACGATGATGAAGGTCTCCGACCCGATCATGTTCGGCGTCGCGGTGCGCGTGTTCTACGGCCCGGTGCTGGAGAAGCACGCCGACGCGCTGAAGGCGATCGGCTTCGACCCGGACAACGGCATCGGCGACCTGTACGCCAAGCTCGGCGCGCTGCCGGAAACGCAGCAGGCCGCGATCCGCGCCGACATCGACGCGCTCTACGCGCAGCGCCCCGGCGTGGCGATGGTGAACTCCGACAAGGGCATCACCAACCTGCACGTCCCGAGCGACGTCATCGTGGACGCCTCGATGCCGGCGATGATCCGCGACTCCGGCCGCATGTGGAACGCGAAGGGCGAGCTGCAGGACACCAAGGCGGTGATCCCGGACCGCTGCTACGCCGGCATCTACCAGGCCGTGATCGAGGACTGCAAGGCCAACGGCGCCTTCGACCCGGCCACGATGGGCAGCGTCCCCAACGTCGGCCTGATGGCGCAGAAGGCCGAGGAATACGGCTCGCACGACAAGACTTTCCGGATCGACGCCGACGGCGTGGTGCGCGTGGTCGACGAGGCGGGCAAGGCGCTGCTGGAGCACCGCGTCGCCGCCGGCGACATCTGGCGCATGTGCCAGACCAAGGACGCGCCGATCCGCGACTGGGTGAAGCTCGCGGTGAACCGCGCGCGCCTGTCCGGCACGCCGGCGGTGTTCTGGCTGGACCCGGCGCGCGCGCACGACGCGCAGATCATCGCCAAGGTCGAGGCATCGCTCCGCGAGCACGACACGTCGGGCCTCGACATCCGCATCCTGTCGCCGGTCGACGCGATGAAGCACTCGCTCGCGCGCATCCGCCGCGGCGAGGACACGATCTCCGTCACCGGCAACGTGCTGCGCGACTACCTCACCGACCTGTTCCCGATCATGGAGCTCGGCACCAGCGCGAAGATGCTGTCGATCGTGCCGCTGATGGCGGGCGGCGGCCTGTTCGAGACCGGCGCGGGCGGCAGCGCGCCCAAGCACGTGCAGCAGTTCCTCGAGGAGGATTACCTGCGCTGGGATTCGCTCGGCGAATTCCTCGCCCTGGCCGCCTCGCTCGAACACCTCGCGGACACCACCGGCAACGCCCGCGCGCGCGTGCTGGCGGACACGCTGGACGCCGCCAACGCGAAGTTCCTGGACAACGACAAGTCGCCGAGCCGCAAGCTCGGCGGCATCGACAACCGCGGCAGCCATTTCTACCTGGCGCTGTACTGGGCGCAGGCGCTGGCCGCGCAGGACGCCGACGCAGCGCTGAAGGCGCGCTTCGCGCCGCTGGCCGCCGCGCTGGCCGCGGACGAGGAGAAGATCGTCGGGGAGCTCGCGGCCGTGCAGGGCAAGCCGACCGACATCGGCGGCTACTACCGCCCGGATCCGGCGAAGACCGCGGCGGCGATGCGCCCGAGCGCGACGTTCAATGCGGCGCTCGCCGCGCTGTAGGCGATGCTGGTCGCGTTCAACAAGCCCTACGGCGTCCTCTCGCAGTTCACCGATCGCAGCGATCCGCCGCGGCCCACGCTTGCGGCCTTCGGGCTGCCCGCGGGCGTCTATCCCGCGGGCCGGCTCGACTTCGATTCCGAAGGCCTGCTGCTGCTCACCGACGACGGCGCGCTGGCGCACCGGTTGACCGATCCGCGCCATGCCGCGTGGAAGACCTACCTCGTGCAGGTCGAAGGCGCGCCCGGCGACGCGCAGCTGCAGGCGCTGCGCGACGGCGTCGTGCTCAACGACGGCCCGACGCTGCCGGCGCGGGTGCGCCTGCTCGACGCGGCGCCGGCGTTGTGGCCGCGCGATCCTCCGGTGCGCTTCCGCAAGACCGTGCCCGACGCGTGGCTGGAGCTGTCCATCCGTGAAGGCCGCAACCGGCAGGTGCGGCGCATGACCGCCGCGGTCGGCTTGCCGACGCTGCGGCTGGTGCGGGTCGCCGCCGGCGGGCAGGCCCTCGGCGCACTCGCCCCGGGCGCCTGGGAATCGCGGGCGGACGGTCCAACCTGAACGACCGCGCGGGTGCGGCCAACACATTGCCGCGATGCGTTTCTGCTAACGTTTCCGGGTCGCGTGTTCAGGGGAGCGCGCCGACCTCGCCTTCCGAAGAGACCGACATGGCCATTGCGGCGACTCCCGGTACCCTGCTGTCCGGCTCGATCCTCGTCGTCGACGACCAGCCCGCGAACCTGCGCGCCGTCAGCGCGCTGCTCAGCCGCCACGGTTACGAGGTGCGCACCGCCGGCACCGGCGAGGAAGCGCTGGCGATGGCGCTCGCGGCCGTGCCCGACCTGCTGCTGCTCGACATGATGATGCCGGGCATGGACGGGTTCGACCTGCTCGTGGAAGTGCAGGCGCAGCCGGAGCTGGCATCGGTGCCCGCGATCTTCCTCACCGCCGCGCAGGATCGCGAGATGCTGTTGCGCGCGTTCGACGCCGGCGCGGTGGACTACGTCACCAAGCCGTTCATTCCCGAGGAACTGCTGGCGCGCGTCACCGCGCATGTCGGCCTCAAGCTCACCCGCGACCGCCTCGAGCGCGTCGCGCACCAGCGCCAGGAGCTGGTGAACCTGGTCGCGCACGACCTCAAGAACCCGCTGAGCAGCGTGCTGTTCGCGAGCGACGTGCTGCGCAACGCCGGCTGCAAGCCCGAGCGCGTGCCGCGCTACCTGGAAATGATCTACGACAGCGCGGGCGATGCACTGGGCTACATCCGCCGCTATCTCGAGACGCAGTCGCGCCGCAGCAACGAACCAAGGCCGCCGGCGGCCTCGACCACGCTCAACGAGGTGCTGGACTGGCTGGTGCAGCGCTACGAGCTGCAGCTCGAGAACCGCGGCCTGCGCATGCAGATCAGCACGCCCGCGGTGCGCAGCCACGTCGCCATCGACGGCCTCGTGCTGCGCCAGGTGGCGGAGAACCTGGTGAGCAACGCGATGAAATACGCGCCGGGCAGCACCATCGACCTGTCGATCCGCAACAGTGCACCGGGTTTCTGGCAACTGCTGGTGGAGGACCGGGGCCCGGGCATCCCGCCGTCGCGGCAGGCGCAGCTGTTCAAGCCGTTCACGCGGCTGAGCGAGACCGACCCGGCCGACGGCCTGTCCAGCGGGCTGGGCCTGTCGCTCGCCAAGCAGATCCTCTCGCAGTACGAGGGCAACCTCTGGTACGAGGATCGCGAGGGCGGCGGCGCCCGTTTCGTCATCGAGCTGCCGGCCGCGGCCGGCGACAGCGAGTCGCCGCAGGACGCGGCCGGCTGAGGCTCGGCGCCCGCCCGGGCGGGCGCGTGGCGGGCGCGCGCGACAGCGAAGCCCGCCCCCTTCGATCAGCTTGCGCTGGAGGCGCTGCGCCG
>JANINR010000090.1 GCA_024508915.1 Lysobacteraceae bacterium | reverse complement strand
GCGGCCGCCGACGACGCAGGCGCGCCTCCGCCGCCGCGCCTCGGCGCGATCTTTCCGTGGTTCATCCTCTGGTTCGTCGTCGCCTCGGCGCTGCGCACCGCCGGGCTCGTGCCGGCCGCGTGGCAGGGCGCACTGCACGCCGCGGGCGGACTGGCGATGGTGCTCGCGCTCGCGGCGATCGGCCTCTCCGCCGACCTGCGCCGCATGCGCGCCACCGGCCCGCGGCCGGTGCTGCTGGGGCTGGGCGTCTGGGCGACCGTCGCGGCCGGAAGCCTGCTGGTCCAGGCGCTATAATCGCGGCATCCCGAGCCCGTCCGAGGCCCCTGCCCTGCGCAGGCGCCGACGCTCGCCTCCGCGGCCCGCGAACGCGCGGCGCCGCCCAGCACGAGAGCCACGATGCAATACATCTACACCATGAACGGCGTGTCCAAGACGGTCCCGCCGAAGCGCCAGATCATCAAGGACATTTCGCTGTCCTTCTTCCCCGGCGCCAAGATCGGCCTCCTCGGCCTGAACGGCGCCGGCAAGTCGACGGTGCTGAAGATCATGGCCGGGGTCGATACCGACTTCACCGGCGAGGCGCGCCCGGCGACCGGCATCAAGGTCGGTTACCTGCCGCAGGAGCCGCAGATCGACCCGGAGAAGACCGTGCGCGAAGCGGTCGAGGAAGGCGTGGGCGAGGTGCTCAACGCGCAGGCCGCGCTCGACCGCGTCTACGCCGCCTATGCCGAGGAAGGCGCCGATTTCGACGCGCTGGCGAAGGAGCAGGAGCGGCTGGAGGCGATCCTCGCCGCGGGCGACGCGCATACCCTGGAGAACCAGCTGGAAGTCGCGGCCGACGCGCTGCGCCTGCCGCCCTGGGACGCGAAGATCGGCAACCTCTCCGGCGGCGAGAAGCGCCGCGTCGCGCTCTGCCGCCTGCTGCTGCAGAAGCCCGACATGCTGCTGCTCGACGAGCCGACCAACCATCTCGACGCCGAATCCGTCGAATGGCTCGAGCAGTTCCTCGCGCGCTACACCGGCACCGTGGTCGCCGTCACCCACGACCGCTACTTCCTCGACAACGCCGCCGAATGGATCCTCGAGCTGGATCGCGGCCGCGGCATCCCGTGGAAGGGCAACTACACCGAATGGCTCGTGCAGAAGGACGAGCGCCTGAGGCAGGAAGAGTCGCAGGAGAAGTCGCGGCAGAAGGCCATCCAGAAGGAACTCGAGTGGGCGCGGCAGAACGCCAAGGGCGGCCGCTCCAAGGGCAAGGCGCGCCTGGCCCGCATCGAGGAACTGCAGGCGGTCGACTACCAGAAGCGCAACGAGACCAACGAGATCTTCATCCCGCCGGGCGAGCGCCTGGGCAACAAAGTGATCGAGTTCAGGAACGTCTCGAAGAAGTTCGGCGACCGCCTCCTGATCGACGACCTGTCGTTCTCGGTGCCGCCGGGCGCGATCGTCGGCATCATCGGCCCGAACGGCGCCGGCAAGTCGACGCTGTTCCGCATGATCACCGGGCAGGAGAAGCCGGACAGCGGCACCATCGACATCGGCCCGACGGTCAAGCTCGCCTACGTCGACCAGAGCCGCGACGCGCTGACCGGCAACCACAACGTGTTCCAGGAAGTCAGCGGCGGCCTCGACATCCTCAACATCAACGGCATCGAGATCCAGTCGCGCGCCTACATCGGTCGCTTCAACTTCAAGGGCCAGGACCAGCAGAAACTCGTCGGCACGCTGTCGGGTGGCGAGCGCGGGCGCCTGCACATGGCCAAGACCCTGCTGCAGGGCGGCAACGTGCTGCTGCTCGACGAGCCGTCGAACGACCTCGACATCGAGACCCTGCGCGCGCTCGAGGACGCGCTGCTCGAGTTCCCCGGCAACGCCTTCGTGATCTCGCACGACCGCTGGTTCCTGGACCGCATCGCCACGCACATCCTCGCCTTCGAGGGCGATTCGCACGTGGAGTTCTTCCAGGGCAACTACCGCGAGTACGAGGAAGACAAGAAGCGCCGCCTCGGCGACGACGCCGGCCCGCACCGCCTCCGTTTCAAGGCCCTGAAGTAGGGCCGGCCCGTGGTCGGCTGAGCGGACCGTGGGTCCGCTCTACAGGAGAATGGCGATGTCTTTCATGCAGCAGCTGCGTGACCGGTGGGCCCGCGCCGACTCGCTGGTTTGCGTCGGGCTCGATCCCGAACCGGCGAAGTTCCCGGGGCGCTTCGCCGGCGATCCGGACGCGGTGTTCGCGTTCTGCCGCGACATCGTCGACGCGACCGCGGAATACGCGTGCTGCTTCAAGCCGCAGATCGCGCACTTCGCCGCGCTGGGCGCCGAGGGCGCGCTCGAGCGGCTCGTGGCGCACATCCATTCGGCGCACGCCGGCATCCCCGTGATCCTCGATGCGAAGCGCGGCGACATCGGCTCGACGGCGCAGCGCTACGCCATCGAGGCCTTCGACCGCTACGGCGCCGACGCCGTCACAGCCAATCCCTACCTCGGCCGCGACTCGCTGCAGCCCTTCCTCGACCGCGCCGACCGCGGTGTCGTGATCCTGTGCCGCACCTCGAACCCGGGCGCCGGCGACCTGCAGGACCTCGTCGCCGCGCGCGAAGGCGGCGAAGCCCGCCCGCTGTACCAGCACGTCGCGGAAAAGGTCGCGCGCGAGTGGAACGGCAACGGCAACTGCATGCTCGTCGTCGGCGCGACCTGGCCGGAGCAGCTGCGCGACGTGCGCGCCATCGTCGGCGACGACCTGCCCTTCCTCGTGCCGGGGGTCGGCGCGCAGGGCGGCGACGCCGAGGCCGTGGTGCGCAACGCGAAGAGCGCCGACGGCACCGGGCTGGTCGTCAGCTCCTCGCGCGCGATCCTGTATGCGTCCGCCGGCGATGACTACGCCGGGGCCGCCGCCGCGGCCGCACGCGAGCTCCGCGACACCCTCGACCGCGCGCGCTGATCCGCGCCTTACGGGGCTTCTTCGCCGGCGATTTCCGCCGGGATGTCGACCGGCGCCCGGGCAGCCGCCTCCGTGGCGGCCCTGGCCTCGGGCTTCGCGCCCCGGCCGCAGGCCAGGCCGATGACCAGGCCGATCGCACCGTCGCGCCCGATCATGTTGCGCAGCTCCTGCGCGGCGCCCGGCGTGGCGCCGAGCGCGGCCGCGATGTCGGCGGACACCTGGCCGTTGACGAAACTGGTGATCGACGCCGGCGTGGTGCCGATGGTCGCTGCCAGTCCGGGGCTGCCGCTTCCGTGCCGGAGCAGCTGCTCGATGCTTGCGACGTTGGTGCCGGCGTTCGCCGCGATCCCCGCGAAATTCATGGACTCCCCCTTGAGCCTGTCGATGGTTGGACCTGGTTGAGGATGCTGCGCAACGCGGCGAGCGGGAACCTCGCGAAGATCGCCAGGAGCACCGCAGCGCGTGTCGCGAGGCCGCGACGCGACGCCTCGAACTTGCGGAAGTAGCGCCACAGGCCGCGGTGCTTGTGCCACTCGACGAACAGCGGCCGGGCGCGGCTGGAGACGCCGCGCACGTGCAGCACGACGACATCGTTCGCCACGGCCACCCCGGCGCCGGCCGCGCGCACGCGCCGGCACAGGTCCAGGTCCTCGGCATGCAGGCGGTAGCCGGCGTCGAAGCCGCCGACGCGTGCGAACAGCGCGCGCGGCAGCAGCATCAGCGCGCCGGACACGGCGTCGACGCGTTGCAGCGGCTGCGCGGGGTCGGCGGGCACGTCCAGCCGCGCCGCACGCGGCGAACGCAGCATCGCGGCGAAATCGGGGTCTCGGCGGCGCGCCGCCGGATCGTGCGCGCCGTCCTCGCCGACGAGGTCGGCGCCGACCAGGCCGCCGCCGCCGAGCGCGCGCGCGTGGCCGCGGAGTCGCGCCAGCGCACCGGCCTCGACCAGGCAATCCGGATTCACGAAGGCGAGCCACGCCGCCGCGGCGCCGGCATCGGCCGCGCCCTGGTTGCAGGCGGTGGCGAAACCGGGGTTGTCGGGGTTGGCGATGAAGTGCACGCGGGGATCCGCGGCCGCATGCCGTTGCACGACGGCGACGGTGTCGTCGCCCGATGCATTGTCGACGACGCGGATCGCGATCACGCCGTCCGCGGCGCGCAGCCGCGCGAGGCAATCGTCGATGGTCGTCGCGCTGTGGTGGGTGACGACGATGGCGGCGATGCCCTCGCCGTCGCCGGCGCCGCCTGTCGTGCCCGTTGCCCCGTCGTCGCCCGTCCCCGCCATCCGCCGATTGTAGCCACGAAGCGGGCCCCTACCCCGGGAACGCGAACTCGCCCTGCGGCAGCAACGGTTCGACCAGGCGCTCGCGGCGCGCCAGGTCCTCGCGCAGGGGCCGCAGCGGGTCCTGCATCAGGAATTCCGCCAGGCGTGCATGCCACGCAGGCCAGCGCGCGGCGAGCAGGTCGAGGTCGCCGTCGGCGGGGGCGCCCTCGCCGCCGCGCGCCACGAACGCCGTTTCGCACAGCGCGTTGCGCCAGCCCATCCCGGCCAGGCGCAGCGACAGGTCGGCCAGCGCGGCGTACCAAGACGCGTAGCTGGACGCGTCCACGCCGCCGGCCCGCGCGCGCGCGCTGCCGCGCAGCAGCACGGCGTGCGCGA
>JANINR010000089.1 GCA_024508915.1 Lysobacteraceae bacterium | reverse complement strand
ATGCGGCACCTGGCGCTCGGCCGGCGCGGCCCGGCTCGGCGTCGCCGGCGCATCGAGCGGCGCGGCATCGCCCGCCGCGGCGAGGTCGACGTGGGGACGCGTCGCCAGCCACACCGGGATCGCGATCGCGACGGTCATGACGATGTAGACCGCGCGGCGCGCGGCGTGTTCGGCGAAGCGTTGCAGCGGCGAGGTATAGCTGCGCGGCACCAGGACCGGCGGCTCGACGACGGAGACGCCCGCGGCGTCCTCGACCGGCGCCGCATCGATGCCGAGCAGGCGCGCATAGCTGCGCAGCTGGCCGCGGACGAAGACGGGCGCGCCCAGCCGGCTCCAGTCCTCCGCTTCCAGCGACTGCACCACCCGGAGCGGCATCTTCAGCCGCTGGGACACCTCGGCGAGGCTGAGGCCCGCGGCTTCGCGCGCCTCGCGCAGGCGCCGGCCGGCGCCCTCGTGTTCCGCATGCACGTGCGGTTCGTGTTCGTTCGCGATCATTGCTGACTCTCACCCCCCCGGGGAGCCTGCGAGAGAGGGAATTCGTCCCTCATTCTTCGAACATAACGGGCCGAAGCGGCCGCGTCTCCGAGTTTCTGCTCGATTTGTGACGCCAGTTGCAGGACTTCGGGCGTCGCGGCCCCCGCCGCGAGCCGCCGCTCGGAGAACGCCCGCGCCTGCAGGTAGTCCCCCGCCGCGTATTCGACGCGCGCCATCGCCGCGAGCGCGGTCGGCTCGGCCGGATCGAGCGCGAGGGCGCGGCGCAGGTCGCGCTCGGCCCGGGCCGCCTGGCCGGCACGCAACGCGCAGTTGCCGGCATTGGCCAGTGCCCCGGCCGGGGTCGGATAGGACGGATCGGCCAGCGCGCGCTCGAACAGCGGCAGCGCCTCCGAAGGGCGTCCCGCCCCGCACAGCCAGACCCCGTAGTTGTTGAGCGCGATGCCGTGCTCCGGGGCGAGCTTCGCCGCCGCGGCGTAATGGGTTCCCGCCTCCGCGCCGCGCCCCTGCCCTTCGGCGACGAGCGCCAGCACGGTATGCGCGTCCGCGAGCGAGCGGTCGCCCTCCAGCGCCTGTTGCGCGAGCTTCGCCGCCCGGGCCGGATCGCCGCCGCGCAGCGCCTCGGTGGCGGCGGCGACGCGCTCCCGGGCCAGCAGGCGGCCGGCTTCGCGCGGGTCTTCGCGCACGTCGTAGTCCGGGGCGACCTGGGTGTAGCTGTCGCGGTCGGTGCTGGGCTTGACGAAGGTGAGCCGCGAGCAACCCGCCACTGCGCACGCGGCCGCGAGCAGGCCCGCGGCCCGCATCGCCGCCATGCGCATCGCGAGGCCGCGATCAGGCGGCCGCATCGCCGCCTCCCGCCTGCAGCGAGCGCCGGAATTCCGCCTGGCGCCGCGTGCGGTCCATCACCTGGCCCTTGAGCTGGCCGCAGGCCGCATCGATGTCGTCGCCGCGCGTGCGGCGCACCGGCGCGATCATGCCGGCGTTGTTGAGCTGCTTCTGGAACGCGCGGATCGCGTCGTCACCCGGACGTTCGAAGCGCGTGCCCGGGAACGGGTTGAACGGGATCAGGTTGACCTTGGCCGCATCCTTCATCTGCACGCGGCGGTCGAAGTCGCGCATCAGCCCGACCAGCGCGCGCGCATGCTCGGGCTGGTCGTTGACGCCCTTCATCAGGGTGTATTCGAACGTCACGGACTCGCCCTTCCTGCGCAGCGCGTAGCGCACGCAGGCGTCCATCAGCTCGGCGATCGGGTACTTGCGGTTGAGCGGGACCAGCGTGTCGCGCAGGTCGTCGAACGGCGCGTGCAGCGACACGGCCAGCGACACGTCGCTTTCCGCGGCGAGGCGGTCGATCATCGGCACCATGCCGGCGGTCGACAGCGTGACGCGCTTGTTGGCCAGGCCGTAGCCCAGGTCGTCGCGCATGATGCTCATCGCGCGCACGACGTTGTCGAAGTTGGCCAGCGGCTCGCCCATGCCCATCATCACCACGTTGGTGAGGCGGCGTTGCTGGTGCGGGACGTTGCCGAGGTGGCGGGCCGCGACCCACACCTGGCCGATGATCTCGGCGGTGGAGAGGTTGCGGTTGAAGCCCTGGGTCGCGGTGGAGCAGAACGTGCAGTTGAGCGCGCAGCCCACCTGCGAGGACACGCACAGCGTGCCCCGCCCCTTGTCGGGGATGTAGACCGTCTCGATCGCGTTCTTCGGGTCCATGCCGAGCAGCCACTTGTGCGTGCCGTCGGCGGAGGCCTTGTCGAACATCGCCGTCGGCGCATGCACCACCGCGCGCTCCTCGAGCTTGGCGCGCAGCGCCTTGCCGAGGTCGGTCATGTCGTTGAAGTCGGTGGCGTAGCGGTGATGGATCCACTTCATCACCTGGTGGGCGCGGAACTTCTTCTCGCCCAGGCCTTCCTCGAAGAACCGCTCGAGGGCAGGTCGGTCGAGGTCGAAGATGTTGGTGCGGCCGTCGGCGGCTTTCGCCGGCGACGGCGCGCTCGCGGCTGCGGGCGCGCGCGCGGAGGCCGTGCCCGGCGCCGCGGCTGCGGCGTCGGGGACGACTTCGATCGCGATGTCGCGCGTCCGGTCCATCGCCTGGTTCAGCGGGCGTAGACGTCGGTCGCCGGGAAGAAGTACGCGATCTCGATCGCGGCGTTCTCCAGCGAATCGGAACCGTGCACGGCGTTGGCGTCGATCGAATCGGCGAAGTCGGCGCGGATGGTGCCGGCCGCGGCGTCCTTCGGATTGGTCGCGCCCATCAGCTCGCGGTTCTTCAGCACGGCGCCCTCGCCTTCGAGGACCTGGATCATCACCGGGCCGGAGCTCATGAACTCGACCAGCGCGGCGAAGAACGGACGCTCGCGGTGCACGGCGTAGAAGCCTTCGGCTTCCTGCTTCGAGAGGTGCTTCATCTTCGCGGCGACGACCTTGAGGCCGTTCTTCTCGAAACGCGAATAGATTTCGCCGATGACGTTCTTGGCGACGGCATCGGGCTTGACGATCGACAGGGTGCGCTCCAGCGCCATTGGAAAACTCTCCGGATAGGCGGGCGGCCGAACCCCATCCCCGATGGGGGTCGAGCGCCCGAGGATAACAGAAAAACCCGCGTGGGGACGCGGGTTTAGCCGACATGGCTACGGTAATTCTAACGCATCGCAACGCAAGCCGGCGGGATCCCGTGCACGGCATTCGGCCGCCGGACAGGACGCGTTGACGATCCGCCCCGGCGGGGCTAGTATCAAACAATCGTTTGATTCAGCGACGGGGACACGACGCGTGGCGACCACCGCCTTTTCGACCAAGGACCGCATCCTCGGCGCCGCCGAGGAACTCTTCGCCCAGCACGGCTTCGCCGGCACCTCCCTGCGGCAGGTGACCAGCCGGGCGGACGTCAACATCGCGGCGGTGAACTACCACTTCGGCAGCAAGGAGAACCTCGTCAACGAGGTCTTCCGCCGCCGCATGGACGAGATGAGCGCCCAGCGCGTCGCCCGCCTGGAGGCGGCGATGGCCGACGGCGCCTGCGACCTGGAGGCGGTGCTGGCGGCCTTCGTCGAACCGGCCCTGGCGATGGCGCAGGACCGGCACGGCGGCGGGGCCTTCATCCGGGTCATCGCCCGCGCCTACGCCGAGAAGAACGACAGCCTGCGGAAGTTCCTGTCGGACCAGTACGGCCACGTGCCCCGCGCTTTCGCCCGCGCGATCGCGCGCTGCCTGCCCGACCTGCCGAAGGACCAGCTGTACTGGCGCCTCGATTTCCTGTCCGGCGCCCTGACCTACGCGATGGCCGACTTCGGGATGATCAAGCGCCCCTCCGGCATGACCGAGTCCACCCACCGCGAGCGCGCCGCCCGCGAGCTGATCCGGTTCGCCGTCGCCGGCTTCACTTCCTGAACTTCCTGAAGCTTTTTTGGCCACGGATTTCACAGATGGACACAGTCTGGTGCGTCGCGGCGGGTGGGTCCGGAATCTGCGGACGGCGCGGTACAGATCCGTGTGATCTGTGAAATCTGTGGCTAAAAGCTTTTATTTTTATAGGGATAGCGCAAATGGCTGAGAAATTGCTTGTACGGCGTGCCGCGGTCCTCGGGGCCGGCGTGATGGGCGCGCAGATCGCCGCGCACCTCACCAACGCGGGCGTCGACACGGTGCTGTTCGACCTCGCCGCGAAGGACGGCGCGCCGGACGGCATCGTGCTCAAGGCGATCGCGCACCTGGGCAAGCTCTCGCCCGCGCCGCTGGCCTCGAAGGCCCTGGCCGAGGCGATCGTTCCCGCCAACTACGACACCGGCCTCGGCCTGCTCGAAGGCTGCGACCTGGTGATCGAGGCCATCGCCGAACGGATGGACTGGAAGCAGGATCTCTACCGGCGCATCGCCCCGCACGTGCCCGCGCACGCGGTGCTGGCGAGCAACACCTCGGGCCTGGGCATCAATGCCCTCGCCGACGTGCTCCCGGAAGAGATGCGGCACCGATTCTGCGGCGTGCACTTCTTCAACCCGCCGCGCTACATGCACCTGGCCGAGCTGATCCCCGCGCGCACGACCGATCCCGCGCTGCTCGACGCGCTCGAGGCCTTCCTCACCACCACGCTCGGCAAGGGCGTGGTCCGCGCGAAGGACACGCCCAATTTCATCGGCAACCGGATCGGCGTGTTCTCGATCCTGGCGACCATGCACCACACCGCGGGCTTCGGCCTTGGCTTCGACACCGTCGACGCGCTCACCGGCCCGTCGATCGGCCGGCCGAAGTCCGCGACCTATCGCACCGCCGACGTCGTCGGCCTGGACACCATGGCGCACGTCATCGGCACCATGGCCGACACGCTGCCCGGCGACCCGTGGCACCGCCACTTCGCCGCGCCGGCCTGGTTGAAGGCGCTCGTCGACAAGGGCGCGCTCGGCCAGAAGACCGGCGCCGGCATCTACAGCAAGCGCGGCAAGGACATCCTGGTCCTCGACCTCGAAGCGAAGGACTACCGCGCCAGCGCGGCCGATGTCGCGCCGGAGGTCGCCGCGATGCTCAGGGAGAAGGACCCGGCGAAGAAGTTCGCCGCGCTGCGCGCCAGCGACCATCCGCAGGCGCAGTTCCTGTGGGCGGTGTTCCGCGACCTGTTCCACTACAGCGCGTACCACCTGGCCGACATCGCCGAGACCGCGCGCGACGTCGACCTCGCGATCCGCTGGGGCTACGGCTGGCGCCTCGGCCCGTTCGAGACCTGGCAGGCCGCGGGCTGGAAGCAGGTCGCTGCCTGGATCGCCGAAGACATCGTCGCCGGCAAGGCGATGGCCGATGCGCCGCTGCCCGACTGGGTGTTCGACGGCCGCGACGGCGTGCACGGGGCCGAGGGCAGCTACAGCCCGGCCCGCAACGCGAAACTGCCGCGCTCCGCCCTGCCCGTCTACAAGCGCCAGCGATTCCCCGACCCGGTGCTGGGCGAGCGCGCCGATCCCGGCGAGACCGTGTTCGAGAACGAGGGACTGCGCGCCTGGCACGACGGCGACGGCGTGCTGGTCGCCTCGTTCCGCACGAAGATGCATACCGTCGACGACCAGGTCATGGCCGGCCTGCAGCAGGCGATCGCCACCGCCGAGCAGGACTTCCGCGCGATGGTGCTCTGGCAGCCGGACGAGCCGTTCTCGGCGGGCGCCAACCTCGCCGGCGCGATCGGCCTGCTCAAGGCGGGCGACGTCGCCGGCTTCGAGGCGATGGTCGCCAACTTCCAGGCGACCAGCCAGCGCATCAAGTACGCGCAGGTCCCGGTCGTCGCGGCGGTCCGCGGCCTCGCGCTGGGCGGCGGCTGCGAGTTCCAGATGCATGCCGCGCGCACCGTCGCGCACCTCGAGAGCTACATCGGCCTGGTCGAGGCCGGCGTCGGCCTCCTCCCGGCCGGCGGCGGGCTCAAGGAACTCGCCGTGCGCGCCTCGCAGGCGGCGGGCGCCGACGGCGACGTCTTCGCGCAGCTGAAGCAGGTGTTCGAGACGGTGGCGATGGCGAAGGCGTCGACGTCCGCGCTCGAGGCGAAGTCGCTCGGCCTGCTGCGCGCCGACGACGTGGTGTCGTTCCATCCCCTCGAGCTACTGCACATCGCGCGCGGCCAGGCACTGGCGCTCGCGGACCGCGGCTATCGGCCGCCGCTGCCGGCGCGCCGCGTGCGCGTGGCCGGCGACGTCGGCATCGCGACGTTCCGCATGCTGCTGGTGAACATGCTCGAGGGCCGCTTCATCAGCGAATACGACGCCGAGATCGCAACCCGCATCGCCACCGTGCTGTGCGGCGGCGAGGTCGACCGCAACGTGCTGGTCGACGAGGACTGGCTGCTGCGGCTGGAGCGCGAGCATTTCGTCGCGCTCGCCCGGCAGGACAAGACCCAGGCACGCATCGAGCACATGCTCAAGACCGGCAAGCCGCTCAGGAACTGAGCGCGGCCGCCCCGTACCCGCATTTCACGAGGTAATTCCATGAGCAGGCAGATCCAGGACGCCTACATCGTCGCGGCCACGCGGACGCCCGTCGGCAAGGCGCCGCGCGGCGTGTTCCGCAACACCCGCCCCGACGACATGCTCGCGCACGTGCTGCGCAGCGTGGTGGCGCAGGCGCCGGGCATCGACGTCTCGCGCATCGACGACGCCATCATCGGCTGCGCGATGCCCGAAGGCGAGCAAGGCATGAACGTGGCGCGCATCGGCCTGCTGCTGTCGGGCCTGCCGGACACGATCGCCGCGCAGACCATCAACCGCTTCTGCTCCTCCGGCCTGCAGGCGGTGGCGCTCGCGGCGGACCAGGTGCGGCTCGGCAACGCCGACCTCGTGCTCGCCGGCGGCACCGAATCGATGTCGATGGTGCCGATGATGGGCAACAAGGTCGCGCTGTCGCCGGCGGTGTTCAGGCCGGACGAGCGCGGCAACGACCACGTGGCGATCGCCTACGGCATGGGCATCACCGCCGAGAAGGTCGCCGAGGAATGGAAGGTCTCGCGCGAGGACCAGGACGCGTTCGCCCTCGCCTCGCACCGGAAGGCCCTCGCCGCGATGAACGCCGGCGAATTCCGCGACGAGATCTCGCCGCTGGAAGTCGTGGCGCGCCTGCCCGACCTCGCCGGCAATGCCGTCCGCCTGAAGAAGACGCTCGTCGACGCCGACGAGGGTCCGCGCCCGGACACGTCGCTCGAGGGCCTGGCGAAGCTGCGCCCCGTCTTCCGCAACGGCCAGTTCGGCGGTACCGTCACCGCCGGCAACTCCTCGCAGATGAGCGACGGCGCCGCCGCGGTGCTGGTGGCGTCGGAACAGGCGGTCAAGGACTACGGACTCACCCCGCTCGCCCGCTTCGCCGCCTTCTCGGTCGCGGGCGTGCGGCCGGAGGTGATGGGCATCGGCCCGATCGCGGCGATCCCGAAAGCCTTGAAGCAGGCGGGGCTGACGAAGGACCAGCTCGACTGGATCGAGCTCAACGAGGCCTTCGCGGCGCAGGCGCTGGCGGTGATCCGCGATTCCGGGCTCGACCCGGAGAAGGTGAATCCGCTCGGCGGCGCGATCGCGCTCGGCCACCCGCTCGGCGCGACCGGCGCGGTGCGGACCGCGACGATCGTCCACGGCATGCGCCGCCGCAAGCAGAAGTACGGACTCGTGACGATGTGCATCGGCACCGGCATGGGCGCCGCCGGCATCTTCGAATCCCTGTGACCGCAAAAGCTTTTGGCCACAGATCACACAGATCAAAAGCGGATACGCGCAGAAAAGACCGGAAAGGGCAAAGTGGTTCCAGGACACCATGGAGCACCCTGCACCATTAATTTCCTTCCTTTATCGTTTTTATCCTTTTTGATCTGTGTGATCTGTGTGATCTGTGTGATCTGCGGCTGAGAGCCGTTTGGGTCAGTCGAGGTCGACGACGCCCATCTCGCCGAGGGCGCGCTGCATCGTCTCGCGGGCGGCGTCGCTCAGCGCTTCGTGGTCGAGCGCGTGCCGGATGGTGGCTTCGATCAGGCCGATGTGCGTGCCGCAGTCGAAGCGCGTGCCCTGGAAACGGTAGGCCAGCACGGGTTCCTCGCGCAGCAGCGCCGAGATCGCGTCGGTGAGCTGGATCTCGCCGCCCGCGCCCGGCGTCGTCGCCTCGAGCAGGTCGAAAATGCGCGGCGACAGCACGTAACGGCCGACCACGGCCAGCGTCGACGGTGCGTCCTCCGGCTTCGGCTTCTCCACCATCGCCGTGATCCGGCCCTGGCGGCCGTTGAAGCTTTCCGTGGCGGCGATGCCGTAGCTGCCGGTCTTCTCGCGCGGGACGTCCTGCGTGGCGATCACGCTCGCGCCGCTCGCCTCCGCCAGGTCGGCCATCTGCTTCAGCGCGCCCGGGCCGGCGACGCCCTTCTGCCGGTTCCAGATCAGGTCGTCGGGCAGCAGCACCGCGAACGGCTCGTCGCCCACCACGGGCTTCGCGCACAGCACGGCGTGCCCCAGCCCGAGCGCTTCGGCCTGGGTGACGAACACGGCGCGCACGCCCGGCGGCAGCACGTTCCGCACCAGTTCCAGCTGCTCGGCCTTGCCGGCGCGCTCGAGCTTCTGCTCCAGCTCGTAGGCCTTGTCGAAGTAGTCGGCGACCGCGTGCTTGTAGCGGTTGGTGACGAACACGAGGGTGTCGCAACCCGCCTCGATGGCTTCGTCGACCGCGTACTGGATCAGCGGCCGGTCGACGATGGGCAGCATTTCCTTCGGGACCGTCTTGGTCGCCGGCAGGAATCGGGTGCCCAGCCCCGCGACGGGGAACACCGCCTTGCGGATCCGGCGTTGGCGCGTCCTTGCGTCTTGCACTTCAGGGTTTCCTTCCGGCACGGGCCGGGAAAGCGAGGACCGCGCCAGGCGCGTCGCGGTCGGCATCCGCATGGTGCGGGACGAATTCCGGCACGGCCTCGCGCAGCAGCAGCGCGAGCTCGTCGACGTCGTAGCGCTCCACCGCGGCGCGCATGCGCGGGCCGATCGCGAGGATGCGCTCGAGCAGGATGGCGCGCGCCTCGGCCTGCAGGATCTTCGGGTGGCTGGTCGGGCGATAGCGCTCGTCGGCGTGGAACAGGGTTTCGTGCAGCTTCTCGCCGGCGCGCAAGCCCGTGTAGACGATGGCGATGTCGCGCCCTGGCTGCTTGCCGGCCAGGCGGATCATCTGCTCGGCGAGCAGCTTGATCGCGACCGGCTCGCCCATGTCGAGCGTGTAGATGGCGTGCGGCGAGCCCATCGCCGCGGCCTGCAGGATCAACTGGCAAGCCTCGGGGATCGTCATGAAGTAGCGCGTCACCTCGGGGTCGGTGACCGTCACCGGGCCGCCGCGGCGGATCTGCTCGCGGAACAGCGGCACCACGCTGCCGGCCGAATCCAGCACGTTGCCGAAACGCACCGTGACCGAACGCGTGGTCCCGCCTTCGAGCGCCTGCGCCTGGCAGACCTTCTCGGCCAGCCGCTTGGTCGCGCCCAGCACGTTGACCGGATCCACCGCCTTGTCCGTCGAGATCAGCACGAGCGTCGCGACGCCGGCACGGCGGCTTTCGGCGGCCACGGTCTCGGTGGCGAGCACGTTGTTGCGCACCGCCTCGCGCAACTGCGCCTCGAGCAGCGGCACCTGCTTGTAGGCCGCCGCGTGGAACACGGCGTCCGCATGCGCGGCCCCGAGGGCATGCCGCATCACCGCGGGATCGCCGCAGTCGCCCAGCACCGGTACGCAACGCACCTGCGGGAAATCGCGCTCGAGCTCGGCCTGCATGCGGATCAGCGCGAGCTCGTCGACCTCGACCAGGGCGATGCGCGCCGCGCCGTGGCGCGCGCACTGCCGGCACAGCTCGGAACCGATGGAGCCGCCCGCGCCCGTCACCAGCACGCTGCGCCCGCCGAGCCAGCCGCGGATCGCCTTCCAGTCGGGGGTGATCGGCTGGCGGCCGAGCAGGTCCTCGATCGCGACTTCCTTCAGTTCGCCTGGCAGCGAGCGGCCCTCGAGCAGGTCGTCCAGGCGCGGCACGCGCCGGAACGGCAGCCCGGTGCCCTCGCACGCCGCGACGACCCGTCGCATCGCGGCCGCGTCGAGCGACGGCATCGCGATGACCAGCAGGCCGGCGGCGGTTTCGCGCGCGATGGTCTCGACTTCGTCGATGCGTCCCAGCACCGGCACGCCCTGCAGCTGGCTGCCGCGCAGGCTCGCGGCATCGTCAAGGAAACCGACCGGCGTGTACGCGCCGGCCCGGCGCAGGTCGCGCACGAGCGCCTCGCCGGCCTGGCCGGCGCCGAGGATCAGCACGCGCAGGCCGGTCTGGCCCGACCGGCCGAGCTGGTGGTCCTTCCAGATGCGGTACAGCAGCCGCGGCAGGCCGAGCAGCGCGGTCAGCACGAACGGATACAGCAGCAGGACCGTGCGCGACACCTGGTCCATGCGGTTGTAGAGGAACAGGAAGACCGAGATCGCGACCAGGCCGAAGACGCAGGCCTTCAGGATGTTGAGGAAGTCGGGGACGCTCGCGAAGCGCCAGATGCCGCGGTACAGGCCGACGCGCCAGAACACGAGTCCCTGCGCGACCAGCACCAGCGCGGTCTCGGTCGACCACGAAGACAGCGGCGACGGCTCGGACCGCAGCGCGTACCGGACCAAATGGAGGCCGGTCCAGGCGACCCAGACCATCGCCAGGTCGTGCAACACGATGGCGGCGCGCGGCAACCAGCTGGAAATGCGTTCGCTGGGCTTGGTCATCCGTCGGACCCCCTCCTGGGCTCGCCGGACCGCTCACCTGCCTGCAGGCGCCACCAGGCGCCGCAAGCCAGCGCCACGGCGACGGCTGTCGCGCCCATGATAACGGCAGGCGGCCATCGCTTCGCCGTGATCATGAACACGGTTGCAACAACGGTGAAGGCCAGGAAGCCCGCCGTGACCGCGGCGTGGCCGCGGCGCCGCGCGCCCGCTTGGTAGGCATGCTGGACGTGCGGCTCCCACCAGCGCTCGCCTCGCAGGATCCGCCGCGACAGGGTGAGCGCCGCGTCCGCGCCGAACGCAAGCAGGGGCAGCCCCAGCAGCACGGCGGCGTTCCAGCCGGCTGCCGGCAGGGACAGCGCGGCGAGCGCGGCCAGCAGGTAACCGAGGGCACCGCTGCCGACGTCGCCGAGGAAGATTCGGGCGCGCGGCAGGTTGAACGGCAGGAACCCGGCGCAGGCCGCGGCCAGCGCGACGCCGAGCCATGCGACGGTGCCGCCGGAGAACAGCGCGTAGCCCAGCGCCGCGACCAGCGCCTGGCTGGCGGCGAGCCCGTCGATGCCGTCCATGAAGTTCCAGACGTTGACCAGCACCAGCGCCAGCACGAACCCCGTGGCCGCGACCGCCGTGCCGGCACCCGACGCGTGCAGCGCCCACGCCAGCAGCGCGGCGGCCGCGGCGTGCACGCCCAGGCGCAGCGCGGGCGGCAGCGGCCGATGGTCGTCGTACCAGCCGATGCCGGCCACGAGCAACAAGCCGGCCGCGATCGGCCCGAAGGTCGCGCGGGCCGCCGCGCCATGCAGGCACAGCGCGGCGAGCACCGGCGCCACGGCGGCGACGATCGCGATGCCACCGCCGCGGGGGGTGGCCACCGTGTGGCTGCGGCGTTCGCCCGGGTGGTCGAGCAACGCCGCGCGCAGCGCATAGCGGCGGGCCAGCCACGTGCCGGCCAGCGCGATCGCGAAACAGGACGCGGCCCAGCCGGCCAGCGCCATCAGACCACCGCGTAGTTCAGCAGCGGCTTGACCGTGCCCCATTCCTTGCAACTGGGGCATTGCCAGTGGTGGCTGCGCGCGCCGAAGCCGCAGCGGCTGCAGCGATAGCTGGGATTGCGGACGAGCAGCTGGTCGGTGATGTGCTTGAGGTCGTGCAGCGTGGCGACGGGGTCGGCCTGCTCGACCAGGGTGAGGTCGATGAGCGCCGCCTCGCCGCGCACCGACGGCCGGTCCTTGAGCTGGCGCGCGAGGTAGGCGCGCGCCGCGCCGACGCCCTCCTCGGATTCGACGTAGCGCGTCAGCGCCAGCACCGGCGAGATGCCGCGGTAGTGCTCGGTCATCTCGGCGAGGAAGGCGCGCGCGCCGGTGGTGTCGGCGGTGCGCGAATAGGCCGCGAGGAGCGCCGGCAGCAGCTCGGGCAGGTAGTCGGGATCGTGGCGCGCGGCGCGCTCGAATGCGCGGATCGCGGCGGCGTCGTTGCCGGCTTCGACCTCGATGCGGCCCTCGAGCATGCCCGCGCGCACCGACGTGGAGTCGGCGGCGTAGGCGCGCGCGATCGCGTCGCGAGCGGCCGCCGTCTCGCCGGCGGCGCGATGGCGGTCGGCGAGCTCGCACTCGAACTGGCCGATGAGCTTGCCCATCGGTTCGCCGGTGACCGCTTCGTAGCGCGTCGCGTTCTCGATCGCCTTCGCCCAGTCGCGCTCCGACTGGTAGATGCCGATCAGGTGGCGCAAGGCCTGCGGCGCCCGCTGGTCGATGCGCGCCAGGTCGGTGAACACGGTCTCGGCGCGGTCGAGCAGGCCGGACTTCATGTAGTCCTCGCCCAGCGCGAGCAGCGCCTGCACCTTCTGCGCGTCGCTCAGGTCGGGGCGCTGCACGAGCGCCTGGTGCAGCCGGATCGCGCGGTCGACCTCGCCGCGGCGGCGGAACAGGTGGCCGAGCGCGACCTGCGTCTCGAAGGTGTCGCGGTCGAGCTCCGCGATGTGCAGGAACAGCTCGATGGCCTTGTCCGGCTGCTCGTTGAGCAGGTAGTTCAGGCCGCGGAAATAGGTGGTGGAAAGCTTGCTGACCTGGCTGTCGCTATGGCGCTCGCCGCCCCTGCGGCCGATCACCCAGCCGCTCACCCCGACGAGGGGGATCAGCAGCACGAACCAGATCCATTGGTCGAGGAAGGCCATGGGCGCTCCCCGTCAGTCGTCGTTCGCCAGCGGCGTGGCGTCGCTGACCCGCTCGCGCAGTTCCTTGCCCGGCTTGAAATGCGGGACGTGCTTGCCCGGCAGCGCGACGGCATCGCCGGTCTTGGGATTGCGGCCCGTGCGCGGCGGCCGGTAGTGCAAGGAGAAGCTGCCGAAGCCGCGGATCTCGATCCGTTCGCCGCCGGCCAGCGCGCCGCCCATCATCTCGAGCAGCGACTTCACCGCGAGGTCGACATCGTCGGCCTTCAGGTGGCCCTGGCGCTGGGCGAGGATCTCGATGAGTTCGGACTTGGTCATTCGGAGGCGCGATGCGTCCTGGAGCGTGTTGAACGATGGAACGGTGCAGAAAAAGGTGAGCGCCCGCTGCGCGGGCTTGCAAGGATGCGAGCGCCGCTGCGCGGCTTGCCGGTCAGGCAACAACGACAAGCCGCCCCGACGCTCCACCCTAGCAAGGGCGCCCAAGGCGCCCGCTCACCTCCTCGCAAGGGCGCCCCCGGAGGGGCGCCCGCTCACTGCTTACTCGCCCTTGCCTTCCAGCTGCTCGCGCAGCAGCGCGCCCAGCTTGGTGGTGCCGCTGGAGGCGTCGGACGCGGCCTTGTTGTACTCGGCGAGCGCTTCCTGCGTCTCCGCCTCGTCCTTGGCCTTGATCGACAGCTGCATCAGGCGGCTCTTGCGGTCGGTGCCGATGATCTTGGCCTCGACCTTGTCGCCCACCTTCAGCTTCTGGCTGGCGTCCTCGACGCGCTCGTGCGCGATGTCGCGCGCGGCCAGGTAGCCTTCGACGCCGTCGCCCAGGTCGATCGTCGCGCCCTTGGCGTCGACGTCCTTCACCGTGCCGGTGACGATCGAGCCGCGGGTGTTGTTCGCCTGGAACTGGCCCATCGGGTCCTGCTCGAGCTGCTTGACGCCCAGCGAGATGCGCTCGCGCTCCGGATCCACCGCCAGCACGACCGCCTCGAGGGTGTCGCCCTTCTTGTAGTTCCGGGCGATGTCCTCGCCGGTCGAGTTCCAGCTGATGTCGGACAGGTGGACCAGGCCGTCGATGCCGCCGTCCAGGCCGATGAAGATGCCGAAGTCGGTGATCGACTTGATCTGGCCGGACACCTTGTCGCCCTTCTTGTGGATCGCGGCGAAGGTCTCCCACGGGTTGCTCGTGACCTGCTTGATGCCGAGCGAGATGCGGCGACGCTCCTCGTCGACGTCCAGCACCATGACCTGCACTTCGTCGCCGACCTGCACGACCTTGGACGGGTTCACGTTCTTGTTGGTCCAGTCCATCTCGGACACGTGGACCAGGCCCTCGACGCCCGGCTCGATCTCGACGAACGCGCCGTAGTCGGTCACGTTGGAGACCTTGCCGAACACGCGGGTGTTGGCCGGGTAGCGGCGCGAGATGTTGTCCCACGGATCCTCGCCCAGCTGCTTCAGGCCGAGGCTGACGCGGTTGCGCTCGCGGTCGTACTTGAGCACGCGGACGTCGAGCTCCTGGCCGACTTCCACCACCTCGGACGGATGGCGCACGCGCTTCCAGGCCATGTCGGTGATGTGCAGCAGGCCGTCGATGCCGCCGAGGTCGACGAACGCGCCGTAGTCGGTCAGGTTCTTGACGACGCCCTTCAGCACCGCGCCCTCGACCAGCTTCTCGAGCAGCTGCTCGCGCTCTTCCGAATGCTCGCTCTCGACCACCGCGCGGCGCGAAACCACCACGTTGTTGCGCTTGCGGTCGAGCTTGATGAGCTTGAATTCCAGCTCCTTGCCTTCCAGGTACACCGGGTCGCGGACCGGGCGCACGTCGACCAGCGAGCCGGGCAGGAACGCGCGGACGTCCTTGATGTCGACGGTGAAGCCGCCCTTGACCTTGCCGCTGATGCGGCCGGTGATGGTCTCGTTCTTCTCGAGGGCTTCCTCGAGTTCGTCCCACACCATCGCGCGCTTGGCCTTCTCGCGCGACAGCACGGTCTCGCCAAAACCGTTTTCGAGCGAGTCCAGCGCCACCTTGACGATGTCGCCGATGCCCACGTCGATCTCGCCGGCGTCGTTGCGGAACTGCTCGATCGGGACGATGCCCTCGGACTTCAGGCCGGCGTTGATCACGACCACGTCGGAGCGGACGTCGACGACGGTGCCGGTGACGATCGCACCGGGCTTGAGCTTGGCGAGGTGGGCCTGGCTCTGTTCGAACAGTTCAGCGAAGGATTCGGTAGCTACGGACATGTTGTTCTCTGTGGGCGCGTGCGGGATTGCACTTGCCATGGGTCGGTGCCACGTTTTCGTGGCGTGGAAAGGCGCCCGCGCGCCTCGTGGCCCGCGGACGGTCTGTTGCCTGCTGCGTGAACGCCCCGCCGGGCCGGCCGCACCGCTCAGCGATGGACCAGTGCCAGCACCCGCTCCACGACCGCATCGATCGGCAACCCGGTGGTGTCGATGCGCTCGGCGTCGTCGGCCGGTCGCAGCGGAGCCACCGCGCGGCTGGCGTCGCGGGCGTCGCGGGCCAGGATCTCCCGCAGCAGACCCGCCAATGTAACGGAAACCCCTTTTTCCTTCAACTGCTTATAGCGCCTTTCGGCCCTTTCCTCGGCGCTGGCGGTGAGGAAGACCTTCCAGGTGGCGTCCGGGAAGATCACGGTCCCCATGTCCCGGCCGTCGGCGACCAGCCCCGGCGGCTGCCGGAAGGCGCGCTGGCGGTCCTTCAGGGCGGCCCGGACTTCGGGGATGGCGGCGATGGCCGACGCGGCGGCGCCGGCGGTCTCGGTCCGGAGCTCGTCGGTGGCGTCGTGGCCGTTGACCAGGACCCGGAGCTCGCCGTCGGCCGCCTCGCGGAAGGCGATGTCGGTGTCGAAGGCGCAACGGACCAGCGCCCCCGCGTCGTCCAGGTCCAGGTCGGCCCAGCCGGCCGCGACCCCCACCGCCCGGTACAGGGCGCCCGAATCCAGGTAGTGCCAGCCCAGGCGCTGGGCGACGAGGCGGCTGATGGTGCCCTTGCCAGAGCCGGAGGGGCCGTCGATGGTGAGGACGGGCAGCGTGTCGTTGGAGGCCATGGCGACATTGTATGCGCGCCACCGTCGCGGCCGCCGCAAGCACTTGAACCAAGGAGGAAAAGACCGCTAGAATGGCGGGCTTCCGTGCGCGGGCAGCCTCCAGGGCGCTGCGCTTCCATCCCAATCTGCCGTATCTGCCGAGGTTTCCCATGAAGGTCCTGTCCTCCCTGAAGTCGGCGAAGACCCGCCACCGCGACTGCAAGGTGGTCCGCCGCCGTGGCAAGGTCTTCGTGATCTGCAAGTCCAACCCGCGTTTCAAGGCGCGCCAGCGCTGAGCCGCGTGCCGGGCCGACCCGATGGTCGGCTTCGCGAAGCGAAAGGCCGCGGAAACGCGGCCTTTCCTTTTTGTGACGCGCGGCTGACGCGGGGCGGCCGACCATGGGTCGGCCCTACAATCCCGCTTCCCGCAGGGAGACCGACATGATCCGCTTCCGCAACGCCTTGATGCTCGCGCTGGCCGCCGCACCGTTCGCCGCCGTCGCCCAGTCCACCCACGTCGTGCAGGCGCAGGGCGACGTCCTGCTCGTCGACCGGGTCGCCATGGAAAACGGCGCCGCCCTGCCCGCGCGCGGCATGACCATGGCCCAGGTCGAAGCCCGCTACGGCGCGCCGGCCGACCGCCTCGATCCGCGCGGCGGCCAGAAGCGCGCGTGGCCGACGATCAACCGCTGGCGCTATCCCGCGTTCACCGTCTACTTCGAGAAGAGCCGCGTGATCGACGCCGTCGCCAACCAGGCGTCGCCCGACGAGATCGGCCCCCGGCCCGCCATCCGATGACCGAAGCCCGCCTGCGCCTTCCCGCGGAGTGGGAGCCCCAGTCCGCGATCCTCCTCGCGTGGCCCCATGCCGGCACCGACTGGGCCGAGCGCCTGGGCGACGTCGAGGACACCTTCATCGCGCTGGTCGCGGCGATCGCCCGCTTCCAGCCGGTGCTGCTGTGCGTGGCCGACGACGACATCGAGGCCTATGCGCGGGCGCGGCTGTCCTCGGCGCGCATCGACATGGCGCGGGTGCGGTTCCTCTCCGTCGCCTACGACGACACGTGGCTGCGCGACAGCGGCCCGATCACGCTGCGCGACGCGTCCTCCGGCGGCTTCCGGCTGCTGGACTTCCGGTTCACCGGCTGGGGCGGCAAGTTCGGCGCAGAGCAGGACGACCGGCTGGTGGAGCGCCTGCATGAAGCTGGAACGTTCCTCAAGAGTGACCGCCAATCCATTGATTTTGCACTGGAAGGCGGCGCGATCGATACGGACGGGGCAGGCACGCTGCTGACCACGTGGCAATGCCTCCACGAGCGCCATCCGGAGGTCGACCGCGCGACGCTGACGCAGCGGCTGAGCGAGTGGCTGCAGCAGGACCGCGTGCTGTGGCTCGACCACGGCTACCTCGAGGGCGACGACACCGACGCGCACGTGGACACCCTCGCCCGCTTCGCCGCGCCGGACGCGATCGTGTTCCAGGCCTGCGACGACCCGGCCGATTCGCATTACCCCGAGCTGCAGGCGATGGCCGCGGAGATCGCCGCGCTGCGCACCGCGGACGGCCGCCCCTACCGCTTGTTCCCGCTGCCTTGGCCGCAGCCGGTGCTCGACGGCGGCCGCCGGCTCGCCGCGAGTTACGCCAACTTCCTGATCGTCAACGGCGCCGTGCTGGTGCCCGCGTACGGCGACCCGGCCGACGACGACGCCGCCGGGGTGCTCGCGAGCGCGTTTCCCGGCCGCGAGATCGTCCAGGTCCCGTGCCGCGCGCTGATCTGGCAGAACGGCAGCCTGCATTGCCTGACCATGCAGCTGCCGGAGGGGATAATCGAGGCATGAGCAAGAAGACCCTTCCCGTCGCCCTGGTGCAGGAACGCAACCAGGGCGATGCCGCCGCCAACCTGGCGGTCATCGAGCAGCGCGTGGCCGAGGCCGCCGGCAACGGCGCGAAGCTGGTCCTGCTGCAGGAGCTGCACAACGGCGCCTACTTCTGCCAGCACCAGGACGTGTGCGAGTTCGAGCATGCCGAGCCGATCCCGGGCCCGAGCACGGAGCGGCTCGGCGCGCTGGCGAAGCAGCATGGCGTCGTGATCGTCGGTTCGCTGTTCGAGCGCCGCGGCGCGGGCCTGTACCACAACACCGCGGTCGTGCTGGAGCGCGACGGCTCGCTCGCGGGCAGGTACCGCAAGATGCACATCCCGGACGATCCCGGCTTCAACGAGAAGTTCTACTTCACGCCTGGCGACCTGGGGTTCACCCCGATCGACACGTCCGTCGGCCGCCTCGGCGTGCTCGTCTGCTGGGACCAGTGGTACCCGGAAGCCGCGCGCCTGATGGCGCTCGCCGGCGCCGAACTGCTGCTGTATCCCACCGCGATCGGCTGGGATCCGGACGACGACCCGGCCGAGAAGGAGCGCCAACGCAATGCCTGGATCCTCAGCCATCGCGGGCACGCGGTCGCGAACGGGCTGCCGGTGCTCTCGTGCAACCGCACCGGCCACGAAGCCTCTCCCGTCGGGCGTTCGGGCATCGACTTCTGGGGCTCGAGCCACGTGCTGGGCCCGCAGGGCGAGTTCCTCGCCGAAGCGCCGGTGGATGCGCCGCAAGTGCTGATGGCGGAAGTCGACCTCGGCCGCAGCGAGCACGTGCGACGGATCTGGCCCTTCCTGCGCGACCGCCGCATCGACGCGTACGGCGACCTGCTCAAGCGCTACCGTGACTGAGGCCGCCGGTACCGCCGCCTGGCGCGAACAGCCGCATGCGATCGTCGAGCGCGACGGCGTCCGCTTCACCCTGCTGGGCACCGCGCACGTCTCGCGCAACAGCCTCGACGCGGTGCGCGCGGCGATCGACAGCGGCGAATTCGACACGGTCGCGGTCGAACTCGACCCGCAGCGCTTCCAGTCGCTGACCGACCCGGACGCGCTCGCGCGCCTGGACCTCGTGCAGGTGATCCGTTCCGGGCGGACCGCGCTGTTCGCGGCCAACCTCGGGCTGGCCGCGTACCAGCGGCGCCTCGCCGAACAACTCGGCATCGAACCGGGCGCCGAGCTCAAGGCGGCCGCGCTCGAGGCGCGCGAACGCGGCCTGGACATGCGGCTCATCGACCGCGATGTCGGCATCACCTTCCGGCGCGCGTCGCAACGGCTGGGCTGGTGGGGCCGCGCCAAGCTCGGCGGCGGACTGGTCGCCGCGCTGTTCGCCGACGAAGAAGTCGCGGGCGAGGACATCGAGAAGCTCAAGCAGGGCGACCTGCTCGAGGCCAGCTTCGCCGAATTCGCGGGCGACAACCCCGCACTCTACGAGGCCGTCATCGCCGAGCGCGACCGCTACATGGCGGCGAACCTGCGCGCGATCGCGCTGGAGCACGGCGCAGGCGGCGCCGCGCGCGAAGTCCTCGCGGTCGTCGGCGCGGGCCACCTGCAGGGGCTCGCGCGCCACCTGCGCGAAGACGGCATCGCGCCCGACGTCGTCCGCGCCGATCTCGAATCGCTGGCGGAAAAGTCCTCGATCCCGTGGTTCACGATCGGGCTCGCCGCCTTCGTGCTCGGTGGATTCGCATGGGGCTTCTGGCACGGCGGCGTCGACGTGGGCGCCGACCTGCTGCTGTACTGGGTCCTGCTGACCGGCACGTTGGGCGCGATCGGTTGCGCGGTGGCCGGCGGCCATCCGCTGAGCATCCTCGCCGCGTTCGTCTCGTCGCCGGTGACCCCGCTGCACCCGGCGCTGGCGTCGGGCACGATCAGCGCGCTGGTCGAGGCCTGGGTGCGCAAGCCGACCTACGCGGACTTCATGGCGCTGCGCGACGATGTCGCGACGATGCGCGGATGGTGGCGAAACCGGGTGGCGCGGGTGCTGCTCAACTTCTTCCTCACCAGCCTGGGCACCGCCATCGGGGTGTGGCTCGGCGGCGCACGCATCCTCGGCAAGCTCCTCGCGTAGAAGCGCCATTGCTCCGTGACGGGGTCGCCGCGGAGTGCCTGGGACAGCTCGCTTCGGACCGGGTCGCCGCGGAGTGCGCAGGCCCTTCCGGGACACGGCGCAAGTACGTCCATGTAGCCTAATCGTCGCCATCCATGGCTCCGATTGTCCCGGAAGGGCCTGCGCACTCCACGGCGACCACCCCAAACGAGTCCCCACGTCTCCGGCCACGCAGTCGCGCAGCGAACGGCTGCATTCGAGGACCTCGCGCGCTGCGTTTCGCTGTCGCCGAAGAGGGAGAGACGCGCTTGGGGTGGGCGGTGGAAGCGTGCAGGGACCTTTGGGGGCGTCGGAGCCATGGATGGCGACGAAGAGGCTACAGGGATGTACTCGTGCCGGCCCCCAAAGGTCCCTGCACGCTTCCGCCGCCCAGCCCCGAAGCCGATGTCCTTTCCGCCGCCCGCCCCGAAGCCGCGCCCCCGGTTTACGCGGGGGCGGGCTCGCCGCGCCGGCGGCGCGCGCGCGCGATGAGGCGCGCGCTGCCGCTGCGGGTGTCGTCGAGGATCGCGTAGATCGTCGGCAGGAACAGCAGGCTCACCACCGTCGAGAACGCCAGCCCGCCCGCGATCGCCCGCGCCATCGGGTAGTAGGCGGGGCCCTCGCCCGCCAGCTGCGTGTCCGAGATCGCGATCGGCACCATCGCCAGGATCGCGGTGCCCATCGTCATGAGGATCGGGCGCAGGCGCTCGCGGCCGCCGTTCACCAGCGCCTCGGTGCGCGACATGCCGCGCCGGCGCAGGTTGTTGATGTGCTCGATCATGACGATGCCGTTGTTCACGACCACGCCCATGAGCACGAGCACGCCGATGAAGGCCATGATGTTGAACTCGGTGCCGGTGAGCCAGAACAGCCAGAACACGCCGAAGATCGAGAACAGCACGCCGCTCATGATCGCCAGCGGGAACAGCAGCGACTCGAACACCGCGGCCATGACGATGAAGATCAGGACCAGCGCGATCTTCACGTTGCGCATCATCTGCGCGTTCATGTCCATCTGGATGCCGAAGCCGCCGCCCTCGAACGTGTAGCCGTAGCCGGGCGGCAGTTGCACGGCGGCCAGCGTCTTCTCGATGTCCTTGCGCGCGTCGTCCATGGAGACGCCGTCGGCGAGGCTGCCCTGGATGGTCAGCATGGTCTGCCGGTTCATGCGGCTGATCTCGGTGGACGAGGGGCTCACGCTCACGTCCACCATCGCCAGCAGCGGGACGGCGCGCCCGTCGGGGGCGCGGACCACGAACGACTCCAGGTCCTGCGCGCCGTAGTGCTCGGCGCCGGCGAAACGGACGTTGACGGGGATCTCCACGTCCTCGCGATGGAAGTCGCGCAACGAGGAGCCGCGCAGCGCCATGCCCACGAAGCTGGCCACCTGCTGCGCGCTGAAGCCGAACGCCGCGGCGCGCTCGCGGTTCACCCGCACCGAAAGTTCGCTATTGGTGTCGCCGGTGTCCACGCGCACGTCCCGCAGCTTGCCGCCGCGCGACAGGATCGGGATCAGGTCGGACGCGAGCTCCTCCAGCGTGCTGGTGGAATCGCCGACGAGGCTGAACTGGACGCTCTTGTCGTCGCCGCCCATGCCGCCCTGGCGGCCGATGCCGATGTTGGCGAGCGCCGACTTCGGCATGCCCTCGCGCAGCGATTCCTGCACCTTGGCCGCGACCTTCGGATCCTTCACGTCGAGCGTCAGCTGGGTCATCGCCCAGCCCTGCTCGCTGTAGCGGGAGTACACCTTCTCGACGTGGAATTCCTTGCGGTGCGCGTCGATGAAGCGCTCGACCTTGGCGACCTCGCGCCCCATCTCCTCCTTCGAATACGCGCCCTGCCACTGGTAGAAGACGTTGATCTCGCCGGGGTCGGACTCGTCGTCGCCCGAGGACTGGGTCTTGCCGATCGGGATCGCGCTGAGCACCGTGATCGCCAGGATGCCCGCGACCGCCCAGCCGCGGTGGGCCAGGGTCCAGCGCAGCAACCGCGCGTAGCGCTCCTGCAGGCGCGGGATGAGGCCCGTGCCCGAGACCACCGCCGGAGGGGTCTTCATCCGCGCCGACAGCATCGGGATCAGGCTCACCGCGACCAGCCACGAGGCCAGCAGCGACACCGAGATGGTGATCGCCAGCTGCGACAGGTAGATGGTGATCATGTTCCGCTCGCCGAACATCATCGGCAGGAACACGATGCAGTGGCACAGCGTGCCCGCGGAGAGCGCGATCGCCACGTGCCGCGTGCCCACGATCGAGGCCAGCCGCGGCTGGTCGGGGAACTTCTCGCGCTCCTGGTAGATGCTCTCCACCACCACGACCGCGTTGTCCACCAGCATGCCGACCGCGAGCAGCAGGCCCATCATCGAGAGGATGTTGAGCGTGACGCCGGCGAAGTGCATGAAGCCCAGGGTCATGACGAAGCAGATCGGGATCGCCAGCGTGACCATCAGCGTGGACGGCCAGTGGCGCAGGAAGAAGAACAGCACCGCGATCGACAACACGAGGCCGATCGCGCCGGCCTCCGCCAGCGCGGTCAGCGAACTGACGACTTCGCTGCCCTGGTCGTCGGTCACGTCGATGGAGATGCCGCGCATCTCCGGATCCTTCGCGACTTCGTCGACCTCCGCGCGCACCGCCCGCGACAGGTCGACGAGGTTGGCGCTGCGTTCCTTGTAGATGTCCACGCCCACCGAGGGGCGGCCGTTGACCTGGCGCACGTAGTTCATGCGCTGCGGCTTCAGGCTGATGTCCGCGATGTCGGACAACCGCGTCCCGTTCTTGCCGACCGGGAGCTGGCGCAGCTGCTCCAGGTCGGTGAGTTCGCCCCGCGGCTGCACGCGCATGCGCCGCCCGGCATCGGTGATCTCGCCGGCGGACACCGAGAAGTTGGCGGCCTGCAGGCGCGTCACCAGCTCGTCCAGGCCGATGCCGTGCGCGTCGAGCCGCTCCGGCACGATCGCGACCTCGACCTCCTGCTTCGGCACGCCCTCGACCTCGACCCGGGCCACGCCCGGGATGCGCTCCAGCCGGCGCTTGAGCACGCTCTCGAGCATCTCGCCGCGCGTAGTGAGGTCCTCCTGGCTGGTCAGGCGCAGGCTCATCGATTCCCGGTCGCCCGTGCTCCAGCGGAACACGAAGTAGCGGCGGAAGTCGTCGGGCAGCTGGTCGCGGATCGCGTCGATGCGCTCGCGCGCCTCGGAGGCCGCGATCGCCACGTCGCGGCTCCAGTCGCTGAACTGCACGAAGACGCCGCCGCCGTCGGCGTTCGCCTCCGAGTTCATCGCCTTGATGCCGGGCATCGTGGCGATGGCCTCCTCGACCGGTCGCACCAGGTTGCGCTCGACCTCTTCCGGCGTGGAGCCCTGGTACGGCAGCTGCACGAAGAAGAACGGCGCGGAGGCTTCGGGGAAGGATTCCAGCGGCAGGCGCACCGCGGCGATCAGGCCGATGACGAGCATCGACACGAAGAACATGATCGTCGTGACGGGACGGCGGATGCTGAGCTCGGTGACGTTGAGGGACATCGTGCGGGGGTCCGGTGCGGGCTCAGGCGTGGCGCGGGTCGTCGCCGGCGAGCGGGTCGTGCTCGTGGGCGAGCGCGGCGGCGGCGGCATCGGCATCGCGGCGGGCGCGACGGCCGCGTTCGACGTAGTCCTCGTCGGGACGGCGGTCGAGCAGGTCGTACACCACCGGGATCACCACCAGCGTCAGCAGCGTCGACACCAGCAGGCCGCCGATCACCGTGATCGCCATCGGCGAACGCACTTCCGCGCCTTCGCCGAACGCCAGCGCCAGCGGCAGGAAGCCGAACAGCGCGCACAGCGTGGTCATCATGATCGGGCGCAGGCGCGAACGCGCGCCCTCCACCAGCGCTTCTCGCTTGGCGACGCCCGCCTCGCGCAACTGGTTGACCTTGTCGATCAGGATGATCGCGTTCTTCACCACCAGGCCGACCAGCAGGATCAGGCCGATGAACACGACCACCGAGACCGGCGAGCCGGTCATCAGCAGCGCGGCGACCGCACCCACCAGCGCCAGGGGGATGGTGAACAGGATCACGAACGGGTGCAGCAGCGACTCGAACTGCGACGCCATCACGAGGTAGACGAGGAAGATCGCCAGGCCGAACGCGAACAGCAGCGAGCGCACGGATTCGCCGAGCTCCTCGCCCTGCCCGCCGATGCGCATGCCGACGTCGGTGCCGAGCGGCTCGCGCTGCACCATCGACTCGACCTCGCGGATGGCGCCGCCTAGGTCGATGTCGCGCAGGTTGGCCGAGACGATCGCCACGCGGCGCTGGTCGGCGCGGTGGATCTCGCTCGGGCCGGTGGTCGCGACGACCTCGGCCACGGAGGCCAGCTCCACCGGGGCGCCGCTGCCGGGGTTCACGATCAGGTGGCGGATGTCCTCCACCGATGCGCGGTCGGCCTCGCGGTTGCGCACCAGCACGTCGATCTTGCGGTCGCGGAAGCTGTAGCGCGTGGCCACGTCGCCGCGCACCTTCTTCACCACCACGTCGGCGATCTGCCGCGTGGTCAGGCCGAGGGCCGCGGCGCGGTCCTGGTCGAACACGATCTGGATCTCGGGGAAGCCCTGCTCCACCGACGACTTGACGTCGGCGTAGTGCGCGTTCGCGCGCAGCATGCCGGCGAGCTTGCGCCCGGCGCGCTCCAGCGCGTCGAGGTCCTGGCCCTCGATCTCGATCTCGAGCGGCGGCGACAGGCTGAACAGCTCGGGCCGGGCGAAGTCGACCTGCGCCGACGCGACGTCGCGCATGCTCGCGCGCAGCTTCTCGGTCTCGCTGGCCTCCAGCGCGCGGCTGCCGCCGCCCTCCATCACCACCGTGAGCTTGCCGATGTTCTCGCCGCTCTCGGTCGGGCTCGCGTCCAGGCGCGTGCCGGTGCCGCTGACCCCGTACAGCGCACGGATGCCGTCGTCGCCGGCATGCTGTTCCTGCAGGCGGCGCACCAGCGCGTCGGTCTGCGCGAGCGGCGTGCCGGGCGGCAGCTTCACCGTCATCTCGAAGCGGTCCTGCGCCAGCTGCGGGATCAGGTCCGCGCCGAGCAGCGGCACCGCGGCCAGGGTCAGCGCGAAGGCGCCGCCCGCGAAACCGAGCACGAAGGCCGGGCGGCGCAGCGCATTGGGGAGCACGCGCAGGTACAAGCCCTCGGCACGATGGTAGGGCGCCATCGCCAGGTCGCTGGCCTTGCGCATCACCGGCCCGACGACCGCGGCCAGGCCGCGCCACGCGCGCACCACCAGCCAGGCGGCGCCGAAGAACGCGCCACGGAACATCGCGCCGATGCCGCGGCCGCCGACGGCCACCGGCTTCTGCCAGCGCTTTTCCGGCGCCCAGCGTTCGCGCGGCGCTTCCTCCGGGAAGCCGAGCGGCGCGCGTCCCTTCAGCGAGCTCAGCATCGGGATCAGCGTCATCGCCACCGCGAGCGAGGTCGCGATCGCGATCGCCACGGTCAGCGCCTGGTCGCGGAACAGCTGGCCGGCGATGCCCTGCACGAACACCAGCGGCAGGAACACCGCGATGGTGGTCAGCGTCGAGGCGACCACCGCCATGCTCACTTCCTTGGTGCCGGCGATCGCCGCCTCGAGGATGCCGAGGCCGCGCTCGCGCGCCTTGGCGATCGATTCGAGCACCACGATCGAGTCGTCCACCACCAGGCCCGTCGCCAGCGCGAGGCCGCCCAGCGACATCACGTTGAGGCTCAGGCCGAACTGGCCCATGAAGAAGAACGTGGTGATGATCGACACCGGCAGCGACAGGCCGATCACGAAGGTGCTCCAGCCGTCGCGCAGGAACAGGAAGATGATGAGGATCGACAGCAGGCCGCCGATGACGGCGTCGAGCTTCACGTCGAAGATGGCGTGGCGGATGAACTGCGACTGGTCGTCGATCGTCGTCAGCTCGATGTCGGACGGCATGTGGTCGCGAATGTCCTTGAGCTTGGCCTCCAGCGCATCGGCGGTGGCGACGGTGTTCGCGTCGCCTTCCTTGTAGATGGCGAGTTCGACGGCTTCGCGCCCGTCGAGGCGGATGATCGCCTCGCGTTCCTTGTAGCCCTGGGTGACGGTGGCCACGTCCTTCAGGCGCAGCGCCATGCCGCCGCCGGCCTGCGCCGAGCCGCCGCCGTTGCCCGCGCCCATCGCCGCCGCCATCAGCGCGGCATCGCCCGACGCCGCGGCGACGCGCGCCACTTCGTCGTTGCCGCTGCTGGACTGCGCCGCGCGCGTGGTCAGCAGCATGTTGCCGATTTCCTCGACGCTGGCGAACTGGTTGACGGTCCGCACCAGGTAGCGGCGCGTGCCCTCCTCCAGGCGCCCGCCGGAGATGTTGATGTTCTCCTGCTGCAGGCGGTTGATGACGGTGTCGATCGGGATGTCGAGCTGCGCGAGCTTGCGCTGGTCGATGTCGACCTGCACTTCGTCCTCGAGGCCGCCGCCGACCTTGACCGCGGCGACGCCGTCGACCGGTTCCAGCTTCTTCTTCAGGTCCTCGTCGGCATAGCGGCGCAGCTCCATCAGCTGGCGCACCGCGTCCGAATCGTCGCCGGCCTGCTTCGGCGCCAGGACGAGGCGCATGATCGGCTGCGTCGACGGATTGAAGCGCAAGAGCACCGGCGCCTTCGCGTCGAGCGGGAACTGCAGCGACTCCATCTTGTCGCGCACCTCCAGCGACGCCTGGTCCATGTCGGTGCCCCAGGCGAACTCGAGCACCACGTCGCTCTGGCCGGTGCGCGAGACCGACTTGAGCTTGCGCAGGCCCTTGACCACGCCCAGCGCTTCCTCGGCGGGCTCGGTGATCAGCGTTTCGATCTCGGCCGGCGCCGCGCCCGTGTATTCCGTGCGCACCGTGAGCGTCGGATAGCTCAGGTCGGGCAGCAGGTTGACCTTGAGGTCGCCCAGCGCGATCAGGCCGAACAGCACGAAGGTGAGCGTCACCATCGCCACCGTCACGCGGCGGCGGGTCGCCAGGCCCACCAGGCCGCCGCCGCGCGGCGGCGACGGCAGCGGCGGCGGCAGCGGCGTTTCGGCGGCGGGGCGGCTCATCGGCTGCCGCCCTTCTTGCCGGCGTCGGCCTTCGCCTTCGGCGCGGGCGCCACGGCGACGGGCTTGCCGTCGACCGCGATCACCTGCACCGCGCTGCCCTCGCGCAGCGCGCTCTTGCCGGCGACGACCACCTGGTCGCCCTGCTTCAGGCCCGAGCGCACCTCGGCCCACTCGCCCTCGACGTAACCCAGGGCGAGCGGCGCGCGCACCGCCTTGCCGCCGCGGACCACGAACACGGCGGGCTTGGCTTCGTCCTCGAGCAGCGCCGCGCGCGGCAGCACCAGCGCGTCCGCGCGGCTCGCGTAGTCGACGCGGACGCGGCCGAACATGCCCGGCTGCAGCACGCCGCCGTTGTCGAAGGCGCAGACCACGCGGAACGTGCCGCTGCCCGAATCCACCACCGGCGAGACGCGGTCCACGGTACCGGTGAAGGTCTTGCCCGGCAGCGCATCCACCTGCAGCGACACCGGCAGGCCGGCGTGCATCGTGGCCAGTTCGCGCTCGGGCACGTTCAGCGTGGCCTCGAGGCGGTCGGCGTCGATGATGCGGAAGATCGGCGTGTTGATCTGCACGAAGTTGCCGGTCTTGATCGAGCGCGAGGCGACCACGCCGGAGATCGGTGCGCGCACCTCGGCATAGGACAGTTCGAGCTTCGCGAGGCGGTTGGCGGCGCGCGCGTTCTCCAGGTCGTACTTGAGCTGGTCGATGTCGTTGGCGCTGATCAGCTTCTGCTCGGCCAGCTTGAGCGAACGCGCGTAGTTGGCCTCAAGCTTGCGCACCTGCGCGGCGCTCTGCGCCTCCTGCAGGCGCAGGCGGTCGGAATCCAGGCGCACGAGCACCTGGCCGGCGCGCACGCGCATGCCTTCCTCGACCATCACCTGCAGCGCCACGCCGGAGGTCTTGGCCACGACCTGCGCATCGGCGCGCGCCTCCAGCGGCGCGGTGCCGGCGTAGCTCGCCGCGATCGGGCGGCGGCCGATGGTCGCGACCTCGACCGGAACGGCCTCGGGGCCCTTGTCGGCGTTCTCCTTGCCGTCCTGGCCCGGCGCGCCCTTCTGAACCTTGCAGCCGCCGAGCGCGACGACGCCGGTGGCCATCACGCACAGCAGCAGCGGCACCAGCAGGCGGCGGCGCACATTCGAATGCCGGCCGTGGGCATGGTCGGTCGCAAGGATCATGGAAGAGGCTCGTCGTGGGGGTGTTGTAGCAAGGTATATCACCTCTGTCCGGTCGCGTATCCGCCAGAGGTCATGGGTCGCGCGCGCCAGCGCCCTTTTGGGTTGCCCGCGCGAGGTGGCTATACTGACGGGATTGCGTCCGCGCTCGCATGGCGGCCGCCATTCCATCCTTTTCGATTGCGGACAAGCCCGATGATCCGATCGCTGTTCCTTGCCTCGTGCCTGGCCATGGCCGGCACCGCCGCCGCACAGGAGCAGGCCGCGCCTGCCCCGGCTCCCCAGGGCGAAGCGCCCGCCGCCGCGACTCCCGCCGCCGCCGCCGCGCCTGCCGCCGTGACCGGCGATGCCGCCCGCGGCCGCCAGCTCACCTATACCTGCCAGGGCTGCCACGGCGTCACCGGCTACAAGAACGCGTATCCGAACTACCACGTGCCCAAGATCGGCGGACAGGCCGCGGCCTACCTCGTCAACGCGCTGACCGAGTACCAGCAGGGCAACCGCCGGCACCCGACGATGCAGGCCCAGGCCGAAAGCTTCTCGGCCCAGGACATCGCCGACATCGCCGCCTATCTTTCGAGCGTGAAGTGAGCCGCCCCATGACGAAGCCGACCCTCCTCGCCATCGCCCTGCTCGCCGCCATCGGCACGCTGTCCGCCTGCAGCCCCTCCGGCGAAACGCCGGCCGAGCATTCGTCGGCCGATCGCGCCGCCGGCCATACGAGCTCGTCGTCGGGCCTGCCCGCCGGCAACGCCGCCGCCGGCGCGAAGCTCGCGGAAACCAAGAACGCGAAGACCGGCCAGGCCTGCGTGGACTGCCACGGTGCCGGCGGCAACGCGCCGATCGACCCGACCTATCCGAAGCTCGGTGGCCAATACCACGACTACATCGCGCACGCGCTGCAGATGTATCGCGACGGCGACCGCAAGCACGCGCTGATGGCGTCGCAGGCCGCCGAACTCACCGACCAGCAGATCGCCGACCTCGCCGCCTACTTCGGCGCGCAGCCGTCGCAGCTGCGAGACCTCAGCCACCTCTGACGAAACGTGGAGCCGACGCACGGTCGGCTCTCCATCCCGGAGCCGACCATGGGTCGGCTCTACTTATTTGTCCTGCAGCTCGGGCTTCCAGGGAATGTCGGGCGCCTTGCGCGCCGTTGCTTCCTGGTCCTGCATGTTCGGGTCGTCGACGCCGCACCCGCCGCCGAGCTGCAGCAGCGACACCACGCAATGCAGCTTCTTCGTGGTGCCGGGAATGCTGATCTGCACTTCGCGGACGCCGCGGCGTACCCACTCCTCCAGCAGCGTTTCGCCGGGCAGCCAGTAGCGGTCGAACACCGTCGGCGAATACGGCAGCGGATTCTTGCGCTTGAGCCAGGTGCCGGCGCGATCGAGGTCGGCGATGTCCTCATGGACGACGCCCGGCGGCAATCCGCCGCCGGCCGCCGCGCTGCTGCCGGGCGGCAGGCGCGGCCGCCCGTTGTCGTCGAACAGGCCCGATGCCCCCGCCTGGCCGCCCGCGCGGTTGCGATCTGAAATCCCCCAGTCGTCGCCCGCGACCGCCGTGCGCGGGGCGCCCGGCGCGTCGCCG